>JAHPYZ010000007.1:9677-41657 GCA_019058425.1 Promethearchaeota archaeon
CTCCTACACATTTTTCTACAAGACTATGAGTGATGCCACCACTTGGCATGGGCATTGTTCTTTTTATATGTGGAGCATTTCGCATTGGCATTACCATTTGTCTTGCCGTTTCTTTAAATCTATCTGCGGTAGTTGGAGCTTTACCATACGGAGCGGGATGTACAATAAAATCACAACCGGCTAACCTACCAAATTTACCAAGAACTAAGGGACTTGAAACTCCACTCACAGGATCCTGGTATAGTGAACCTGCGAAATCCATATGCCCCAAAATCGGTACCTTTACAGAAGGATCTTCTGCTAACTTTCGCATAGCTGAATATCCTACAGATATATGGTTAACCATTAAGGCATTAGCGCCATGTTCTTGTACGATATCTGCTAATTCAAACATTCTATCAACCCTATCAGTAATATTCACTGTATAAAGTGTTTTTTCTCCCTTTTCTGAATCAGCTCTATCTAAAGCCTCCATAAAGGCTGTTACTCTTTCTGTTATTGGATTGAATTCAACATCAGCTATTAATTCATCATCTTTTATAACGTCACATCCACCAACCGCAGCTTGATATGCGAGATCTGCTCCAATCTTTGGATCTGTATATACACATGGCTTGATCATGTTATTTAAAAGAGGACGCTCTTTTACGCCAAGAATTTTCCGAATTCCTGCATCTCCAAATTTAGGACCTTTAAACTCTTTTAAGAAAGCCTTTGGAAAACGTACATCAACCATTTTAAGAGGACCACCCATTGAAATGTTTCCATAGATTGTTGTAAACAACATTGGAAATTGCGGTTTGAAATTCAAGGGGTAAGCAATTTGAAGGACATATTGGTGCATTTTAGGATTGCCGAAAAAATCTTCTGCTCCTTCATATTCAAAATCGGGAAATCTCCACCATCCAATAACTTTTGCTACATGCTTTCTTCTTTGTTCTGGAGTTTCAGCAGGTACTGGAACAAAAGTACCTGTAGACTGTTCAACACATACAGCTTGGAACATATAAAATGCATCCATTTTTCTGTGAAGCATTGCGGTATAAGTCGCAATAATATGAGTTTCATAATCAATATCTTCAGGAAGCGCATTGGGTTTAGCAAGGTTATCCAGGTCAAAATCGTCAAATTCCGGTGGAACTTTTTCTTCCATTATTATCACTCTTGATTTTAAAAAATTATAATTTTAATTATGAAATAATATCTTCGAGAATTGAAAAATTTTAGTAAGTAAAAAAAATAAGAAAAAAAAAAAGAAAAAATAGTTTATATTTTAGCTTTTGCTTCAGCTTTTTTTGCTGCTCTAATACTTGTATATGAATTTTCCAGAACAGTTAGATATTCTACTAAGACTTGACTTGCTTTTGATTTTTGATCATATACATTTTTTATGACGTTTAAAAGGTATTTGGGAAAAATTAGATCTAAATAAAAGTCAGATAATAAGGCATAGTATTCATTATTCCTTTCATCTTGGAAAACTTGGATCATTTGAGTATCCCATAACAACTTTAAAACATCATCAAGATCATCAACACCCTTCTTTCTCAATTTTTCAAGGTCATTCCTAGTTACAATAGCATTTCTTAGCAATCGTAGTGTTTCATAAACTTGGGGATTAATAAGAATATCTATGATTCTAAGATTATCTCCTTCTGCAGGATTATAGTTTTGAAAATATTTCTTAACTTCCATTCTGTAGTCCTCTGAAAGCTGAGAAGGTAAACCACGACTAGCTGGATCATCCATTATTTTTACTGGAGGTACACGTAAAGCTACAACATCTTGTATTAAAAAGATGAGCTCTGAGGGCATACCTTTCACTGAGGTTTCTTTCACAATTTCTCTTTTAATGAGTTCTATTAAGACACCCTCTAAATCTACGAAACCTTGTTTGTATTGGTCTTTAAGCCATACCATTAATTCTGATTTGGAGACTACACCTTCATCTCTTAAGCGGTTGATTATTAATCTCTTAATTTCATCTTGGTAAGTGATAGCAAGCCGTTGTTCATTATTGAGTGTAGGATACACGGATAATCTTCTAAATAGATTAGGGATCATTTCTACATAAGCATCATCTCTAATATTTTGTAAGATTATTCGAGATATATCAATTAAGCCTCCCTCATATGCATCTGGATCGTCATCTAAACTTAGAAGTAAAAGAATGTAAAATCCTTTATCAGGTCCAGTATAATAAGAGGCAATATTTAGAGATCCAATCATTAAACTGATCATCCCAGATTCACCACTATACTCATGAGTGCTGTAAACTTGCATTAGAGTTTTGTCTGTTATATTTATTTCCTCAGGATACTTAGCTAAAATTTCAGTTCCTACTCGCTCATCCCATCTCATAACTACTAAGCCAACTGGAATTATGGTTCACCTCCATATGGTTCATTAAACTCATCATCTTCTGGAAATTCTTCTCTCTTTTCTGGTTCTGGTTCTGACTCTGGTTCTGGTTCTGGTTCTGGCTCCAGTTCTGACTCTGGTTCTGGCTCCAGTTCTGGCTCTGGCTTTGGTTCTGGTACTTTTTCCTCTTTTACTTTAGGTAACTTTTTAGGTTTCTCTTCTTTTATAGCTGGCAACTTCTTTTTCTTAGCTTTTATCCCCATAACATCTGATAAGGATAAACCAATGACATCCCACTTATCTCCTAGTTTCTTTACGATATATTCCTCTTTTGTGGGGTATAAAAGCGATTCTGAAATTGCTTTTGTTCCTTTAATGTCCTTTTTCATACTTCTTGCTTTTTTGACAAATGTAGGGATACGACTTTGTTGAACTACTCGATATCCTACTAAACTGCTTACAACAGCTACAACAGCGCCCACAATCATCAAGAAATAGAACAATGGCATACCAAGAAATTCTTGCATATTAACTACAACAGTAATACTTTCTGATTTTGTTGAGAAATATTGTTTATCAATAGTAAGAGTAGCTACAAATGTTTCAGGCATAAAGAACGGCTGAGCTATCGAATATGATCTAACCCTATAAGTGCCATCACGATTATCTATAATAAATCCGTTATTCGTAGAATATGTAATATCTCTTAAAGTTAAAGAAATACTAGCTCCAATAATAGGAGCATTTGGAAGAGTCTCATTGTTTGGATCTGATAAAGTTAAGATGAAATCAAAAGTTTCTCCTGAATCTAAATTCAATCTAGAATCTACAATATCACTAACCCATGAAAACTCAATGACTCGTTTCATAATTGTTAGTGAAATAATCGCAATTTTATGGTCATAATTAAGTTTATCAAAAGTAACTATAATTGAATATTCCCCATCTTCACGCGTTTCTGTATCAAGATCTAACGTATACGTATCTAAATCCTCTAATAGAATTCCAGATTCTGAAGTTCCTGGAATTGGGTTTCCGTCTTCATCAATCTTTTGTAATAGATAACTCATCTCATCCAAATTTGGAATATGTATAGAACTCATAGCATCTTCGTAATTAAAGGTAAAATTAATCTCTTTAAATATATAGATATCTTGAGAGATATATACAATTCCATCTTGGTCATTAAGAGTGGTTGGTCTTGATAAGATATTAATGAAGAATCCAAAATCATCAATTTTAGTATAATTTTCAAGTCCTACTGAAACTTCAATTAGATACTTACCAACATTAGCAGCTAAGGCTGTATCAATTTCAAGAGTATAATAATTGGGATTCAAAGGATCGGAATTAACTGTACCTGAGCCATAATCCCAATCATATGTAAATATATCAGCTGTAAGTGGATTATCTGTATTAGCATCATAATATCTAAAAGTTACGTTGATAGTATCATAGTAATATTGCGAGACCTCATTTATCGATAATATACTAAGAGTTGTATAGTTATGTATTGTTAATCCAGTTGGCACAGGAGCTATAGTAAATAATATTGTCAGATCTATTGCTGTTCTGTATGCAGCTTTTAGTCCTGATATAGAAGCTAAATAAGATTTACCGTAATTTCCTGCAGTAAACTGACCTGAATCAATATCAATAGTATAATTCCCATTTCCTAATAGGCTCATTTGATCTTCGAAAATAGTGGGATTGCCCACTGCTGTGCTTTTAATAGTACAAGTTATTAGACTATTAATTCCATCATCTCCCATCCAATCAACTCCTGCATTACTGGAAATTGAAAAATTAACTGAAACAGTAAAAGTTTGACCCCAAGTCACAAGGTTTCCACCAATTACAGTTGCATTTTGTAGTTGTGTAATATAATCCTGAAAATTTAAGGCAATTTCCAATATTATACTTGATGCAGAATATAATGTATAATTATATTCTGGTTGTGGAGGTGCTATAGGATTATAGAATTGATCTGAGTAGTTTAATTTGAAATTAAATCTCGTATTAACAATCCACAAAGATATATTATACGTCCATCCTCTTTTATACCAGAATATAAGCTCATCGTTTGTTTGACCATAGCCAACACCATCTTCTTGTGTTTTTAATTCAGTTACTATATCATTTGTACCATTAATAGTTAATCTAATAGTGGCTCCGTCTACTAGAACTGTTTCTGTGTTGTCAAGGACAATAATTTCTAGTTTTGATATATCAACTCTTACTAATTCTACAAGAGGTGGTGGTAAAGCTGATCTTGTTATAATAGTCTGATTTAAACGAGTAGGATTCTGTATATCATAATCTAAATTATCATAATATACAGTATAGTTATAACTGGAAGCATTTAACCAACGAAAAGTTGTTTTTCCTTCGGAATCAAGAGTCAAAGACTCTAATATTTCGCTGTTACCAGCACTTATATCTACATATCCATAATTCATTGGATCCCCGTCCCAATCATCAATTTCAAATTCAATTGTCCATAGATCAGCAGTCACATTCAACGATACAATTAATCCTTTGAATTCAACCCAGCCAGGGTCACTTTCACCAGAAAAAACAATGGCTTCATATAATCCAGAGACCAATGTGTAATTAACACTAATATTATAGAATCCAAATGGTACTTTTGTGAATGATACGCTACCGTCTGATAATGTGTTAGCAGTATAAGGAGTACCATCCACTTCTAATATATGTGTAGTATTTTTCCATAGTGAAACTTCTGCTCCAGGAACTAATCTATCATCAACATCTTTAACGGTAATTGTAACAGCAGCAGCACGTTCAGTTACTGGTAACATATCTGTATTAATTTCATAATATTTCGCTAACCACTCTATTTCATCAGGAGCGACTGCGTATTCAAAGTATCTAATTTCATCTATATTACCATCATAATAAATATTATTTCTACCACCATTCACGCTTGTAGCTTCAGAACCATCACCAAAAAATCCCCATCTATCAGCAGATCTACCAAAGGCTAAACCATTCATAGCATTTACCCATCTTGCATCTTCTACACCCTCATCAATATAGATAATTTTGTCTGTTCCATCATAAACAACACAAGCAAAATGCCAATCTCCATTGTTTAACCCAGTAGTACTTCCATAAAAATCATTTTGACCACTATAACCAGTAGCAGAACTAGAAAAACCAATACGTCCATCATCTCCTCTTATATAGAAGTTAAAATATTCTGATCTATCAAAATCAAAAAACGCCCAATTTGAGCTATATGAGCTACCAGTAAATGACGTTTTAAACCAACAACTAACTGTTACTGTTGAAATTTCATTTGGTTGAGTAAAATGCAATGAATCATTTATATAAACAAAATCACTAGCTCCATTATAGTTAAGAGAATATGAACCAATTGCGCTGTCTGAATCATAATCAGGATAGTTACCACCAGTTCCATAAAGATGAGCATCAGCAAAATTTAATGAATCATCAACTGTTGAACCTTGAACTCCAGTACCCTCTTCAAAACTCCACCATGATGTGCCAGAAGGATCATAGCTAACATGATTACTTCCACGATAATCAATAGAATTATTACCAAAATACATGTAAGTATCATATTCAGACTGGCCAGCAGTAGAATTCGTTTCAAACCACACAGTTGCTCGACCAGTATTAGGAAAATCTTGTTTCACATAATAATTTCTTACTTCATAATTTTCTACTATTCTAAGATCAGTTAAATCTGCTTGTCGTATCTTCGTTCCTAAAGCGACATAATCAAATTCGATACTTATAAAATTATCTGTAAGATTATAATCTCCTGGATTGGTGATATTAATACATTGTCTCCATTGGTAAGATACGTTCCACCAAGGATCTTCTCCTATTTCTTGACTCAATAATGGTTGTAAATAATCAAAATCCTTATTTTCGTCAAGATTGTTATTGAAATTTACTGAATTTAAAAATATTGGCGAAAAAATTGTAGATATCGAACTTAAGGTAAAAATTATTAAGAATATCCCTGCGATAATTTTCGTTCGCTTTATTTTTAGTTTATTCATATTTGTATACCAATTTTTATTGAAAATGTTTTTGTATTAATTTTTAAAAAAAATAGATTTTTTTATCATTAATTATACAAATTTTAGTATTTAACTTTTTATTAAAGTATACTAGTTTGTTATTAAATCATTGGTTTTGAATCAAAAAACTTAGGCATAAATATATTGTGTACATAAATTGGTACATTTTATAATTATTCAGAGAAAAATTTGTTATCAAACTTAATATCCTTCTCCTAAAAAAGATCACATTAAGAAGAAAAAATAGAATTCCTAAGCTTTTACATGATCTTATATACTCTTCATTGATGGCTGTAAATAGTGTTTTCACTCATAAATTTCTCCGTTTTAAAGTTAAATATGAAATATCAATTCTAACGGATATCCTTCATATTTATCAAATTCTAAAAATTTAAATATTTGAATTTAGATTGAAGAATCACTGAAAAATAACCAAATGATATAAACAAGAGAAGATGTTAAGGCAAGTATACATTTTAAAGGA
Source organism: Promethearchaeota archaeon (assembly GCA_019058425.1). Classification (GTDB taxonomy): domain Archaea; phylum Asgardarchaeota; class Lokiarchaeia; order Sigyniarchaeales; family SOKP01; genus Loki-b32. The sequence continues at coordinate 16,599 of JAHPYZ010000007.1, forward strand.
TGAAAAGATTCTCTATAATAAGAATTTCGGCAAAGCTTTGTCTTTAGACGATTTCACTAAGTTGTATTCTGAATTTACCACTGGGATTGGAATTGAACTAGAAAGCTATGATTATATTAAATATAGAGTTGTTTTCACTGTCGATGACGAACATGGTCTGATTTTCGTCTTTGTCATTGATATAAATGATGATCTTTCCCAGACAAAATCTCATTTGAAAACTCTGCAAAAAGAGTTTATTGAGACCTTTGGTGATAATATTGACAATTTGGATCTTACTCTGATGGAATTAATTGACCCAATAATGGATTCTATTCATAGAAATCTAAAAACAAAAATCTCTCTTGTAGGATTTTCAGGTGTAGGAAAAACTACTACTACTAAGCTAATTTGTGCAACTGAAATTCCTTCAGTGCACATTCCTACAATAACGGGAAAAATTTCTACTGTTAAAATAGGAAAGTTATATTTCCATTTATGGGATTTCGCAGGACAAGAGCAATTCAGCTATTTATGGAATGATTTCATACTTGGGAGCGATGCAGTTCTTATCATCACGGACTCTACATTAGAAAATGTGGAAAAAAGTAAATTTTTCATAGAATTAGTGAGAGAACATGCTCCTTATGCTCATACTGCCGTGATCGGAAACAAACAAGATTTAGAAGATGCTTTAGATGTGGTAAAAATTGAAGAGATCCTTGGATTAAAAACATATTCAATGATTGCAATCGAATCCCAAAATCGAGATAAGATGATCCAAATAATAGCAGATATCCTAGAGGTTAGTACAGATGCATCTCCTTTATTGAAATCCTTATTTGAAAGAGATCAACTAATTAAACAGGCAAAAGATTGCTTAGAAAATGGAGATATTGCTCAAACGGCCCAATTCTTCGACAAAATATCAGAATTATGCCTTGAATTAGGAGATGATAAGCTTTATAAAGAATTTTATGAAAAAGCAAATAAATTGAAGAATTATCTAACAGACTAGTAATTTCTTTAAATATATTCTCGTTTTTTTAAAAGCAAAAAAAAATCAAATAAAAAAAAAATAATAAATTAATCCTCTTCTATTTTTTCAGTTTTTAGTTTTGTAGAACGGTAATTATCGTCAAGCACGTTTAAATACTCAATCAAAACAGCATTTGATTTTGATTTTACACTATATTGATGAATAATAGTATTTACAATATATTTGGGGTACATTAGCGAGGTATAGAAATCAGAAAGTAATGCATAATACTCATTTCCCTTATTATCTTGAAATACATGAATCAATTGATTATCCCATAACTTCTTTAAACCTCCATCTATATCATCTACTCCCTTTTTTCTAAGTTTCTCTAAAACATTTTTTGTAACAACTGAAATTCTTAGAAGTTTCAGAATTTCATAGACTTGAGGATCTGCGATTACTTCATCTAAAATTTTTAAATTATCATTATCTGAAGGTCGATATTTTTCGAAAAATTTCTTAACCGCTACATTATATTCTTCAGAAAAGTTCTCTGGAAGTCCATGTTCTACCGAATTTTTCAGTAAGTTAATTGGAGGTTTCCTCAACATAAAAAGATCATTTATAAGAAATATTAACTCGGAAGGCATTCCTTTTACTGAGGTTTCTTTAACAATTTCCTTCTTAATTAATTCCATTAAAATCGCATCTACATCAAAAAATCCTTCTCTATATTGATCCTTTAGCCAGATTTTCAATTCAGATTTAGTTATAACACCTTCCTCTCTAAGTCGATTAATTATTAATCGATTTACATTGTCCACGTAAGTTATTGCTAAACTTTGTTCTTCATTTAAATTAGGATATGTTGATAGACGTTGGAAAAGAAAAGGTATCATATCTAGATAAGCATTATCTTCGAAGTTTTGAAATATAACACGCGAAATATCTGATAAACCTCCTTCAAATGTATCAGCATCCTCGTCTAAATTAAGTAATAAAATGATATAAAGCGGTTTATCTCTCCCAGTATAATATGAAGCAATATTTAGGGGACCAACTAATAAACTTATCATTCCTGGTTCTCCCGTATATTCATGCGCTGCATAGATTTGCATTAAAGTCTCATCACCTATAATAAGTTCTTCAGGATACTTTGCAAGGATTTCCGTACTAACTTTAATATCCCATCTCATTATGACTAATCCTATTGGCATTACTCATCCTCACCTCTTTCTTTTTGAATTTCTTTTTTTGGAACCTGTTCTTCGGTTAATTTTCCTATTTTTACTTCTTCTTTCTTGATTTTCTCTTTTTTTACTTTCTCTTCTATTAATTTATCTATTGATGGCTCCTTTGATACTTTTTCTTTTTTTGGTAACTTTTTAGGCTTTAAATCTTTTATACCTAACACTTCATCGAGTGAAAGTCCAATTTCCCGCCAATCATTTCCAAATAATTTAGTTATCATCTGATTCATTGTTGGAATAGAAGGTAATTCGGTTATTTTCTTCTTAGACTTTATTAAACTCTTAATTTTTCTGATCTTCTTTACATGTTTTGGAATTCTTGCTTGCTGGATAACTCTATATGCTACTAAACTTCCTACTACACCAATAATCGATGCAGTTATTAATATAAAGTAGAATGTTGGCATTCCAGCAAAAATTTCCTCCATCTTCACTGAGATAGTAATTGTGATTTCCTGTTTGGTGAAATTGGCTACTTCAATGTTAACTTTAGCGACAAATGTTTTTGCAGTAATAAAAGTATCAATATTTCCCGTTTCTAAAGTGAAAATATACGTGCCATCGTTAACGGGATCAGGGTCAAAATCATAATTAAAACCTCTGAAATTGATTTTAACTGTTGCATTAACCAATTCAATGTTCCGAGTTTCATCCCATAAACTGATCTCAAAATCAATATCAGTCCCTTGATTTATACTGACTTGATTATTACTTCCAAGTTGGGGATCATTAAATGATACAGAAAATTCCCTTGACATGATTTCAATATTTATGAAAGCATTTTTCTGGGCATAATTATCCTGTTTTAATGTAGCATAAATGAAATAATATCCAATGGATCTTATCTCAGTTCTAAAATCTAATGTATACGTGTTATTGGCATTTTGTGATAAACTTCCGGCACCTTGGCTACCAGGAACTTTTGTGCCATTTGCATATAATTCTTCCCATACATAAGTAGCAAGAGATAAATCCCCAATAATTCTTTTCGTACTATCATCTTTATAGGTAAATATGAAGTATTTAGGATCTTCGATCCAAATTTTTGAACTTAAATATACCAAATCTGCAGTCTGATCATTTAAAATTGTTTTTCTCTCAAAAATATTAATATAAACTAAGAAATCTGATTGTGTTGTATAATTTTCATAAACTGCTGTGATGCTAATAACCTTCAGACCTGTGCTCTGTGCATCAGAGGTATTAATAGTAAGAGTGAAAAATCCAAAATTTATAGGATCAGCTGAGATAATCATAGCAGGTAGCCCTAACCATTCATAAGTTAACTCTGCATCATTTAAGGGGGTTCCAGATCCATCGATTGAATAAAGAATCGTTATGTTTACGAGTTCATTATAATAAACAGAATATATTTTACTTGGTAAGATAGCTTGTGAACTATAATCATGAGCACTAATACTTGTTGGTATTGCATTTACTTTTACCAAATAGACTATCGGTGTTGGGTTATCATAAGTTGGATGGTATCCACTAATTTGAATATCATAATATTTTTTATCACTTCCCGCAGAAATCAAACCTGAGTCAAAATTTGCTGTATAATTACCTAAACCAACATAAATCATTTCAACTGTTTTTAATACATCTTCTGTACCCGCTAATTTTACAGTCAATAAACAAGTTGCAGGAGGATCAGGTACATATTCCCACGTAGCCCAATTATCATTAGTGGATAAAAATTCTACCCAAAAATTCATTGTTTCTCCCCATAACACTTCACTTATACCATAACTCCTATTAAATGAAGAGTCATAATCAGTAAAATTAACTCCTGCCTCTGGGATCATATTAAAAGTGATCGACGAGTTTTGATAAAGAGTATAATTGTATTCACTGATTTTTACGCCAGGTGCGGGAATCCATTGTGGTGGAACAACATATGTTATATTAAACTCCACATTTGTATTATTTGCAATATCAATGGTAAAATTATATTTTCTTCCTCTTAAATACCAAAATGGCGTTTCATAAGAATTTTTTGGAGCATAGGCATATCCATCCCTACTAGAGAAAGAAGAGAGATTTACTAAGGGTAATCCAGTCAAATCATCAACTACTTTAATGGTTCCACTTAAAGGCTTATACTCTTTATCTATATCACTATAATACATTAATCGAATGTTTAAACGAGCTATTGGTGTGCGAATATCAACATTACATGTTTCGACTAAATCTACATTAATCACACCATTAGATTTCGTAGAATTAAAGCCATTAACTACAATCTGTAATCCATATACTTCATAACCATCATTTATTAAATTCTCATTATCAATAAGCGAAATGTCAAGTGCTATGGAATCATTTGTAATATTTGTTGTAGTGTATTCTTTGTAATAGATCAAATTGCCTACAACTGAATCATCTTTATCAATGTAATAGACAGAAATATCTTCTAAATAATCTTCCATATCTTCCAGTTCAATGTTAGCTTTTATTATTTTCTTATTTCCTATTTCAGTTCTTGAACCATCTGTATAAATGCGTTCATTTAAAGAATAACTTCCAATACAAGTACTATTTAAATTAATGATATGACTTCTAAATTTTACATTGTTTTGGATATAATCACTTCGATATATAAAACTTTCATTCAGTGCTACAGGGTTAAAATTATTAACATAATCCTCATTATCGTAAAAAACCTTATAATAATAACTAGACCGATTCAATCCTCGAAAAGTTGCTTTTCCATCTTCATCAAGAGTAAGTGTTTCTACAAAATTGTTACCGCTAGTTTCGTTAATATCAATATAACCATATTTTAATGGAATTCCATCCCAATCTATAATTTCAAAATCTATGGTCCATAGATTCAATTCAATTTCAACCGTGTAATTGATTCCATTAATATAATATGGCCCTATACCTAACTGACTGCTATTAAATACTTCAAGTTCTTGAGAGCCTACAGTGTAGTTAGCAGTAATATTATATCTTCCACGTGGTAAATCTTTAAAAGTAATTTTACCATCTACAGCAACTTTAGAATCAATAATAAAGCTTGGTGTTCCTCTGGCACTATCATTTATCATGAATATTTCTACATTAGGTACAATTCTGCCATCAACATCTTTAGCGACTATAGTGACATCTGATTCAAAAGCTTGTAATTCTTCAATTGATGTTGTAAGAGTATAATTAAATCTAATATCATCTACTTGGAAAAATGCAGACTTAGTTTGGAATTGAGCATTGGATTCATCACCCCAAACTCCCAATTCAAAAAATAATACTTCACCCATATATCGTGTTAAATTGATTTCAATCGCTCCTGTTAGTTCACCATCGGAAGAAGTGTCTGAGAGAGTATCTTTTACAATATTCCCAGATGTATGAGTATCATAATCAATTAATTTTGTTTGATCTTCTAGAGGTAACCATTTTTTTGAGCTTGGGTTGTACTGTGAATATCCATCAAATACTTCACCATAATTATCATAATTATAATGAGTAATATCATTATCATCATGCTGATCTGGATCAGTACTATAATATAGGGCTGAACCGTTTAATACTCTTATAAAATATCCATCCACATTTAAATCTGTATCCATACTTTTCGGTTTTTCAAATCTGTAAGTCCTAATATTTCTATAAACATTTAAGGAAATCTCACCATCAACAATTGGAACTTTAAAAGGGTAACTGAATAAGGTGCCGGCATAATCGTTAATAGTATCAGTATGTAATTTAACACCTGAAGTCCCAAATTTATATGCGTAATCACCATTCCCTATTCTTTCTGCTTGTTGTGGATCATCAATCAGTTTATTCACAAATGATTCTCTACTTGAAGCAGAACTATCAGATTCTAATGGACTAGGATTATTTTTACCTTTTATTGTATCTACAGGATTATGTGAGAAATACCATCCAAATGGTTCAAAATTTTGACTTGTATTAATGTCTAATTCAAAATCACCATTCTTAACCCAACCAAAACTATTATAAGGATTAGTTGATTCTGCATTTGTAGCAGTAGGATTACCAAAATATAAATATGTATCTCTTTCAGTTGTACTATGTATAATATCAGTATCAAACCATACTGTTGCATAATCAGTTGAAGGATAATCTTTTACAACATAATAATTTCTCAGAACTCCATTCTCAATAATTCTTATATCATCCAAGTCAGGTTGAATTTTACCACCTAATTCCGCATAATTGAATGTTAAACTTACTCCAAAATCAGTAAAAGTAAAACTATAAGGATTTGTAACTGTAATTAATCTACGATAAGCAAAATTTGTATCCCACCATGAATAATTGCCTAATACACTAGTTTTTAGGGATCCATAATTATAATTTTCATTATCTAAAAAAGTATCCTTATTTAAGTTTTCAACCAGATTATTTGAATTGCCATAATTTGATAAAAAAGTGGGAATAATACCTAAAATTACTACTATCAATAGAAGTGTCGATTTTCGTAATCGTATTTTACTGTGTGTTTGCTTGTTCATATAATCATCTAAATTTATTCTAGAATTTTTAAATTAAAATTTAAAAATATTATAAAATAAGTTAAATAAAATATTATGCTTATAGACAAATTCAAATAGGTATGCAAAAAGAAAGACACGTCTAATTTTACGGGTTAATATATCTAATTATGACTTCTTTTCTAACAAAAGGAAGATTTTTCTTTTTTTGCTGGTATTTGGATTGTCGATTATGAAATTTCCTTGAAATTCTGTATTATCTGCAATTATTTTGCCAATTTGTTCCATAATTTCTTTATTTTTGGGATAAAATTGAATAATAACTCTAGAATCGGGTTTTAAAATATGATAAAAGGATTTAGATAAATGATTTAACAAATAATGCATTTTTTTATTTGCTATATCTCTATATATCCATTGTAATGCCGAAATAGAAAGAATAGCATCAAAAGTTTTTCCTTTAAAAGGGGGAAAACACATATCTGCAGTAATCGGATTTAAATCTTTTATATTATAAAAATTTAAGAATTCAGCTATAATATCAAGTGCTACAGTCCTATATCCCAACTCCTTTAGAAACATCGCCGCAAATCCTGGACCACTACCTGCATCTAAGATAAACGCTCCTTTTTTTCTAATATCTAATAATTCTAAAGCTCTAATAGTTATTTTTTCTTGAATCTTCATCATACTCTTAGAGTGTGCATATTGATTTAAGATTTCTCCTTTAAAATAATCTGATACATCATTATAAATTTCTTCTGGTCTTTTTCTTTTTACATTAAAATAATATGAATCGTTCAAATCCCTTCAAAATTAAGTATTTTTATCAGATAATCAATGCTGAAAAATTAAATTTAATTTTCAATAATAAATCAAAAATTTTATTAAATTTTAAATATTCATAATTTCAATTAGATTATATTTTCTTTATTTTAATTAGTATTTTGTGATTTTTGGTGTCGGAAAAAGAAGAAAAGCAAATTATAAGAAAAGCTACACTGAGTCTTCGAAGAAAATACGGGAGAACCAAACAAATCAATATTGTTGAGAGGGATGCTTTTATTCCAAAAAATCTTGAGAAAGAAATCAAAGAATCAATCTTAAAAAGGAAAACTATTTTAGCAACGGATATTGCTTTAAGATATGATGTAAGAGTATCAACAATAAAGTTATTATTAAGACAATATGAAGAAGAAGGAATCATTAAATTACTAGATCCTACTTTAAAACTAAAAATTTATGTTCCTTCATAGAAATTAGTTCCCCTAATGATAAAGGAGTAATAATTTTATATTTAAAAGGCTTTATTGGTATATAGAAAAACTTTTTCGCTATTTATAGAGATAAAAAATAAAGCAGCTGTAGCCTAGATGGTAAGACGCCGGCCTCGAGTGTTTATTAAGATCATCAAGAAAGCCGGTGCGCGTAAGCGCTCGGGGGTTCGAATCCCTCCAGCTGCGTTAGTTATAAAGAATCTATTGGATAATCTGTAAAATTAGATTTTCCATTTGAGGTTTTGCAGCTTCAATTCTATCTAATAGTGTAATTGTTTTTTCAAGATTTGCTTTATCCTCTTCAACAATAAACAATAGATAAAATTCTAGATTCCCAAAATGTAGAACTTCAATTAAACCAGAAAATCTTTCTCCACTGTCGAATTTATCTGAAAACTCAAGAAGTGTTCTATTCTCGGCAACTACTCGTTTCTGTAAGTCAATATATATTTCATATATTTTTAACTTCTCCGTCAATTGTAAATGCGGTCTGTAGAATTCCCCAAGGGTAATTCCTTTCGCATCAAAGAGAGATATTAATATTGAATTATAATTTTTACTTATTTCAGAAAATAATTGTGATACCATCTCAATCTTTTCAAAAAGCATAGATAAGCCGCTTGAAAATGCATCCATAATAGATTTTATATCATAAATTGTTGTTTCAAAGAAAAAGATGTCAAAGGCATTAGAGTAGCGTGTCAACGCTTGCTTTAAAGTTAGAATTCTTTTATTGATATCCTTATCATTAATAAGTTGAGGATCAAATTTGTGAAAAAGAATGCAAATTGGCACATTTTCTTGTTCTTCCTTAAAAAAAAGAAGTACCTCTTCCAAATAATCTATTGACTCAATGTATCGATTAAAATCTTGAGCATCTATAACATAGAATAAAAGATCTGTTCCCATAAGATATTTCTCGGGATGTTTCAAATATTCTTCCCTATATTGTTTCTGTCCTCCAAAATCCATTCTTGTAAACTCAATACCAAGAAATCTAAATGAATCTCGGGCAATTCTTCTAGTTGGCGTCAATCTAGCTATTTCTTCTTCAAATCCAAAGCGTTTCGTAATTGCTGTTATAATACTAGTCTTACCTGCATTATCCAAGCCCATGACTCCAATTTTCTTTGAAATATAACATCACCAATTTCAGATTTTGAATAGCTCTTAATGATATGTCTTCTAAATTATTCAATATTAAGAACAATTAATAAATAATCGCTTTTCGTAAAAGATTAATGATTATTTTAGTATTTAAGCTTAACGTTTAAACCTATTTTTTTCTTAACCTCCAGCAAGAGCATATGATAAATAGAGTTCATCTCCATCATTAAGGCTTGTTTTATAGTTTTTAAGATACTTTATGTTACGTCCATTCAATAAAATTAGAACCTGAGTATTAAATTGTTTTTTGTTCTTATTCAACAATCCAGCATCAAGTTTGTCTTTATGTTCACTTAAAAACTGAGACATTATGTCTTCAACAATTTTTCCCTCATATTCTATAAATTTTTTATTAACTCTAAGCTGGAAAATATTTAATAGATTCAATTTTACTTTAGCCATAAGTATGACCTTCTAATGCCAAAAATCTTTTATTTTATAGTCAGTTTAAGCATTTACTTTATTTTAATAAAAAGTAGATTATTTTTAAGTTTAATTTTTATCAAGAATAGATCACGTATTTAACTAGCTCCAAAATTATTCTTCCCAGATATTCAAATAAAAATAGTAATGTTATAATTACCCACTATTTCTACTTGACCAGTTTTTAAGTTATGTTCTTTTAGCACAACAATGCCTTTTTTATAGATATTAATTTCCATGAAAGTTTCATCAAATCGTTCAGGACTAAGATTTCCACCATTGGAAAAAACAGTATTATCTATTTTTACATTAAATGATACACTAGGTGAACTATTTAGACAAAGATCAATTTGTGAATGAGCAAATTGAGAAAGCACATCACCAGAATCTATTAATTCAGTTCTCCAAATACTTAAAGGAGTAGGTATTAAACTATGAAAACAACAGACTCCAAATATTTTTTGGTGACTAAGTGATAGAACTTTTTCGATAAACTTACTCATTCTCTTTCTCCCTATGAATCCCTCTGTAGAATCTCGGGTTGTAGAATTTAAACCTTGAAAATATAGCTTTTCATTCTCATATAATGGATCAAAATCACCAAAAAAATATCGCCAATACTCCCAAGCAGGAGGTTTCGAATCAGTATAGCCAGGTACAACTATATATGGATATTTTAAATTGCTAATCTTTCCTTTTGCTATTTCAAATTCTTCCTTATAACTATTTTGGGTTACATTACCATTATGCACTACTAAATCTATATCTTCAATTTTATTAATTTTAGTGATGGCTTGGTCTAAATTTGAAATCAAATTTTCTGATTTTCCATTAATTAAAGAATTTGAGATTTGAATAAACTTACATATTGGTTTTTGATTTTTTTCTAATTCTAAAGGGAGATAGTAATTAACTTGACGTTGAATTTCACGCTTTGAATTTGAATCTAAGATAGGAATTATCTTAAATGTGATACTGTTTTCTTTAATGTCAATAATTGAATAAGTGAATAACTCACGATATCTTGTTTTATTACAACAAAAGGTCCCCGCATTAAAAATAAATAAATTCTTTTCACTACTACTTACAGTATACAAATTTGAGGTATGTCTATGGCCATTCAAAACTAAATCTGCTTTTGTTTCTAAAAGCATTTTGAGCATATCTCCTGAATCGTCGATTGCAGATCTTTCTTTCCCTGTATTAGGAATCGGGATCAGTTGATGATGAAAGCAGACTACCTTAAATTTATTTTCCCTTTCTCGCTTTTCCAATCGTTGTCTCAAAACATCGATAATATTATGATGTATAATTCCCCCTGGCAAATCCGGTTTAGTACTATCTATTCCAATTACATATAACTCATCGTCTTCATATTCATAGTGCCTCTTTCCAATCATTTCTTCAAAGAGTAAATACCCTACGTTCATCGCATCATGATTTCCAATAAGAATCATTATTGGACATTTAGAGATTGGTTTAAATTTTTTAAATTGCTCCATTGCATACTCATATTCTAAAAGAGTGCCAGTATGAGTAATATCTCCAAGATGTAAATATAGATCGACATTATTTATCCTATTTATCTGCTCAATACCTAAATTGTATGCATGAAGGTTAAATGGACCTCTAGATCGAGTAATATGAGTATCCGATATTAAAACAATTCTTTTTTTTGCTTTAGATTTATTTTCAGGATTTATTTTAAAACTCCTTTCTGAAATCATCTTTATTTAGTTTCCTTTATTTTAACGGGATGCCCAATATATATAGAATCTTGTTTTAATACATCATTGACTTTTGTATAAGAATGAGCAGATAATTTTGTATTTCGCTTAATATGGGTTCCTGGTAATAATACGCATTTAGCTCCGATTAGAACATCATCTTCGAGAGTTATTTTTTTTAAAATAAACTTATCTTGCTCAATTCCAAAACTTAGAAGAGTACTATTCATTCCAATAATAACATTTTTTCCAATAGATACGAATTCAGAAGAGATCCAACAATTATCATGTATTCCTTTCTTTCCAATCATTACCCCAAAAAATCGAAGTGTGAAACGATTTTTAAACCAGGGTAATGGATTTGATGCACTTATAAAAAGTGGCCACTTTTTAATGATATTTCTCATATTCCAATAAACATAATTCTTATCTTTTATATCTCTCTTAAATATTCCCTCTTTTGGAAGAAATATTAAATTTATTAAAGTTAAAATTAAAACAGAAATTACTATAGCACTAAATTGCAGTAAATAAATTAAAACTATGATATTTAAGGGTGAAAGTAAAAAGAAAAATAGATATAATCCTTCTCTCCAAAAAATAACTAGATATGTATATTCAAAGAGAATAGACGGAATAAAACTAAAAATAATTACAATAGAATAAATTACTAAATATTTTCTTCTTAATCTCTCATCTATAGGCGTAGGAGAATCTCCTTTCAAGCTGGCAGGTTGGAACATCCCTTAATTACTTCCTCCGCTAGTATTTTTACTATTATGATTAGGAGTCTCTAAAGGACCTTCTTTTATTCTTTCTGCCTTTTTTTGGGATTCTTCTACAGATTGAATTTGAAGTGTCATACTAACTGGAGTACCTACATGAATTAAATCTCCTTCTAATACTTGATCTATCCATGTATAGCTATTAACCCCCAGTATAGCTCCGTCTTGTAGTATTGTCCCAGGACTAATTATCGTTTGTGGTCCAACAATACATGTATTACCAACTTTTACCTTTTTGATCAAAATCTTATCTTGATATATTAGATGTGAAAAAATGCAAATATTAAGAGATGTCATTGTATAATCTCCAATCTCTACAAATTCAGGATCAATATACCCTTCATAAGCAACTACATTTCTACCAATTTTAACTCCTAACAACCGATATACAATAATATCTGACCATGGTAAAGGCAAAGCTCTTGCTAACCAAATTGGAAAATATGCAGTCCAAAATCTTCGATGAGTATATTTCCATTCTTTACTCCCCCTTTCAAATACTCCTTCTTTAGGAGGATAGAGTTTATTTAGTACCTTAAAAATAATAGTTGAAAATAGAATAATAGAAAAAGCAAATAGAAGGAGATTACCATAGATATTTAAGGGAAGCAATAACCATTCCCACCACTCACCACCTAAAACAAATGGCAAAAATGACTGTCCTGTTAAAAGAAAATAGAGATCATTATAGAACCAAAGATTAATTGAAATTACTACAATACAACCTACATAAAACTGTAAAAGAATGATTAAAGTAAATGGTGTTTTAAAAACTCCTGAAGTGGAAATATAATTGATTCCACTTTGTGAATCTCTAGTATTTTCCATTTAGGTATTCAAATTTTTTTATGATTTCCTTATAATATATTATAAGTTTGAAATTAATTAAATCATAATATTAAATTTTGCGATTTGAAGTCTAAAAGTAAAAATAATTAAAAACTTAATACACTATGATTTATATATCATTAAAAAAATAAATGCATAAAATCTATTCAAAATAATAAAATTATTCCAATAAGGTGAAAAACAATATGTCAATTGATTGGGAAAAAGCCGAAACAAAACCCGATAAGAAAATGTCGGTTGAAGGCAAATTCTTACTTGATCTTAGAGCTAAAGTCAATGATTTAGAGAAGCAATTAACTGATACAAAAAAGGAACTTGCTGAAACAAAAGATAAACTTGCAGATACAATGAATGAACTTGATGAAACTCAAAGTAAACTTGAACAAACTGAAAATCAGCTTACTGGCACTAAAAGCAACCTTGATAAAACAAAGACAGATGATCAAGAAGTAATTAAAGATTTGAATACTGAAAATAATAACCTTAAAACAGAATTAGCAGAGTTTAAAAGTAAAAACAGTGATCTTGAACACAATTTAACTTCTACTGAGGAAAAACTTAACGAAGCTAACGATTATATATCAAGCTTAACATCAGATTTAAAAGCAGCTAAAGAATTCGAAAGTCAATTAAATGATGCTAATGATACAATATCAGCAAAAGAAGGAGAAATAAGTAGTCTCACCTCTCAAGTAGAAGAATTAACCTCAAAACTTTCTACTACACAAGGGGAAATTACTCAATTAAACTCTCAATTAAGTGAATTAAATAATACACTCTTACAAAGGGACAATCAGATACAAGAGTTAACCGATAGCGTCCATGAAAAAGAACAAGTATTAGAATCAACATCAGAACAACTTCATGAAGTTGAATCCGAATTAGAAGAATTGAAACCACCAGACATTGGTGCAGGAGGTTTTGCTAGCGATGAAAGAATTACTTGTCCCATGTGTGGAGCGGTAGGATCGAATATAAAAGTTACAGAAGATAAGACTAAAGTGCTTTCTTACGTAGGACATATTCCTATGTATGCGAAAAAGCATGTTTGTAAAAAATGTGGTTATGAGTTTTAGTTTCTGCCGAATTTGGCAGATAAATTTAGCGATTTTTTATTTTTCCTTTTTTCTTTTCTATTTAAGCATTATCTGTATTTACATCGTTATTCAATTCATTCTACAAGATTAGAGGATTAGAGTTCTATTCTAATTACTAATTAAAAGTAAGATTAAAAAAAAAGGATTTTAAATTTAATTTTGATATCTTGATTTCTCCTTTGCTAAAATTCTTCGTTTTTTAATAATAATTATTGAAATTATTGTAAAAAGACTAAATGGTAAATAAAAATTTCCAAAGGGGATAGTCGTTTCTCCTCCATTTCCATTTCCATCTGAGGTAGTATCAATAGTAACTATAACAGAATCAGGAAGACCATACGTATATTCATTATCATAATATTCAATTGTATAGTTATAAGTTCCCGTACTAGAACTGTCAATGATAACTTCTAGAGGAACATCATTAGACCAAGGTGTCCAGTCAGTCACTATTATAGGTGAACTATTCGAATCATCTTTAATTACACGATAATATCCAAGTCCATCATCATCTGATAATGACCAGTTTATTTTTGCATAAGCATTTTCAATTAAAGATCTGTCATTGGGATGACTTGATGTTGGAATATCATTTTCAGTGAACCATAGAATAGTTCCATCAGATGTAACTCTTTGTGCATACACATCATAGTCAACTCCATTTCTTATATCGTACCAGGTTATGATTGCACCACCTTGGCTATCAGAACAAATTTGAGGTTGCTCTTGGTCATTTAATACTCTACATATGGGAACACCATTAGTAGTCCATTGAACGTCTCCACTAGAATTTATTCTTTGAGCGTAAATATCACAATCATCTCTATAATCTTCCCACGTTATAATTGCACCACCGGCTCCATCGCTACAAAGTTGAGGTACACTTTGGTATCCAGGTGCAGAACATATATTTGTCCCATTAGCAGTCCATAATAAATCTCCACTAGAATTTATCTTTTGAGCATAAAGCCCATTAGAACCTAACCTATTATCCCGCCAAGTGATTATTGCTCCTTCAGAATCATCACTCATAATATTTATATCATTAATGCTATAGCTGCTATCTATGTTACAAATCGGGATTCCAGATTCTGTCCATTGTTTATCTCCAGTTGAATTGATTCTTTGGACATAAATGCTATCTATTGAAGTGTATCTATAATCATGCCAGGTAATTATTGCACCTTTATCTCCATCACTGCAAATTTGAGGTAAGTGTTGCATTCTTATATAATCACATACTTCGTTGCCATTAATTGTCCATTGGATATCTCCTGTCGAATTAACTCGTTGAGCATAAATATTACCATCATCATCTCTTTGATCATACCATGCAATTATTACACCCCCTTCTCCGTCGCTACAGCTTGTAATATCATCTGGTAATGTACCACCAATACAAATATGAACGCCATCAGTAGCCCATTCTATACCTCCAGTTGAATTAACTCTTTGGGTATAAATATGGTAAAGCAAACCACCTCTCGAATCCTTCCAAGTCACAATAACTCCACTATCACCATCACTACATACTTGTTTTTTATGAGGATCGAATATTCCACTTAAATCTTCATCAAAACTAGAGATATCAACCCCAAAACCAGGCCATAGTTTGGTTCCATTTGAATCAAAACGCATTCCATAAATCTCAGGTTCTCCTGCTATATAGTGATCCCATACTAAAATAAACCCTCCTAAACCATCACTTAATAATTTCGGGTATCTTGGTACGCCTAAATTTAAATCTATCCCATTTTCTATCCAATGATTAATACCATTAGGATTAATATTTTGACCAGAAAAATCAACATCTCCATTATATCTAGCCCAAGTTATAAAAAATCCTCCAGTTCCGTTAGCACAGATTAGAGGGGATGTTTCATCGTCATATGTTATTGCAATAGGGATACCATTCATTGATTGAACTGGTTGACTTGTTTTAATGTCATTAAGAGGCATATTATCTCCATAAATGGAGATATAAAAATTTAAATTGCTTGAAATTATATTTGCTCCAAGTAAAATGCTAATAAAAACAACTATATTTACCTTAATCAAATTGGATCTCATTTTTTTAAAAATCGCCAAAAATATGTTTGAATAAAAAGAATACAATTAAATTATATAATATTTTTGTAGAGGATATAGTATAGACAATTATGTCTAAGATAATCTGAAAAAATCATACTATAATAAATAAAATTGTCTAAAAGGAAGGAAAAAAAAAATGGCAAAGAGATTTAACTTTCTAAGGAAAAATTCCTAATTCTCCTCTTCTTTATTCAATTTATAATTTATTTAAAATATTCACTACTTAATTTTAATTAGATATTCAGTTAAATAATTTCGATAAAAATCTTAGCCTTAGCTAAAATTTTAAAATATTAAAGCACTTTTAATTAACATTATGAACAGGAATCCTAAGGAAAAATACATTGGTATTTTGACTCAAAAAGAATTACTTAAATTGTATTCAAAGCATGTTAATGGTCCTAAAGTTCGTATGTTTAAAGGTTTTGGATTAGGCGTGATTCCTGGGGAAAGAGATGGAATCCATCTGAAAACATTAGAAGGCGTAAAACCAGGAACACCGCCTTTAGACCTATATAATTGCCGCTCTTCAGGTGGTGTGTTTAATCTAGGACATCGAAATCCAAGAATCATCCAACGTCTAAAGGATGCGTTAGATGGAGGATTAGATGTAGGTGATCATTTACTTTTATCAGAATGGAGAGCCCTACTCGGAAAAAAATTAGCAGAATTAATGCCTGGAGATATTAGCAAAACAACTTTTGGAGTAAGTGGTGGTGAAGCAATTGATACTGCTATAAAATTTGCTAGAGCCTATACTAAAAGAAAAAAATGCATATCAGCAGATGGTGGTTATCATGGTCATACAGGGTTCGCGCTATTAACAGGAGATCCTGATTTTAAAGATCCTTTTCTATGGAATTCTCCTAATTTTAAGCAAATTCCCTATGGAGATATCGAAGCTATGCGAAATGCTATAACAGAAGATGTTGCATGTGTGATATTAGAAACAATTCCTGCAAGTGGTGGAGTGTTGATTGCTCCCGAAGGCTATTATCCCGAAGTACGAGAAATTTGTGATGATAAAGGTGTGATGCTTATTAATGATGAAGTTCAAGCAGGATTAGGACGAACTGGTGCTTTCTGGGGAATCTATGGAGGATTATATCCTAATGAAAAAGTAGTGCCAGATTTCATTGTTTGTGGGAAAGGAATGAGTTCTAGTCTGTATCCTCTCTCTACTTGCAGTTATAAACCATTTATAGAAAAAGCTGTTTATAAAGATGATCCCTTTATCCATATTTCGACAACCGGAGGTTCGGATTTGGGATGTGCTATTGCTCATGAGATGTTAGAAATACAATCTGATCCGAAATTCTTAGCTCATGTAAAAGAAATGGGAAAGTTATTTGGAATAGGATTAGAGGAGATAGCAGGAGAACATTCAGATATTATTAAAGAAACAAGAGGGAGAGGACTTATGTGGGGTCTTGAGTTTTATAATGAAGATGATAGTAGGTTAGGTATGCTTTCCATTATAAAAGCGGGTGTTTTATTGAATTACTGTGGAAACAAAAAGGATACTCATATTATTATGCCGCCATTAATAGTAAAGAAAGAGGAGATTGAAGAAATACTTATAAGGATTCGACAAGGAATAATTAATTTAAAAAAAATTAAGAAAAATTAAAGTTTTTATATTTTATTTTTTTTTTCTTTGTGGAGGCTTTGTACTTGCTTCCTTACTTCGATTAATTTTTCTCCATCTAGTGGATATTTATATATAGCTAAGATACCAATTATTAATGCAACAGCAGGATAAACAAACATTAACGTTCGAAGCCCCATTTCAACAGCAGATGATACTGGAAGAGTGAAAACTTCCCAATCAGCGATAATAAAAACTGGACCGATACTTATAAATACTACAATAATTGCCAATCTAAGAAAGAAAGCATTCACACCATAATATCCCGCCTCTCTACGTGTACCTGTATTCACCTCATCTTCATCAATAATATCTGAAACAACTAAATCAATTATGTACAAAGATCCAGATAATCCAAGCCCAATAAAGAAAAATACTATAATTGCGACTAATTCCATATTTGGACCTAAAAACATCAGCGGTAAAAGGGTAAAAATCCATGTTGTCATTGAAATCATCCACGCTTTTCGATTACCAATTTTACGCACAATTGGTTTCCATATGACTGTTATGAAAATTGCTGATGCTAAAAATGTAGCTCCTAATAAAAGTGAGATCATTGTAGTATCTGTCATTCCTAAAACCGCCTTTGCATAAAGTGGTACTAAAGTTGGAAGTATACCGTATACAAACCAATTAGCGATTTCTGCAGGAATATACCACATAAATGATTTACTCTTTATGCATAATTTAATAGAAGTAAAAAACCCCGGTGCCTTCTTATAATCTTCTTTGAACTCAACCTTTTCTCGAGGTGTAAATTTGATGAAAATTCCTCCTACGACAATAACGATAATCGCTAATACGATACCAAAGATCTGATATTGTCCCAAAGTAGTTACTGACGGATTCGAATAATCATCTATGAAGAATGATGGTAATATGAATGCTACAATTAAACCTAAAATAAGAAAAACTTGTCTAACATTATTAGCCATGGTCCTTTCTTTTCTAGAGATAAATGTTTCAGGAAAGAGAGATGTAGCATTAAGACTGTACATTGTATAGAAGAATTCAAATATAATAATTATGATTAGAAAATAAACAAAATTACCTAGTTGATTTGCAATACCAATGGGTAAAGGTGGCGTGAATAATAAAAACAACACGACTCCTAGAGGAATTATAGCGATCATAATATATGGCATCCGGCGCCCAAATTTAGTATGTGTTCTATCTGAAAGATAACCTAGCATAGGGTCATTAAAGCTGTTCCAAACTGCCCATATTATGAAGCCTATTGTAATTAATGTAATATTGAGTTGAACTACTGCAAAATAGAAAGTAAATACTAGAAATGTAAAAGATTGATAAGCAGCTTGATCTGCGATTTGTCCTGTAGCATAACTAGCAGCTCCCTTAATTGAATGTTCTTCATTTTTCATTTTTTCATACTCTCACATTTTAATTTTTTAAAAGAAATGTTAAATTGATACTATTTCTTTTTCTTTGCTAATAAAGATTTAATATCAAAAACTCTGAGAGAAAAATAAATATTATTTAAATCTTAATTTAATATACTTTAATACAAACTAATATTACATTCTGTTTAAGATGGATTTAGAAAAGCTTTTTAAGCCAAAATCGATGTGTGTTGTTGGAATCAGCAAAAAGAACCCATTAAGTCCCGGAAGAATTGTTTTATTAAAAAATGAGTTTGAAATGCAGGTTAAAGTCTATGGAATATATCCAAGTGGGGGAGATATTGAAGGTATTCAGCTATATGAACGTTTAGATAAATTGCCCGAAATTCCTGATCTCCTAGTGATTGCTGTGGGTCCTGATGATACTTTAGATTACATTCAAGATTGTGCAGATTTAAAGATTCCTGCGGCTGTTATAATTGGAGGGGGATTCGCTGAAATTGGGGGAAAAGGTAAAAAGAGACAAGAGAGTTTAATTAAAATTGCATTTGATAACGATTTAGCGGTACTTGGACCAAATTGCTTAGGAGTTTATGCTCCACCACTTGTAGATACAATCTTTCTACCAACTGAACGCATAACAAGACCACCAAAGGGATCTGTAGCGCTTATAAGTCAGAGTGGAGGAGTACTCGTAGATCAATTCTTTGTGAAGTTCAATGAAAGAAATATTGGAGTTTCCACAGCGGTTTCTATTGGAAATCGAGCAGTTGTGGATGAAGCTATGTTATTAGAATATTTCAGTCAAGTAGACCCCGAAACATCGAATATAGCATTTTATTTAGAAGGTTTTAAAGAGGGTAGAGCAAGACAATTTTTGCAGTTAGCAAAAAAATCTGAGGATACTGTAATTGTATTTTTTGGAGGAAAGACGAGAGAAGGAAAAGTTGCTACTCAATCGCATACAGCAAGTTTAGCTGGAGATTTTAAAATCATTTATAGTGCATTAAGACAATATTATGTTATTCAACCACAGAATGAAAGAGAATTATTGACAAGTTTAAAAGTGTATGATGTTTTATCAAAACGGCGAAACCCGTTTGGTAAAAATGTTATAACCCATGGAGATATAGCTATTGTTTCTGTTTCTGGAGGACATGCTGTTATAGCTTCTGACATGCTAAAAGAATATGGATTAAATGCTGTGCGCTTTTCCCATCAAGAAAAAATGGAATTAAAAGAACTAATGAATCCAGTAGCGAGAGATATAGCATCCTTTAATAATCCTATTGACTTAACAGGTTCTGTATTAGATACAGATATTGAAAATATAATTCGTTATTTATCCGATCTTCAAAATATAGAATGTATAATATTGTTATTACTACCATACCCTCCAAATATATCTTTTCAAATTGGGAGAAGGATAGCGAATATTATCACATACAAAAATAAACCTGTTGTATGCTTTGTCCCATATGTACCCAAATATTCATTGATAATAGAATCACTAGAACTAGCTAATATTCCTGTCTTTCATTCAATTGAAGAAACTGTTCAAGCAGTATCAGCATTAAAAGAAAGAACTCGCATTGATAATTTAAAAATAAGCAATTTTTTCGATAAAAAAAGTTCTTAGCTTCACTTTTCTAAGCTAAGTTACATCTATTATCTTATCAATTTTTTCAATTGACTTTTTCACAAAATTAGTATCTTCAAATCTTATTTCTATTGCTTTTTGGGGGCAAACCTCAACACACCGACCACATCCTCTGCATTCATTACTTATAAAAGCTTTTTTATCTACAATTTCTATAGCATTTACGAAACAAATCCCTTTAATGCAAGTTCCACATCCAATACATTTATCAGTAACCTGAACTTTTACTCCTGGCATTCTTTTAATTTTTGATCCTATCTTGGGAGCTAAGATTGAAGATACTCTCCATAAACAACAACAAGGATCACAATTACAAATACTTAACAGTTTTTCTCCCGGTTTAACTCCTAACCATTGAGCATCCAGTCTATTTCTACCAATCATTTGAACAAGTCCTGCTTCTCTACATTTTCTTAAATGTTCTAGAGCTACTTCCTTAGAAACTAATTTTCCTATTTTTGGATTAATATTTAATACAGCATCTCCAAGGAAAAGGCATCCTAAATCAATAGGATAATCTTGACAGTTCATACTAGATCTGCAAATGCAGAAATTCATAACCCAATGATTCTTAGCTTTATCGATAAAATATTCTAATACTTGTGAGGGTAAAATATATTCGTCATATTCTCCCATTGGTTTGTTAATCTCAATGATTTTATCTTGGGGGAGAAACATAATATCATCTCCCTTAAATAGAAGTTGATCGAAAACAGTACCCAAAATGGGCAAATTTGTTAATTTGGCAATAAACTTGATATTCGGAAATGCTTTTTTAAGTACTTTTATAAACCATAAAGGGCGAGCCATATAATCACTATTTTCTGTAGACTTATTTTTAAATATGATTTAAAGTCTATTTTCTCTTAATAACATTTTTAAATCAAGATCTTATAATTGGGGGTTTTTTATGAATAAGGGGGGTAATTTCTCCCATTCCACTCGAATAACCTCTAAGGAAAAACGTATAACTATAATTTACATTTCCCTTCAGTATATATTTACTATGAAGTGCAGCAAGAGCAGGAAAGTCTCCTCCAACTCCTTGTTGTTTATAATCAATATTAAAAGTAATAGATTCACGGCGAGGTAATTTATAATCATGGGTTGCAGATTCTAAATCATCCATAGTATAGGGCCAAGCACTTATACTAAGATAAGTCCCACCAACATCTGATACTAATAATCCATTTCCTTCTTTATTGGTCATCGCAACCCAACGTACATCAGTTCGATTCCCATTTTCTTGTGGTTTAACATATGGTGTAATTAACTCCTCTACTAAGCCAGAATATATCCCTATAGCAGCTCCTGTTTTTCTATCTAACATTGTTTCATGAGGGCCTCTTCCATACCATATCATTTTGTTAAATTCTTTGGGAATAGTTGTCTGCATTCCAAAGCGAACCATATTTTTACTTGGAGTAAAATTATTTTTTATAACTATATCTCCATTCCCGTAAAAATAATATATAGTTTCAAGAGGATTATTTGAATTTTTTATGATTGTTAGTACTACTATCTGAAAAACTTGAGGATTTACCTTTAAAAACTCAATTTCTTTTACTTTTCTTGACTTTCCAGCATCTCTCCAAGTTTTATCAACACTCGGGACTGGACTCTCGCTAAAATCAACTACTTCTTCATCATTATCAGTTAATGCTCGCCAAAAATTAGGAATTAAAGGTTCAATAATCAGATCCATATTTTTATAAGAATAACTCTCGATTATTCCCTTTTTTTTACTAAAACTAATGTGGAATTGTTCTCCTTCTATTAAATAATTTGCATCTAATTCTTCAACTTGAATCTCATTCATTTCAATTATATTCAAATCTTCCGTTTTTGGAACATTGTAAGGAATTTCAAACTGATCCCATGCAATTATATGACCTTTTTTAGCCCAAATCATATCTTCTCCTAAAACTGAAGAAATTTTTAGGTAATATTCAGTATTCGGAGTGATTTTTAACTCGGTAATTGGAATTATTACATCTTTAGTTTCATCAGGTCTAATTTTTATTCTGTCAAGCTGGCCTTCTTTAACTTTTACCCCATTTGCTGTTAATTCCCATAATATTGTTACAAAATCTAGTGAAAGAAAATTATACTTATTTTGGATCTTTACTCTACCTTCGAGTAAATCAATTGGTATTATCTTAATATTCTGATATACTTTTTTAACTTCAAATAATGCAGGATTAGGTTTCCTATCGGGTTGGACAATTCCATTAATGCAGAAATTTCTATCATTAGGTTCATCACCAAAATCACCTCCATAAGCCCAAAATTCTTTTCCATTCTCAGAAGTCTTGCGAAGTCCTTGGTCAATTAAATCCCAAATAAAACCTCCAATAGCATTTGGATATTTTTCATAAACATCCATATATTCTTGAAAATTTCCAAGACTATTTCCCATAGCATGGGCATACTCACATAACATATATGGCTTTATCACTCCTTCTTTTAACTTGAAAGACATTCCATTCTCTAGGTTTCCATATTTATTTCTTTTTATCATTCTTTCAAGCATTTTTGGAGAGTAATACATAAAACTAATAACATCAGAAACCTCTAACAAATAATCTCCTTCATAATGTATAGGTCTTGTAGAATCAATTTTATTTGAAACTTCTTTCATCTCCTTAAAAATATCTCCTGAACCCGCTTCATTTCCAAGCGACCACATAATTATACAGGGATGGTTCTTATCTCGTTCAACCATTCTTGTCATTCTATCAATGCAAGCGTTTTTCCATTTTAGATCACTGTTGGGTAAAATATCACGTAAACCATGTGATTCTAAATTACATTCATCAATTACGTAAATCCCATATTCATCACATAATTCATACCATTTTGGATGATTTGGATAATGACTTGTACGGACAGCATTGATATTATTTTGCTTTAATAACTTTACATCTTGAATCATTCTCTCAAAAGGTACAGCTCTCCCAAAATCTGGATCATGTTCATGTCTATTCACTCCCTTAAAAATAATAGATTTTCCATTGATATAAAAACCTCCATGAGACTTTATCTCCACTTGTCTAAACCCAAATTTACAATACTCAACTTCAATTACATCATTATCTGAATTCTTTAGAATTAGAATTAAATAATAAAGATACGGTTTATCGGCTGACCATTTTTTTGGATTTTTAATAATCTTTTGTAATTCTATAATCTTTTCTTTCTGAGATTCAATATTTATACTGCTTTCTATTAACGGTTCTAATTCTATATGTTGCTTTCTCTCCTTTAATAATGATATTTCGATTTTATATCCTGTAAAATTATCTTCATGATAGTTTTTAAGTTTTAAGCGTACTTCAAGTAATGCATCACGATAATTTTCAATAAGATCACAACATGCATAGAAATCTCTAATATGAATTTTTGGTGTTGAAAATAAATATACATCCCTATATATTCCACTAAGTCTCCACATATCCTGATCTTCTAAATAACTTCCATCAGACCATCGATAAACTTCAACTGCTAAAATATTTTTTCCTTTTTTTAGAAATTTCGTGATATTAAATTCTGCTGGAGTCATTGAGCCTTGGCTATATCCAACTTTTTTTCCATTTATCCAGAGATAAAAAGCTGATTTAACACCATCAAAATGTATAAAGATCTCTTTCTGATGCCAATCATTAGGAAAAATAAACTCAGTTCGATATGACCCCACTGGATTATAATCATGATCTATACTAGGAATATTAGCTTGTTTTACACTGTATGGGTATTTTGTATTAGTATAGATTGGAATTCCATAGCCATACATTTGCCAATTACTTGGAACTTGTATTTCTTTCCATTGACTATCATCATAGGATTCTTTAAAAAAATCCTCAGGACGTTCAGAAGGTTTTTTAACCCAGTTGAATCTCCATTTTCCGTTTAACGACTTATAAAAATGTGATGATTCAAAATTTCCAGATAAAGCAGAATCAATATCTTGAAATGGAATAAATGTGTTGTGAGGGGGCTCTTTATTTTGCCCGATCATCTCACTGTTTTCCCAATCATTTCTCTGTTGCATAAGAATTAATTATATTCTATTTAGTTCCGTTTTTTGAAGAAAAGTCCAGAAAAAATTATAAAGATTTGGATTAATTTGGAGAAAGGACTATTTTATATGAATAGGCGGGAGAATCCCATAGATTATCCGGAATAGATATATTCAACCGATCTACCTCATAATTCCATTTTAAATCTTCATTAAATCCAAGAAAGCTTATGTTTGAAATTTTCAAATCTGGTAATTCACCAATTATTATTG
>JAHPYZ010000007.1:41667-94213 GCA_019058425.1 Promethearchaeota archaeon
CTTTTAGGTTTATCCAGCAATATAGCATATAGGACATTTTCCTTCTTAGTAAATCGTATATCTATATTATTTAATGTTTTTCCTTCTGCTTTTACCCAAGGACGCGTATCAAAAATTGCTTCTCCATTTATTCCTAACCAAATACCTATCTCAAGTAAACATTTCTTTTGAAATTCTGGAATTGTTCCGTCTGCCATTGGTCCCACATTTAATAGCAGGTTGCCATTTTTACTCACAATATCAGCAAGCATTCTTATGATCTCATCGGACTTCGCATAATCTTCTTCAGTCTCGAATTTATTATACCCAAATGAATTACCTATACCACGGCATGTTTCCCATTTTTTATTAAGGATTATATTGAAAGACTTATATTCTGGAGTTAAAAAGTCTGAGTGAACCAATTCTTTAACACGAGTTCTTGTCCGCTTAGTTTTTCTATAAGCGCGTTCTTCCCATTTAGAAATAAGTGTTTCAGCTTTTTTAATTCCGTTTTCAGAAAGGGTTTGGATAGAGCGTATAACATCTTCCTTCATTTGCATCCAACGATTATTTATTACACCCTCAGGACATTTATTATAATAATATGCAAAAATCTCATAGACATTCGACCCCCATGGATAACCAATATCATTCCATAAAATTGAGGGTTCATACTTATCGATTAATTCATACCAATGATTGTCAGCATACTTGACATATTCAGGGGGCATAATTTGATTTAATAACATACCTCCTTCATTAATTATTGGGTTTTGATTAAATGACCAATCCAAAACACCCGAATAATAAAATCCCATTTTCAATCCTTTTTTTTTAACCATACTAGATAATTCTCCAACAATATCCCTACTCGCATAATAATCTTCTCTTTTTGGATTTGGATACTCGCTAGGCCACAAAAGATATCCATCATGATGTTTTGTAACAAGTACCACGTATTTTGCTTTAGCTTTTTTAAATAGATCAACCATTTCCTCTGGATTCCAATTCTGAATTTCTTTGTTAAATATTTTACTGAAGTCTTTATAGGGGAACTCAACACCAAAAGTCTCCTGGTGATATTTTTGAGTAGGACTCCCGTTAATGCGAAGAGAATTCAAATACCATTCAGCATAAGGATTATTAGCAAAATGATCATCCTCTTTAACTGAATCAATGAATTTTTTTCCTGTAACCGCAAATGCAGGAACAGAATAAAGACCCCAATGTATAAATATTCCAAATTTTGCATTTTGAAACCAATCTGGAACTTCATGAGTCCTTAAAGACTCTCTATCAGCAGTAATCTTCATATTTTTATCTTAAAAATCATTACTTAAGTATACAGATATATGATTAGAAAGAAACGAAATGAATAAATCTTATAATTTTAAATAAAACTAGAATTAATCTAAAATTAAGAACTATTTCATTACGATTATTGACCAATCATGAATATCGATATTGAATTATTAAAAAAATTTGAAGATACTATAAATACAATCAACCCCGAGAATGGCGAAATCCCTATAAAAATTCTAGGATTCGGAGAAATTAGTTTAGTTTTCGAAATTATTAATGATCCTACGCATTTAGCTTATAAAAGAATTCCTATTTTTGACACAGAGAAACAGGTTAAGAAACATATCAATGCATATAATGAATACTGTAGAATATTAGAACAAGAATTGAAATTTAACCTTCCTGACCATAAAGCAATATTTTTTAGAGATAATAAAGAAAAAATTCAATTCTATAGCGTTCAGGCAAAAGTTGATCCTGATTCTGTTGGAAATAAAGTCATCCATCACATTAGTGATGAAGAAGTAATAACTCTGATTCTTCTCGCTATAAGAGAAATGAAGAAAGTATGGACATTAAATAAAGATAATCCGGACCTAAAAGTTGGTTTAGATGGGCAAATATCTAATTTTGCTATAATGAATTACAACCCTACAAGTCTCACTATAGATAATAATACCAAGTTATTATATCTTGATACTAGTACTCCAATGTACCGTATAAATGGAGTTGATGCAATGGATGGTGAATTATTTTTAAAAAGTACACCTTCATTCTTGAGATTTTTAATAAAAGCAATGTTTCTACAAGAAGTATTAGATCGTTATTATGATTGGAGATTAGTAATTATTGATTTGGTAGCAAATTTCTTTAAAGAACAGAAACCCGAAATCATACCGAAATTAATTTTTCGAATAAATCAATACTTTAAAGAGGAAGCACCAGAATTTGAAATGGCTCCCTTAACTTTAATTGAAGTACAAAAGTACTATAAAAGTGATAAAATGATTTGGAACATCTTTCAGACTGCAAGAAAAATTGATAGATACATAAAGACAAAATTATTTCGAAAAAAATATGACTTCTACCTTCCAGGTAAAATTGAAAGGTAAAGTACTACTTATTTTTTTTCTCTATGGTAGCAAGCCATTTATCTCTACAAGATTCGGAACAGAACACGTGCATGGTTGTTGGCTCGATCGGGTCAAACTCTTGTATTTTAGCCCCACCAATAATTTCTTTTTTACATTCTTGACATTTTACTTTAGCCATTTTTTACCATCATTTTGTTTTATTAATTATTAATTAGATTTGATTTTAATAAATCTTGATAGTAACAAAGATACAATTATATTGGATTTACCATTAATTTTTAATATTTAATACTTTTGGATATGGATATGAATTCTAAACCTAAAGTGTATTTTACCTCAAACGTATTTTCAACTAAGGAACTTGGATCTAATGACAAAATTTCTGAAATTTATCGCAAAACTATTGAAAATTTATGGCTTGAATTAGAACAAAAAGCAGAATTTAAGCTTTTCAATGGAAGATTTCCCTCAGAGGAACAAATTAAAAAAGAAATCGAATTATTCAATCCTGATATTCTTGGATGCCACTTAAGTCATCCAATATCCTCAGAAATATTAAAAAACTCAAAAATTTTTGCTATTTCTTCTTCAACAGCAGGATATAATCATATTCAAAGAACTGATGAGGATAATATTATAATTACTAATACTCCTGGAGTTCTCCAAGAAACTGTGGCAGATTATACTATAGCTCTAATAATGGCGAATTTAAGGAATTTAATTGATCTTCATAATTATTTATGGAATGAGAAATGGACTCCTGATGATAAATGGGATTTAGATAACTCTCTCTCATCTGTAATCACAGATAAAACCCTCGGAATTGTAGGATTAGGAGAAATCGGGAAACAAGTAGTAAGAAGATTATATCCTTGGGGTATAAAAATCCTTTATAATGATCATAAACAAATGAAACAGTTTGAAAAAGACTATCCATTACTGGAATTTAAAGAAAAAGTTGAAGAAATTTTTAGAGATTCAGATATAATCAGTCTACATTTTCCCTTAAATAAAAAAACTGAAAATTTAGTAAACCGAGACTTACTAAAGTTGATGAAAGAAGGCTCTTTACTAATAAATACTGCACGAGGAGGCATTTTAGAACTAGATTCTCTATTAAACATGCTAGAAAACAAGGAAATTCAGATAAATATTGCTCTTGATGTATTTCCTATAGAACCTATCGATTCTAAAACTCTTCTTCGATTGAAAAACATTAAACGTCAGCAACCAGACTTGAGAATGATTCTAATGCCACATAATGCCTCTGCAGATGCTAATACTCGCGCTAAAATGAATATATTGTTTCTAAAAGATATAATTAAAATTGTAGAATCTTCTTCAGTTGAAGATTTAGAAAAAATTCATATTATACCAGAGCATAAAAAACAAATAAAAGAAAGAAAATGGAGAATTTACAATTATTGGGATAAAAAATGATAAGATCATTTATAGCCATTGAATTAAAAGATTCAGAAACTAGTGAGAAAATTGCTTCATTCTCTCAAAGGTTAAAACAAAATCAGCCTAAGATTAAATTAGTCGAACCAGAAAATTTACATATGACTATGAAATTTTTAGGAAATATAACTGAACCTATGGCGCCTAAGATTTATAGAATTTTACAGGAAGATATTAATAAAGAATTATTTCAAGGGAAAACCTTCAAGTATTATCTGAAAGGCGTAGGGCAATTTAACAGATTTTCAGTTCTATGGACAAAACTAGTAGGTGATATTCAATTTTTGCAAAACATTAAAGATTCAATTGAAAATAACTTATCTGATAAATTGCACATTGAACGTGATAGAAGAACCAAATTTAAACCTCATTTAACAATCGCACGACTTAAAAAAGGTAAAATAAATTATAAAACATTTGATACACTTAAGAATTTAATTAATGAGAATAAAGATTTAGAGTTTGGAACTTTTACTATTAACCAAGTAAATTTAAAGAAATCAGAGCTGACTCCAAAAGGTCCAATCTATACTGATTTGGTTTATTAAATGCAGAAGAAGAAACCTATTAAAGCAATCATTTGGGATTTAGATGGTACTTTGATTCATTTTAAAATCGATTATTTAAGAGCACGTAGAACAGCTATAGAAATCTTAAAAAATTATGGTGTCCCTAAACGTCTACTTACAGTAAAAATTTCTATTTTAGATAATATGAAATCTGCAAGAGAATTTTTTGAAACAGAAGGTTTAGATCAGAAAAAAATAAATGAAATAATAGAAGAAGTGGATAATGAGATTATTAAAATAGAATACGAAGCAGCTCAGAATGCTACAATGATAAAGGGAATAGACGAAGTTTTAGAATTTGCTATGAAAAAAGATCTTAAACAAGCAATTTTTACCTTTAATACAAGAAGAAATGCAGAAATATCTCTCAAAAAAGTGAATTTATTACATTATTTTAACCAAATTGTTGGAAGAGATAATATTCCAAATTTAAAACCTCATCCGGATCATTTAAATCATATCTGTAATATATTAAATGTAAAATCTGATGAAATATTGGTTATTGGAGATAATATCCGTGACATCGAAGCTGCCATCAATGTAGGTGCTTATTCTATAGCTACACACACACGGTTAGCTAGGGTAGAAACACTTCAAAAAGCAGATAAAATCATTAGGGAAGATGAAATACCATCAAAATTAATCCAAGAAATTGAGAAACTTTTATAAACAAAAAAAAAAATTAATAAACTATTAATAAAATATCCAATAAATATAGAATTATATAATTACACTTAAGGGTTTAAAACATAATAATGAAAGTAGAGTATTATCTCGACATTTTAAAACCTCATCAGCCTGGAGTTGATTTAGTCGCTCGCACTCTAATGAAAATTGATGGAGTTACAAAAGTCAGCATTAAAGTTGATGAATTAGATCAAAAAACTGCATCATTACATATGAATATTGAAGGAATTAATCTTTCACTAGATAAAGTAATTGAAGTTCTCGAAACGATGAATTGCGCGCTTCATAGTGTTGATGAAGTTAACCTTGAAGAAAAAGATTGATAAATTAGGCTTATTCTTAATATATTAGTTGATTTGGCTAATTTTTCATTGGTTTATAAGGTACAGTAATTAATTCTTCTCTTTATATTTTTTTTTAATAATAGGTTAACCAAAAAAATAAAAATTAGTTATACCGATTTTATTAATAAAAAGAAATTTTTTTTTCAAGACAATGATGAATCCAAGTGTTATAAAGATCCTCGAAGAACGAGGAGAAATCAATGATGAATTAGATTATGCTTTAATGAATTATTTACTGAAAAATCGAGGTGCTGGATATACTGCTTGTCAACCTCAACTTGTTGAAATTGAAGATGGTAAAAAAGCAATCAAAATGAATATTGATCACACTTTCATCGATAAGAATAATAAATTAATGGGTTTAGGTATCGTAGGATATATTTACATTGAAGTTGATTCTTTACAAGTAATTTATTGTACTCCTGCTGAAGAATTAGAAGAGAATATTGGCAAGTTAAAAGCGGCTGGAATTAGCCGTCAATCCAGACCTCGAGGTAAGTACTAAATTTCAATTTATTCTCCATTTGGAATAAGCATAATTAAATATTCTTTCTTAGAAAAAGATATAAAAGCAATATCATTCTTAACCTTACTGATTTATAATGTCGAATAAAGAAAGTGATATCAAACAACAAATCCAAGACTATCTCTTAGATGAGGGATTACTACGAGGAAAAGTCTCTGATCCCAAACTTGATTTTGGTTTTCAATTTATATTTCCCCCTGGAAAAGATCCTTTAGGAAGACCGGTCGGTAGGAATATGGTTGTTTTGCGACCAAAAGATAAAAATTTAATTATAGTTAGTTTAGGAGTCCAAATTTCAGAACCACATGTAAATGCATTAAATTCACTCGAAAATGTAAAGCAGATGAATTTTTTTATGGATTTGAGAAAATCATTTCTTTTAAAAGATGTCTTTTATCGAATCGATATAAAGAATCATAGGTTTGAAATAATTGATCAAAGATTTCTTAATAAGAATGAGGTTATCTCCAAAAATTCTTTATTTAAAATGATTCAGAAGGTGTTTAATTGTGCTATGTATAGTAATATTATTCTGGGAGAATATTGTGCTGGTAAAATTCGCCCAGAAGACATTATGAGGACAAAAGATTTTACCCCTGATTCTGACTTTTCCCTATATTCTTAATTTTGATAAATAATTTATGGTGAAATTAAATTTTTAAGAAGTGGTTGCAAGCACTAGGAAAATTAGATTATGTTCAGGGAAAAGCAAGACCAATTGTTGACTGTATTTTATGTTCTGTTCGCGATAATGATGAGAGAGTTAAAATCTTAAAAATTTATGAAGATGATTTATGTTTTATTGTATTGAATCTGTATCCTTATAATCCTGCTCATCTAATGATAGTTACACAAAGACATATCACAAAATTCATCGAACTTTCAAAAGAAGAACTAATCCATATAACTAGAACTATCCAAGGTGTACAAATGTTAATAGACGATCTATATAATCCTAAAGGGTATAATATTGGTATTAATCAAGGGCGAGATGCGGGAGGCAGTATTGAACATTTGCATTTCCATATAGTCCCAAGATATGGTTCTGAACTTGGATTTATTGATATAGTAGGTGAAACTCGTGTCTTACCAGAAAGTTTAGAATCTGTAAAACAAAAATTAGAAAACGCAATTCTTAAATTTCTAAATGAGGAGTTTTTTGAGAATTTTTAGTGATTTCAAATATGAAATGATTTCTACTCTACAATTCTAAAATTAAAACCAGGATATAACATTAAGAGAGTCTTTTTTTACACACATGTCATTCTCACCATAATGGAAAGTTTTAAATAGTTCTTTAAATCAATTGTAAAATAACCATAAAATATGGTTGAAATCTAATATGAAAAAAAATGTAAAATTTAACAAAATTAGCTTTCTATTTCTCCTAATTTTACTCATAGGATTAATCCCAACCTTTTCACCTCTAATAATTGCAAATTTAGCGGTTAAACCTACTGAAAAGATCAATATTAAAACCTCAGACTGGTGGGATCTTTCAGCAGAAAGAATTTTCATTGATGGAGACGCGACTGGAGTAGGTGTCCATAACTGGACATGGGCGGAAAGCCAAGATTGGTGTAGTGGATTAGGAACATGGGCTTCACCTTATATTATTGAGAATGTAACGATAAACTGTCATAGACAAGATTATGGGATATCTATTCGAGATTCAGATGTGTATTTCAGAATTCAAAATTGTACCATTTACAATACTGGTTATAATTTTGGGGATAGTGCGATTCTTTTGAGTTCGGTTACAAACGGGACATTATATAACAACACAGTTCATTCAAATTATCATGGTATATATCCTTATTTAAGTAATAATATTACCATAACAGAGAATATCATAAAAAATCATACTTATGGAATCTACGTTTCTGGCAGTAATGACATCTATATTTTAGGAAATTATTTAGAAGATAGCGATATAGTAATCTACAGTGATGACAACACTATTATAGGAAATACGATAAGATCTAGGGGTTTTGCTTATGGAATTCATTCTAATAGTGATTACCTTAATATAACGGGAAATACAATTTTTAATTGTAGTAAAGGAATCAACCTAGAATATTCTGTAGGTCATTATGTCCAGGGAAATCATCTATATGAAAATAATTGGGGAATTTTTCTAAAGTGGGTGGATGATAGCAATTTTACTTCTAATGAAATTTTTGATAGTAAAGAAAGAGGAATTTATTTTGAGACTGTATGCAAAGGTAATAATTTTACAGGCAACATGTTAACAGGTAGTGGTGTCGGAGTTGGATATAGCACATTTGACAATACGATTTTGTATGAACCAATAGATTCATCAAATACAATTAATTCAAGACCGATTTATTTTTATGTTAATGAATCTGGATTTGATACCAGCATGTTTACAAATGCAGGTCAACTTCTTCTAATCAACTGCAATGATTCACTAATATCAAATGCTAACACATCCTATTGTACATATGGAAGCTCTTTATTCTATTGTAACAATATTACAATGACAGGGTGTGATATAAGCAATAACAAAAGAACAGGGTTAAGTATATATCGAGGTTCATACAATAAACTACTTTATAGCACGGTTAACAATAATGGTTTGGCTATAGACGGAGGAGGGATAGGAATTGACGAGAGTCCTCATACATATCTTTACAATAACACAGTAACAAACAGTTTCCGTGAAGGTATTCAAATAAACCAATGTAATCACTCATCAATTATCAATAACATTGTAAAAAATAATGGTATTCACTCAGGAGAAGGGATAGAATTATATTATACGGGATATTGTGAAGTTCTAGGAAATAGAGTCAATGAAAATTATGGTACGGGAATTAGAATAGAGGGGAGTTATAATAATATAACCAATAATATAGGAAACGGAAATCAAAATGGCTTTAATATTGTTGGGGAGTATAACAATATCTCAGGCAACTCAGTAAATTATAACGATTATTATGGTTTTTATATTGAGGATGGTTATAATGAAATTTCTTGGAATATAGCAATGATAAATGGAGATACTGGTTTTTACTCTTATCAATCACATTTCAACACTTTTACTAATAATACTGCAACCAATAACGATGGGGAGGGTTTTGAATTTAAGTATTGTAATAATATAACTATCATAGATAATACTGCTACATATCATGATTGGGAGGGAATACATGTAGAGAATGGATATAATTATACGATAATAAATAATGATCTATTGAATAACGGTGATGGAATCTGGACGAAAGATTGTAGCGATTTTCTAATACATAATAATAGAATACATGATGCTAGTTCTGGTATTTATGGATGGGGTCTTAATCATAGTATAATCACAGAGAATGATTTATTTGATTCCGGTATATCTATTGTTGATAGTGAGGATAATATCATTTCTGATAATACAATGGAAAATGGTGATGTTGCGCTCTATTTCGGAAATTGCTTTGATTGTATTATTACTGACAATGAAATGAATATGAATAATGACCGGGGCATTTGGATATATCTATGTGATGATATTGAAATTCTGAACAACAACGCGAGTTTTAATGAATATGGATTATGGGTAGCTGAATCTACTAACCTTTTCGTTTCAGATAATACGTTCAGTAATAACAGTTATGACGGAATTGTTATGTGGCAAGCAGTGAATAATGAAATTACTTCAAACACCATAAATGGTAATAATGTTAGAGGAATTTGGTTATATGAAGGAAGTACTGGTAATATCATTTCAAATAATGTGTTAATTTGGAACAATCACTGTATCGTAGAGGAAGATAGTATGGGAAATACCATTTTTGGAAATACATGCGAAAATCGACCACAACCACCACCTACCAACGGTAGTGGACGACCGCCGATTCCGGGCTATGATATATTAATAGTAACATTAATCTCAATGACAATAATGATTTACTTACTCAAAAAGCGAAAAAGTAAAATTAGGTTTAAATAACTTCTTTTTTTTTTTATTAAAATAATCTACGGTTGAATATAGTAAAAAATATCATCAATAAAAAAAAAGAAAAAAAATTACTTTAATAAATAAAATCTAAAAGATTTATCTTGTTGCGTTTCGGATATCTGCTGCAGTTACTCTCTTGCGTTTATCTGCTTTACAAACCTTAATAGCTTCTTTAGTTGCAGTAGCAGCGCTACTTTCGAGAAAATTAATTAACTTATCTAGAGCTTCTGCCGCTACAAGGTCAGCGCCTTCCTTTTTCATTAATCTTCTAATAGGGGCTTTTGCAATATATCCTTCAGCTTTCTTTTTTGCTGGAGCTTTCTTTTTAGCCATGATTATTCCTCCACTTTTTAATTATTTTGGTTTATTTTTTAGATGATAATTAAGTATAACTACACATTTCTATTATATAAATGTTATGATTGGAATCAATATCAGTATGAAAGAGCAATAAGAGATCATATCGAATCGAAAATGAGATCGGTTTATTAATTTGATATTAATTTTTCCGACTAAAATTAAAATTTTATTTTTATTAGATAAAGCCTTGATTTATTGATTTTTTTAGGTTTTACTATTTTCGATAATCCAAATGATCCAGTTGAAAATTTATTAATCATTAATTAAACTTTATTAAAAGATTAATGAATCGGGAATTAAAAAAACAATAAGTTTGACCTTATAAAGCCCTGATTTCTAATATTTTTTAATTTTAACTCTTATTAACAAATCAATAAACATTTTCAATACTAAATAAAATTAAATCAAATTTTTCGATTTTTAACAAATTCATAAAGATTTAAGATAAAATATGTTTTTGCTTGAAAACCCTAAAATCTCAAATATGATAGTTTCACGTTTTTTTCAAATCTAAAAATTAAAATATAAAATGTTTGATTAGACTATTATAAAAAATATTTAAGGATTTCAATTTTCGTTATTAAAAATTTATGTCGATAAAAAAACTAGATGAGTCAAATATTGAGGAAGCCCTTCAATCATTAGGATTTACAAAGAATGATTCAAAAGTATTACTTACTTTATGTAAATTTAGGATTTTAAGCCCAGCAGATATCGCAAAGCATTCAGGGGTAGATCGAGCAAGGGTCTATGACTCTCTGAATCGATTAATTGAAAAAGGTTTTATACAAAAAGAACCTATTAAACGTGGTGCGAATTATCAAGTTATCCCCATTGATAGAATTTTTAGTGTAATTAGGGAAGAATATAAGAAAAAAATTGAGGATACCCTTTCATTAGAAAAGGTAATTAGTGAATTGGAAATTGGTAAAGAGGAATCTGAACCTCGAGTATGGTCAATTAATTCCAGATCGAAAATTCGGAAAAAAGTAAAAGAATTAATTACTTCCGCAAAAGAGAGGATCTTCTTTATAATTACACCTGATTTACTTATGCAAGAATTAGGAGGATATGATTGGGTATTAAAAGAACTTTGGAATAAGAAATTTTCTTCTGATATCCAAATCGTAATTGCTTTAAAGTATAATGAACTACTAAAGGAAGAAATAAAGAAATTATTAAAGATCTCAGTGATGATTCATTCTATTGAAGGAGATAATGTTATTCCTTTTGGATTATTAATAACTGATAACCAATTCCTACTCACAACATTAGATAGTGTGAGAGAAGCACCAGAATATACCTCCGGATTATGGTTGGAAAATGGTACACCTAAACAGATTGTAGGATATGAACATTTGTTTAAACATTTTATAACTAGCGAATGCAAATCTATTCAGTTAGTTCAAAAAAATTAGTTTTATAATTTAATTAAAAATAAATTATTGGAAATTATTAAAAAAGTATATAACAAAAGTCAAAAATATTTAATAAATTTTAAATTCTATTCAAAAATTAGGGGAGAAAGTTAATGTCTTATCGTGGGAAAGTAATCTTATGCGGAGATGCAGGGGTTGGTAAAACGAGTCTATTAGCTCAATATGTTGATGATCAATTTAGAGAAGAATATCATCAAACTATAGGTGCAAATTTTTTAATAAAGGAAATAGATCTAAGTAGAATAATAGATAAATTAGAGCTAAAAAATCCAAAATTGAAAAATGATATTAAACAAAAGGGATTTAAACTTTACTTTTGGGATATTGGAGGGCAAACAGACAAACTTTGGGCAAATGAATATTATTTCGTCCAAGCCGTTGGGGCCATGGTTATTTTTAGCTTAGAAAAAGTCTCTTCCTTTGATCATATTGATTTTTGGATTTCGAAATTAAAGGAGTTAAGTGGAGAAATACCCTATATAGTAGTTGGGAATAAAGTTGACTTGAAAAGAGAAATTGATGTAGAAATAATAGAAAAAAAGCTAAAAGAATTGGGAGTCAAATATTTTGAAACTTCTGCTAAATTGAATGAGAATGTTGATCATGCGTTCGAAAGTTTATCTGTTCAAATTTTAAATACTTTTAAATAAATTCTAAATAATCTTAAATATAAAAATTTATTTTTGACTTTATTATGTATATTCTATTATAGTCTAGAGATTATTTAAGCAATTATTATGAGTGTTTTATTGATTCCCATTGCTCCATTATCCAAAACAAAATCCCGTCTCAGAGATTGCTTTTCAGCTCAACAACTTAGGGATTTAACAATTGCTATGTTTCACGATCTCGGAAAAACCCTGACACAAGTGAAATGTTTTGACAAAAAGATTGTCTATTGTAATGCTCCTGAAATACTAGAAATTACTGAAACTTATGATTTAATAGGGATTAAAGAGGAATTAACAACACCACTCAAAACTTTTGATAATGTAATTAAAGATCTTAATAATATTGCGATAAACCAGTATAATGCTAAGCAAACTGTATTTACTTTTTTGGATATCATTTTAATATCTGTTAAAAACTTTTATGAAATTAATAAGCTAGTAAAGAATAATCAGTTAGTTGTGTGTCCCGCAATTCATTCTGCCGGAATTTCTATATTGGGAAGGAATCCACCAGATATTATTCCCTCATATTTTTCAGATCCAAACATACCTTCTTTAATAGCTTTACTCAATAATGCTGATAACAGTGGAATTGGTAAAATAGCGATTTATGACTCTTTTAGAGCCGGTTTTGATATAGATATTAAAGAAGATTTGGTATTAGCCTATGATTATTTAAGAATTCTTAAACTAACGGATAAAGAAGTCTTTAGATTCTTAAATAATAATTTAAAGCTTTCAATTAAAAAGACAAATGCAAATGATAATAGATCATTCAAAATAACAAGAAGAGAATAAGGTTTAAAAAGAAAAAGTAATATTTATCTTCACTTTCTCATTTAAGACTTCTTCTATTGAATCCTGAAATTCTTCCCTTTCCGTTTTTAGTGTACTTAAATATCTTGTATAGTCCTTATTTTTTCTCTCAAAATCACTTTGAATGTGTTCTAATTTGACAGTATTGGTAGAAATTTGATTTTTTAAATCTTCTAACTTTTGAGCTAACCCTTCATCATTGATCTTAGTTTCAACTTCTTTAATATCATCTTTCAATTTTAAATATTTTTCAATATTCTCTTGTAATATTTTTTCGTCAAAAATGGCGTTTATTTGTTCTATGGCTTTTTGTTTTGTATCGGTTTTAAGATTTAATTTATTCTCTTCCAAAGTATGACGTAACTGTACCATAAGACTTGTAAATTTCGGTAAATCCTTTCGTTCATTCACTAAGATTTTAATTGGATTTTTAATAAAATCCCTCAGGTAATTTAAATCAACATTAGGAACGTGAATTGTACCTTTTTCTAATTCAAATCTTAATTTCTTTAGTGCTTTCTTAAAACCTATTTCATCATTAATGGCTAATTGTAATTGAAACAGATTATCCTTTTCAGTATCCAACCTCTTGAAAAGATCATTTTTTTCTAACTCTAACAAATTTAAGTTTAAATTTTCTTGTTTCTTATTGCGATCTTCAAGTTCCTCTTCAAACTTATCCAAATCTAACTTTGCATGTTCAATATTTTCCTTTAGATGAAATAGCTTTGGGAGTTTTTTAAGCAGATTTTCAGCATTTTTTACATCTGTATATTTTTTTCTTAAAAAATCGTCTAGAACTGCTTGTTTTTTACCTAACTTTCGAGTAATGTAATTTAATTCCTTAATTTCTGCTTGAACTTCTTTGTGAAATTTTGGTAAAGATTTTCTAGCGATTTCATTGATGCTTGTAAATAATTTCTTAATAGAATTTAGCAATTCCATAATATTATCATGATTAATATCTTCTTCAGGAATTTCAATCTCTTCAATTTCTTTTCTAATTCGATCTGAGAAAAAATTTAAAGATCTTTGCGCCTTTTGGTCTATTTTTTCTTTCCCTGTTTCTAAAAAATGATCTAAACATACTTTTATTTCGATTAAATTCTCTCTAATCTCTCCAATTAATTTCTTGATTGCTCTCCTTAATTTGAAGAATTGAGTGTTGAGTTTATCCTTATAAAATTCTTCAAAATCCTCTAAATCTTGTTCTATCATATTACTTTCTATTATTTTTTATTTTAATGCTTTAATAATCTTTCTACCATTCATATATTTTTGAAGTACTTCTGGAATCGTTATTGAATGGTCCTTATTTTGATAATTTTCAAGGATACAACAGATTGTGCGTTCAGTGGCTATTGCTGTTGCATTTAAAGTGTGCACAACTTTTTTAGTTTCTTTAGTACCCGCTTTTCCCATTCTAATTTTTAATTTTCTTGCTTGATAATCCAAACAGTTACTACATGAGACTAATTCCCGATATGTATTTGAAGCAGGAAACCATGCTTCTAAATCATACTTCTTGGCAGCATTATCATTTAATTCTCCAGAAGCGATATTTACTATCCTATAAGGTAACCCTAATTCTTTGTAAAGCTCCTCTGCATTAGTGATTAATTCGTCAAAAAAAGTCCAAGAATTTTCAGGTTTGCAAAAAATAAATTGTTCCACCTTTTCAAATCGATGGACTCTAAATATACCTAAAGTATCTTTTCCATGTGATCCTGCTTCTCTTCTAAAACATGAAGAAATACCTGCATACTTGATTGGTAATCTTTTAGGTTCGATGATTTCATCATAATGATAAGCTGCTACTGTTTGTTCAGATGTTGCTATCATAAAGAGATCTTCACCATCAATTTTATAAAGTTGTTCTTCAAAATCGGCTAATTCTGCTGCCGCTTTCATCACTTCATGTTTAGTGAAGAAAGGTGTCCACATTGGGATGTATTTTTTACTTACTAATTTTTCTAATGCATATTTTAAAAGAGCTAAGTTAAGTAGAACAATATCTCCTTTCAAATAAAAAAATCTTGAACCTACAACTTCTGATGCTTTCTTAGTATCTGCTCCACCAATTTTAGAGATTAACTTAACATGAGATAATGGTTCAAAATCGAATTTAGGTATTGCTCCCACTGTTCTGATAGTTTCATTCCCATCTTCTGTTTCGCTTATTGGAACAGATTCATGTAAAATATTACCCACCATATAACGGTTTTTTTCTCTCTTTTCTAAATGGATCGATTTCAACTTTTCTAACTCATCGATTTTACTTTTTACTTCTTTTGAATTCTTAATAGCTTCTTCGGCTTTATCGTTCTCTTTTAATTTTTTGAATTCTCCAATTTTAATAGAAATTTCATTTCTTTTTTTCCTTAAATCTTCCAAATCTTGTAGAACCGTTCTCCATTTTTTGTCATATTCCAAAACTCTTTCAGCATTGACAGGATCTTTAAATCTTTTCTTCTCTGACTCAATTATTTTGTCAAGATTCTTTCTAAATAGCTCAATATCAAGCAATATAAGTCCCCTTTATTATTGTGGAACAAATTTTCATAATTAGAATTTAACAGTTATTATTAAATTAAAATGAGTA
Source organism: Promethearchaeota archaeon (assembly GCA_019058425.1). Lineage (GTDB taxonomy): Archaea > Asgardarchaeota > Lokiarchaeia > Sigyniarchaeales > SOKP01 > Loki-b32. The sequence goes on from JAHPYZ010000007.1 coordinate 57,491, forward strand.
ATTTACTCAAAAATATTATTATAAGAATTGATATTATTCATGCTGAATTCTATCTGCTATAGTGGAGCGTGCTAATGCTGTTTTAATCTTCATTTTATCGTACCCCACCATCTCGATAATCTTCATTATTTTTATTCGTCTTGCCTTGCCTTTTAATCCTTCTTCTACCATAAACTCTTTAGCAAAATCCTCTTTCTTAGTTTCTTCTACCTCTGACATAATATTAGATAATTATTTTTTCAATAAAAAATTCACGAGACGAAATAATTAAAAACTAAAAATGAAATTAAAAGAAAATATACATAACCACTTATTGAAGTCTAATCCGAAAAAATAAATTAATTCCATAATTTCATAAAACAATAAGATTTGATGTAATATTTTAAGTAAACAAAAAATTTTTGGTGAGTTTTTACAAAAAGGTGAATGATTTGTCTGAAAGTCAGACCATCGAAAAACGAATTGGAGTTTACGTGTGTAGATGAGGGGTAAATATTGGTGCGGTAGTAGATTGCGATGCTGTAAGAGCTGCTATTGAAAATCTCCCAAATGTTGTAATTTCAAGAACTAATGACTTTACATGTAGTGATCCTGGGCAAAATATAATCAGAAATGACATCTTAGAACAAGATTTAAATAGAGTAGTGGTTGCTGCATGTACACCAAAAATACATGAACCTACCTATAGAGCGGTTTTAATTGAAGCTGGTTTAAGTCCTTATTATTTTCAGATGGTTAATTTAAGAGAACACTGTTCTTTTGTACATCGAGATGACAAGAAAAAAGCCACAGAAAAAGCAATAAGATTGGTTAAAGCAGGAATTAATAGAGCGCGAGAATTAGAAAATATACCAAGAAAAGAAATTCCTGTAGAAAAAGCGGTTTTAGTTGTTGGAGCAGGAATTGCGGGAATGAATGCTGCTTTAGACTTAGCTAATCAAGGAATTCCTGTATATTTAGTTGAAAAAGAAGCAACAATTGGAGGAAAAATGGCACAATTAGATAGAATATATCCAACTGATGATTGTGGAATATGAGTTCTTGCACCGATAATGGTTAATGCTTCAAAGCATCCCAATATAAATTTATATACCTATAGTGATGTTGTAGAGTTTAGTGGTATTCCTGGTGACTATAAAGTAAAGATTAGAAAGAACGCTCGATATGTTGATGAGAAAAAATGTACTGGATGTGGATTGTGTACTACTAAATGTCCTATTAAAGTCCCTAGTGAATTTGATAGAGGGATTGGTGAAAGAGGGGCAATTTATATTCCCTTTCCTCAAGCGGTACCAAAATTAGCAGTAATGGATAGAAGTGTATGTATTGATTGTAAGAATTGTGAGCGAACTTGCCCTGCTGAAGCTATTGATTTTGAACAAGAAACAGAATATATTGAGATCAAAGTTGGAGCAGTAATTATTGCTACAGGTTGGGATGAGTATCCAATATGGGAATCTAACGAATATAATTATGGATATTATCCTGACGTGATTACCCAGATAGACTTAGAGAGAATGTTAAGTCCCATCGGACCTACAGGAGGTCATGTATATCGAGTTTCTGATGGAAAAACGCCGAAAACTATAGTAATGATTCAATGTGTTGGCTCAAGAGATGTAAATGCTAATCCATATTGTTCATTTGTATGTTGCAATGTATCACTTAAAAATGCCCAATTACTCAAACAAGAATATCCAGATATTGATGTGATTTTATTTTATATTGATATTCGAACTACAGACAAGGGAAATGAAGAATATTATAGAAAAATAAGAGAATCGGGGATCAGAATGATAAGGGGTAAAGTAGGCGAAATAATAGAAGACCCTAAAACAGATAAGTTAAAAGTAAGAGCATATTCATCTTTAACTGGTGAAATTGTAAATATTGATGCTGATTTAGTCGTACTATCTACTGGAATGATTCCTTCAAAAGGAACTGAAGAAATGGTCGAAGTAATGGGCCTAAGTAAAGGTCCAGGAGGATTTCTCTCAGAAATTCACGGATGTTTAAGTCCACAGGAAACGAAAGACATTGGAATTTATATTGCAGGATGTGCAGCTGGTCCAAAGAATATTCCATATTCCGTATCTTCTGCTTTAGCTGCTGCAAGTAAAGCTTCTACTATTTTATCTCATGATACAATAAAACAAGAATTAATTATTGCTGAAGTCGATGAAGAACTGTGTATGGGATGTCATAGGTGTGAAAAGCTATGTTTCTATGAAGCAATAAAAGTCAATGAGAAAGAAATTGCTGAAGTTGATGATTTAAAATGCAAAGGTTGTGGTGTTTGTATTTCCTCATGTCCAGCAAGAGCTATTGACTTGAAATATTATCGAGATATACAATTTACTCAGGAGCTTAAAGGTATTGGCAATAGTGAATTGGAGCTTGTAGAAAGAATTCCTGAGAGTATTGAAGAATAGGTCAATTAAAGGTTAGAAATAATGAATGAAAAAGACGATAATGGCTCTAGAAGAATAGTTGCCTTTGGTTGTGATAAGTGAGGGTATTCAGTAGCAGATCTGACGGGTGTAACAAGAAAATCATATTCTACAGATTTTCATCTCATAAGAGTAAGATGTACTGGACGAATAGGTATTCATTTAATTATGGAAGCATTCTTAAATGGTGCTGATGGTGTTGCAATAATTTCTTGAAAAGAAGGAGAATGTGAATTTGGGAATGGAAATATTAACACTTATGAACATATACTTACTTTAAAGAAATTATTAAAACACGAAGGTATTTCTGAAGATCGAGTTCAACAGTATTTCTGTTCAGCAGCAGAAGTTGAGAAATTTATAACTTCAGTTGAAGATATTTCCACTAAAATTAATGAACTCCCTCCTCTACCAAAATTCAATCCGAAATAGGATGAACTTTTCAAAAAAATTATAGTTGGAAAGTAACTGACCCATAGCTCGGGTTTTCGGAAAAGATTAGAAATATTTAAATTTAGAATTATTATGAGTCTCGAAGAAAAGTTTTCATGGGAATATCTAAAAAGTGTAGCAGATGCCTTAGATTCATATAGGATTCGAGTACTAATAGATGCTAAACAAGATATTTTAGATGCCGGAATATATGACGAATCTCAATATGAAGGTATCCTCTTTAAAATGCTAGATGAAGAAAAGCTGAAATACACCCTTTTTAATTATTTAAAAAATAATTCTAAAAATGATTTGAAGACTCTTACTAAATTTTCTGAACTTAATTTTATAAATTTAAGCAAGACATTGAGTTTACTAGAATTACTCAAAAATGAAAAATTAATAATTCTAGAAGAAATTGTTGATAAGATTGAAGGAGATGAAAATACTCCTGAAAAAATCATCTTTAAAGACTATTCAATAAAAACTAATGATGTTCCGATTTCGAAGTTAAAACCTATTTATGAACCTGTGAAAGTGATATTCGATTCTAAGATTTGTTCTGGCTGTGGTTTATGTGCTGCAATATGCCCTGTGAATTGCCTTCGTATTTATAATGGTTTTGGTAAAATTGATGAAGATAAATGTATTCGATGTGGACTTTGTTATTTTGTATGTCCAAGAACTTATTTACCAATGAGAATTTTGAACATGACTCAAGAGAAGACTTCTGAAATAAAAGATTATCAAAAAATGGGCCCTTTTCTTGAGGCTTTTTCAGCAAGAACTAAAGTAAAAGAAATTTCAGAAATATGTCAAGATGGAGGAATTTCGAGTACGTGCTTACATTATCTTTTTGATAAAAATGAAATAGATTTAGCAATAGGAGCAAAAATGAGTAATACATTATGGAGACCTGAACCAATTGTACTTAAAAATAAAGATGAAATTCTTTTAACTGCTGGAACTAAATATGTAAATAATCCTAATTTACAGATCCTTAACCAAAAAGATCTAAAAAATAAAAAAATCGCAGTGGTTGGAGTACCCTGCCAAATGCAAGCAATTTTAAAATCAAAGATTTATGATATAGGGGTTCCGTCCTTAAATAATATAAACTATAGAATTGGTATATTCTGCATGGAATCTTTTTCATATGAATCTCTCTTGAAAATATGTGAAAAGTTGAATGAAGATATAAATAACGCAGAAAAAATGGATATCAACAAGGGTAAATTTTTCGTCTATACCAAAAAGGGAGAAGAATTGAGTGTTCCTATTAAAGAGATTTCACACTTGGCTCGAGAAGATTGCGAAATATGTTATGATCTAACTTCAGAATCAGCAGACATTTCTATTGGATCTATAGGTTCTCCTTCGGGATGGAATACTGTACTAATTAGAACTGAAAATGGAAAAAAACTTTATGAAGAATTAATTAATAACAATTTAATTGAATCTAAGCCGATAACAGAAGTGAAACCTGGTTTACCATTATTACAAAAAATAGCGGGTTCAAAGAAAAGTAAGAGCAAAAAACACATCAATTCTAAAAAAGAAGAGAATGTGAGAGTTCCGAACTACTAGGTTCTTTTGTTTTAAGAAATTAGCTAATACTATAATTTATTCTCAAGCAAAACCAAAAATTTAATATTAAATTCTGTATTTACTAACATTAAATCAAAGAATAAATTATATTTCTAATTGAATGAGTTCAAATGAGTTCTTTATCTGCGATTCGACCAAAAAATTTCCGCGAAAAAGTGTTCTTTCGTAAGTTAAGATCACAAGTGGATGGAAATACAAGAGTTGAACACGGGTTAACACAAATTAGAGGAATTGGTAGAAGATTTGCCCAAGTCATTACTAAAGTTGCAGGGATTGATCCAAATTTAAGAATAGGTGCGGTTTCTGAAAAGGATCTAAATAGACTCGAAGAAATAATCTTAAATCCTATTGAAAATGGTGTTCCTAGTTGGATGGTAAATAGGCCAAAAGATTTACGTACTGGTGAAGATCTTCATATAATAGGTAATAAGTTAGAAATTACCGTTAAAAGAGACATTGATAGAATGAAGAAAATTAAAAGCTATAAAGGCGTTAGACATCACTTAAAATTAAAAGTTCGTGGACAGCGAACTAGAAGCACTGGTCGTCACGGTTTAGTTATTGGTGTCATGCGAAGGAAAAAGGGTCAACAACAAAAGTAATCATAAGGTGAATAAATATGGGAGATCCAAGACGTTTAAAGAAAAAATTCAAAAAACCAAGACATCCTTATCAGAAAGAACGGATAATGGAAGAACTCGAATTCTTAGGTAAATACGGACTTAGAAACAAACGAGAATACTGGAAAATGCGTACAATACTAGGAAACTGGCGCAATATAGCCCGTCATTCTAGAACCTTATCTAAAGAGCAAGCTTTAGAAGTTCAACAAACTCTAATTAAAAAATTGAATCGTTTAGGAATTATTGGCTCAGAAGCAGAGTTTGAAGATGTTTTACTTCTTTCTACAGAAGATTTATTAAAGAGAAGATTACAAACTCTTGTATATGAAAAGGGATTTGCAAGTACAATCTATCAAGCAAGACAATATATTACCCATGGACATATACAAGTCGGTGGAAAGAAAATTGATGCTCCTTCTTATATTGTAAAAAGGGAAGAAGAAGAATTTATTGGGTTCGCCCCTAGCAGTCCATTGTCCACTGCAAAAGAAAAAACTTAAAGGAGATTAAAAAATGAGTAAAAGAGAAGAGCCCAAGTGGGCAATAGTGCATATTTTTTCAAGTTATAACAATACTCTCGTAACTGCCACAGATCTTAGTGGCGCTGAAACACTTGCTAAATGTACTGCTGGGATGGTCGTCAAAGCTAGCCGGGATGAATCATCTCCATACGCTGCGATGCAGTGCGGTTTCAGAGTAGCTAATGACCTCAAAGATAAAGGTATTCGGGGAATACACATTAAAGTTAGAGCCCCTGGTGGAAATAAAGCGCAAACTCCGGGTCCTGGAGCTCAAGCCTGTATTCGTGCCCTCGCACGGGCGGGACTTCAAGTAGGACGGATCGAAGAAGTAACCCCCAAATCACATGACCACTGTAGAAGGAAAGGTGGCCACAGAGGAAGAAGAGTTTAATTATCTTTTAGAAGATACCTTTTTTTAAACAATAAATCCATCTAATTACTTGAATTTGATTTTTCTTATATAATTCAACCTAAGTATATAATTAAGTTTAAAATCATTTGTATTTTTTTTCTTTATAGAATCAAAAGTGCTAGTCGATCGTGGGAGGAGAGTTTAAAATCTCTTAAAAGATTAACCCATTTAAGTGATAAGAAAAAAATAGCATAAAATTGTCAGCACTAACAATAAAATTATGAAAGCTAGATAAACCCTGGATGAAAACATATACTCATATTTATAAAACTATTTTTAAAAACTTCATATACCTTAAAATTATATCAATTGGAAAGGTAAATTCAGAATCTAATTTCAATGAAAATTTAGTAGAAAAAAATAAAACGAAATTTTTTGTTATAAATAATTCTCAATTGTATCATAATTACCTTCGAAATTGGAATGAAATGGTAAAGATTTTCAAGATACAATTTCCAATGATATCGCAAAAAAATATATTAGTGTAATGTTTTTAAATACTTAAATAGATATTTTAAGAGATAATTAAATTACATCACATAAGTAATCCTTCATGAGCGAAGAAGAAAAGTTCGATTCCATTGTTCAAGAGATCAAGGATATATATTTATACTTAACTCAAGGAGAACCAACTCCAGATGATGAAATTACTGCTCGAGAAAAACTAATTGAGAAGATCCAAGCTTTAAAAACTGTTAAATCATTTCAAGCAGAATCCAACATAAGTCTTTTTGAAGATACTATAAAAAAATTAGAGAGTTGGGATACTTTGGAACTATGGTTTCTGGAATCAGAATTACCTGATTATATTAAAAGAATAATTAATATTATGGGTGAAGCACCTGAATTTCAACCAAAGGAAGAAATCAAAGAAACTCCAACCTCTCGCTTACATGAAGATCTGGAATCTGCAAGTGTAGATATTGATGCGATTGTTGGGAAGGTTTCTGAACAATTTAAAGACGAAATTGATGATCTTAAACACGAGATTGATGGATTAAAACTCGAGTTAGAAAAAAAAGATGAGACACTTAAACAAGTGTCTAGAATGAAAGTAGTAAAAAAGATCACCCCAAAAAAAGATGTAAAACTCCCCCCACCAAAAATTAAAATTCCTGTTATTAAAAAACCTGAAATAACACCTCAAATTAAAGCACCTACTAAACTCGAAGCAAAAAAACCTATAGAAAAAATAGGAGTAAAATCGATGCAACAAGTCCAATTAAAAATTGAGAAGGAAATAGAAAGGCTTAAAATTCCCATCCCTATGGAGGAAAAAATGGAGACTGAAAGGGAGATGATCCCAAAATCTGAAGACTTAAAACATATAACTAAGTTAGAAGAACCCAAAATTATTTCGGAACCTGTTAAGGAACCAGAGTCAATTTTAGATGTAATAGAAGAATCTGATAAACCAATCTCAAAAATGATTTCTGAATTACCAGAGAAGCCCGAATCAATATCCAAAATACTTAATGAATCTGAAATACCTACACAACTTCCAGAACCACCAACTTTTACCGCAATGCCTGAAAAACCCAAAAAAAGCTCTCTTATCTCTGAAATTATAGAAATAGATGTTTCAGAAGAAGAAAGGGATGTACCATTTGCTGTAAAAAAGTCTAAAGTCATCGAAAAACCTAAAGTTGTTGAAAAGCCTGATATTTCTGAAAAACCTAGAATCAAATCAGTAAGTATAGAGGAAGTTGAAGCAGAATCAATTAGATCGACTGGAACCGATTTATTTAATGTATTTTCATCAGTTGGAGGAAAATCGATCGAAACGATCCCAGTTAAAAAAGAAACACTTGAGATTCCCCCAGAAAAAGAAAAGAAAAAGAAGAAAAAGGAAGAGAAAGAAATTGCTGTAAAAAATAATACGACAGCGTTTGTTGAATTTGGAGAATCGAAACCTCAAAAAACCACTTACAATGAATCAGAAACATCAACTTTAGAAGAGTTACCCAAAGATAAGGATTCTCTTTATCAAGAATTAATCGCACTTGAGGGTAAACGATATTCATTGGAAAAAAATTTTAATGAAATTGAAAAAGTATATAGTATGGGTTCGATAAATGATTCAGAATATCAAACTCGAAGTGAAGAACTTAGAGTGAAATTAGATAATATCACTTCTAGAATCAATAATATAAGGAGAGTTATTTCAAGTTTATAGTCCTATTTTTTATATGTCTATTTTGAAAGAAGGAGGCATTTCATTTTTATGTAGCGCGAATTTCATCATTTTCTTAACTTTTTCAACATCATTTTTATTTAAATCCTTTAGGTCTAATTCATTATCAATTCTGAAGATAATTTCATCTAGAACATTATAAGTTAAACCAATTTCACCTTCATCAGTTTGATCTTCCCATAATCCTGCACTTGGAGGTTTTGTTATAATTTTTTCAGGAACATTTAATAACTTAGCGACTTCTCTTATTTCACATTTATATAATCCCCCTATTGGTTCAAAATCAACTCCTCCATCACCATATTTAGTGAAATATCCAATTGCTAATTCAGTTCTATTACTTGTGCCAGCAACAAGGAATTTTCCTAAAGACTGACCCACATAATAAATTGTCATCATCCTTAATCGAGGTTTTAAATTTGCTGTTGCAATATTAGTAGATTTAAATAGAGGTTCTGTAACTTTAATGAATTCGTTATAAATGCTTGTTAATTCTATTTGAATAAATTTAATTCCTAATAAGTTTGCCATTTTTTCTGCATCCTTTAAATCTTGTGGAATTGATGAACAGGGTAGGCCTAATCCAATAATTTTATCCTTTCCAATGGCTTTAACACATAAAGCGGATGTAACAGCACTATCAATACCTCCACTAAGACCTACTACAATACCATCAACTTGAGCAGAATCAGTATATTCTTTTATCCACTTTTGAATTTCATCAATAGTCCGTTTATAGTCTATAATTCTCATAATATTATCGGAAATGTTTTTAATTTTAACTCTTTTTTTTAAGCATAAACTTAAAAGATAGGATTATAATAAAAATTTTATAATTATAAAAATAAAAATATAAACTAACTTTAAACTACTAGAATTAAAATTAATTTAATTTTTTATTGATGATGCAAAATGAGTGAGGAATTTAAAGCAACTGTAGATTCTTCTTTCAATAATGGAACTCCATTATGGATCTATACTTCTGATTATATTTATGGAATAGTACCAACCACCAGTGATAAATGGCTAGAAGTTTCTTACACTTTTGAAGATCCTGATGATCCTTTAATAAAAGGAGAAAAAGGAGCAGATTTTGCTTATCAATTAATGATGGAAGAAATTTCCAAAGGGCTTACTTTTTATGTTGAAGATTTGAAAGTGCCATTACTTAAGGAATTTGCTGGAGGTACTGGAAAATCTGGTTCTGATTTAATAGCAGCAGTAATTGAAGAATTAATTAACAATACATCAAATTACACAAGCAACACAGATTTTATAATTAAGAGTAAAGATGAGTTAGGTAAGTTAAAAGAAAAAGTTTGAATTTTTTTATTACATATACAATCCACGCCGTTGTGGATAATTTTTCGAGAATTCCTTATCAATACGCCGTCCTAATGCAGGACCTACATTTGGATCTCGTTCCTTTATTAATTCTTTTAAATAATTACCATGTTCTTGGGAATATTTTTCAATTCCGGAAGCAACTATATTTTGATCTTTCTTTATTGGGACAACCATTCCAAACAAGCGAAGCATATCATTTGGAGACATCTTTTTCCCCACTTTTTCATCGATATCCTTATCTAGATTTCTAACTACAGTACCCATACTTAAAGCAGAATAAGGACTCAGTTGTTTTGATTTTAACCAAAAAGCATTGGGTTTTTTAGTGATAAACGTGTCAGAATTTCCTGTATCATCATTTGATCCTATTACTCTCCAGTCTTTTGGGTCATTGTCATACTCCTTTTTCATTTTTTTTACTACTGAACTTATTGGAGCAACTCCGTAATAGTCCTTTTTTTCCTTTTTATCACTTGTCATATTCTCTATTATATTAAGTTAATTTAACTATAAAAATATAACAAAAATAGCATATAAACAATAAAATATTTTAAACTGTAAATTATAGATGATAATCAAAGGAATTTTGAAATTAAAGAAATGGTACCTCAAGAGGTTTTTAAAAATTTCAAGGAATTTATTGGAGTGTTTGATAAATCTATAAAGACTTATGATCTTCAACAACTAATTGAGCTAGTTCCTTTAGTTGATATATTCGAGGAATATTTCTTAAGTGGCTATCTCAAACGGAAGAAAGAAGGTGTATTTTATACAAATAAAGAAATTTCAGATTTTATTGTTTCTGAAGCTTTAATTATTTTAATTAATAAAAAACTCAAAGAACATAGCCATAATTTTAAAAAAATACAAAATTTAGATGAGATTTATAAATTTGGGCTTGACTTCAGACAAGAGTTAATAGAAATATTGTTAAATGTTAAAATCTGCGATCCTGCATGTGGTTCTGGAGGATTTCTCTTAAGTTCTGCTGATATCATTTATACTATTATTAGAAACCTAAATTTAAACCAAACTGAACTTAATATCCAAAATCAAATACTAAAAAACTTATTTGGTTATGATATTAATGAAAATGCAATTAAATTATGTATATTGAAACTTTTTGGATGGTGTCAGTTTAAGGATGATAATACTCTGAAAGAATCGCTCTCAATCCTAAACTCAAATTTGATAATCCAAAATAGTATAATAAATTCGGCTTTTCCTAAATTTGATATAATTATAGGAAATCCACCCTATGGAAATATTCTAAATCCAGATGAGAAAGAAATTCTGAAAAAGGAAAATATTTTTCATAAGGATATTTACTGTGCATTTTTATTAAAAGCTTTAGAATGGAGTAATGAAGTTATAGGGTTCTTAGTTCCAAAAAGTTTTCTTCTTAGGCAAAGTTATATTGATTTCAGGAATGATTTTCTTTCCAAAGTTAATATCTTAAAAATATTTGATATAGGTTCTAAGATGTTTAAAACCGCCACTAATGAAGTACAAATTGTTTTATATGAGAATAAAAAAGCTTCAAAAAACAGAGATTTAGAGATATATAATTATCCAAAAACCAAAACAATTACTTATTCTGATCAAAATGTAGATGGTTTAAGAATTTGCTTTAATTTTAACTGCCCTTTTAACTTAAAATCAAAAAAATTATATGCCTATAGTTTTAAGAAGAATTGCATCATTTGCGGTTCAAGGACGGTTGAATTGAATCGGATTAGAATTAAAATGAACAAGGAAATATATGATTTAATTGAAAAGATTGAAAAAATTGGCAACTTAAACTACTTAAATCCCGTAGATTTTCCAAAAATGATCCGAGGAGAAGAAGAAAAAGGATTAAAATTAGTAAAAGAAATTTTAAGAAAGGACACAAATGGTTCTTGCTTTTTTATTAGCGCTAGAAATGATTTCATTTATTACAATTTCACTAAGATCAAATCTTTTGATATAGAAAAAGTAAATCCTAGAATCTTAAAAGGCAATAATTATGAGTATTATAAACGCCCAAAATTGCTAATAAAACACAATAATATTATTCCAGAAGCAATATATACTGAAGATACTATTTGCTTTACTTCATCAATATATTCATTACTTCATAATGATTCTGATGAATTAAAATATCTATGTGCTATTCTCAATTCTAGTTTAATCCAATTTTATTGTATTTATGGAATAAATAATCAGAAAGATACTACCATCAATTTAAACCAATACATGATTAGACATTTGCCTATTGTTAGTCCTGATGAAAATATTAAAAGGAAAATCGTAGAAAAAGTAGAAAAAATAGGTAGATTATTAGCTGTAGGTAATCAAATAATCGATGCGAATATTAGTCAATTGTTAAAAAATATTGATAAAATAATATTTAATCAATATAAAATTACTCAAAAAGAAAAGGATCTGATTATCTCAGAAGTAAGGAATCAAATTAAACATTTTGAAGCAATTTATAGCAATTAATTATGGTTATTGCTTATTAATTAATTTAAAACAAAAATCACATACATTATCTCCTAATCCCATAAACATATTTCGTTCAAATTTTATCTTTGGGTTAAAATCTTGAAATGCTTCCTTATAAAAAGGATTACACATATTTTTGCAGATCAAAGGTATTCTATCTTGTCGCTCTGGATTTCTTTCCATAATCGCTTTATATGGACATTCATTTATTTCAATAATCACTTCTGAATCAGAAATCTTATTAACTAGATATTTCCATCCTTCTATAGACCATCTAAAAGTGATTATCTCAACTAAATCATCTAAAGTGTTTGTTTTGATCTTGAGATAATTCTTTATCCTTCTAAAAATAATTTTCATAAGTCTAATCCAAACGTCTTTATCAATTTTTAGAGCAACATCCCACCCTACTTCTTTTTCAGTTTCTAGCATCCACACGCCATCCATAGTAAAGAAATTCTTTTCGAAATAAAATAATTTATCTGCATCAGTTATTTGTCTCATACAATAACCCCAAAATTAACTTAATAATATTAATAAAGAAAAAGATACCATATTATATATAATCTTAAAAAAAAAAAAGAGTATTGGATTAAATCTTCCAATTAATCTTTATTTCATTTCTATTTTATCTCTTTCGTGAAAAGCTTAAATTATAATAATATATTTCCATCCAAAAATATTATAAATCTCAGTTAAAGATCACATAATCTTTAAATAGGAAGATAATTTTTGTTTATTTAGACGTAACTAATTAATAAAATTTTTTAGTTGTAAATATTTCGATTATATTCTTAACTGCTAACAGTTGTAAGGGATATTATAAAAATAAATCATTAAATAAACTAAAATGATTCTTCTGATTTAGAAATTAAAAGTGATTTGAAATATGGAAAATGTAGTTCTTGCTTTGCTCTTAACTTTATTGGCAGGATTATCTACTTCTATAGGCAGTCTTATAGCTGTTTTTATGAAAAGACCAAATCCTAAAACATTATCTTATATCATGGGATTTTCTGCAGGAGTAATGATTTTTATTTCATTTGTAGAGCTTCTACAAGATAGCATAAATGTACTCGGATTTTTCGTGGGAACTTTAATGTTCTTTATAGGAATGATAATTATGTTTATAGTAGATGTATTAGTGTCCCACGAATATGAGTTTGAGGATTCTATTGAACTATTAATAAATAATAGCGGAGAATGTAAACCTCATTTACACCATGGCCATCGTCATGGTCATCATAAACATGGTCAAAAAAAAAATGATAAATTAGTAAAGACATCCATCTTCATATTTTTTGGAGTATTTATACACAATTTTCCAGAAGGTATGGCAACTTTTATTGGTACCTTGACAGAGCTTCAGCTTGGAATTGCTTTAACTATAGCTATAGCTTTACATAATGTACCAGAAGGAATTGCTGTCGCTGTACCTATTTATGCCTGTACATTAAATAAAAAAAAAGCATTTAAATGGTCTTTCATATCTGGAATGAGTGAACCCTTGGGAGCTTTATTAACTTGGCTTATTCTATTCCCCTTTATTAATGATTTTGTACTAAACGCTATGCTAGGAGCAGTCGCAGGAATTATGGTTTATATATCTTTGGATGAATTATTACCAATTTCTCGCGCATTAGCTAAAGAACATTACTCAATAATAGGATTTGTTACTGGGATGTTTGTCATGGCACTTAGCCTCGCAATTTTATGAATAATTGTAAATAATCTGTAATAAAATCCCACTATTCAGAATAAAAAGAAAGGAGAAAAAATGTTTAATCATTCTTTTTTTCTCAAAAGCGAACTGAGTTCAGTTTTCAGTAAATCACGAATTGCTACTCGAATTACTTCTGAACGATTGGGATAAAGGTTCATGTTAACTAGCTCTTCAATTCCACTTAGATACGCTTCGGGAATATGACATGTTATTAATTTCATTTTTTTTTATAAAACCCCTTTTAATATTCAAAACTTATTGTTTTTGTTATAATTTACACACTTTCACAATATAATATATCAGTATAATACGACCATAATACACTTAGATTTTTGATTGTCAAAATATAAACTAAAGCAAATAACAATCAAATTAAAATCAAAAATAAAACACTTATTCATATTATGTATGATATTGTAATATCAGGAGCGGGCCCCGCAGGGTCAAAATGTGCTGAAATTTTAGCCAAAGCTGGATATAAAGTTGCTTTGATTGAAAAAGATATAAAATGGCGAAAACCGTGTGGTGGAGGCATTACTTATAAAGTTTTTAACTTATGTCCGGAATTAAAAAAATTGAACCTTCCTAGAATAAATGGAATAACAATGTATTCTGCAGATTTTCATAAACTAGATTTCAAATTAGAAAGTAGCAGATATGGTGCTGTTATAGATCGCTTAGAACTTGACGATCTCCTAAGAAACACTGCGATCGATGCTGGAGCCCAGCTTTTTGATAAAAATTTATCTTACAATTTCATATCTAAAGATGGAAATTACATTGGAATAAAAACAAGGACTCCCGAAGGAATAAAAGAATATCATGGAAAAATTATAGTCATAGCTGATGGTGTGAGTTCTAAATTAGCGCTTAGATCGGGGTTAAGACATAGATGGAAAGTTGACGACCTTGGAATGGGTAAATGTGCGATCATGGAAGGAAAGCATCAGTTAGATAATGAATTCATTTATACGTTTTTCATGCCTTATAATGGGTATGGTTGGATTTTTCCAATGGGGAATAAGAGATTTAATATTGGAGTAACTACATTTAATGAAGCTAATCTCCAATGTAATATAAACACTCTTTATCATGAGTTTCTTGCTAATCCAAATACTAAGAAATACATCACAGGGACGGATTATAAAATCATTTGGGAAGGATCTTTTCCATATCCTGTTGGAGGTATATTGGAAAAGAGCCTGTATTCAGATAATTTAATGCTTGTTGGTGATAATGGTGGTTTTGTCTCTCCCATAAGCGGAGAAGGAATTCCTTCGTCAATCAAATCTGGAAAAATTGCTGCTGAAACTGCTATTGATGCTTTGCACGAAGAAGATTATTCAAAAAATGTTCTAAAAAAATATAAAACACATTCTGAAATCAAATATATAATAAGAAGTTTTAAACTGAAGCTTTCAATGTTAAAGTTTTTTTATGAAAATAATGGAAGAAACTTTAATAGAATGTTAGAATTAACAGAAGAAAATCCTGAGTTTAAAGTACACACTGTAAATCTGTTTGTATCAAAAACTATGCCTCCCAAAAACTTCATAGCAAGGATCAAAGATATTAGATAAAAAATAGGTTATTCCTTAATATCATCTGGACATATCTCCTTCCCTTCGATTGAAGACTTTAGAGCAGCTAACGCAAATTGAGTTGTATATTTTCCTTCCTCACCTGATAATATTGGAGCTGTGTCGTTCTTTATTGCTTCAATGAAATGGTGTGTTGAATTAATAAATCCAAACTTCCAATCTCGTTCCATATCATTTAGTGTTTCAATCTTTCCATCTTTAAAAATAACAATTGCTGGAAAAACTCCTGATTTAGACATAATATTATTTCCCGCAGTAGCTTGATTTATCCACATAATTCCTTCTGATCCAGTAATAGAAATGAATTCATCTTCTGGATAATAGGGACTAGGTAAATTCATGTTGGGAGAATAATTGTATTCCATACTTCCATATGTAGGAACAAAAAAATCTGAATCTTTTAGTGGTGCATACTTCCACATAAAATAAGCAGGAGAATCTAAATTATTAAATCTATCAATCCAAGAATAAACCTTTTCAATTTTTGCTCCAACCAAATGTTGTGCCAACCAAAATTTATGGAATCCGTCATCAAATACAATAGGTGACCCACATTCCAATCCTCCTCCACATAAATTCGGATCTAACCTCCATATCCATGTAGTAGTAGATATGTTCCACCCTCCTTTAGTTGCTTCAACAGTTTTTATGTGAATTGAATTAACTTCTCCTATAATTCCATCATCTAATAATTCTTTTGCTTTCATGATTGGAGGATAAAACATGAAATTTTCAAAGACTTTTAGTTTTACATTATTGCTCTTGCAAGCGTTAATCATTTTATCACAATCTTTAATCGAATTTGCCATAGGTTTTTGTACACTTATTCCTAAAATATCTTTTTGGGCAGCATATTGGGTCACTTCGGAATGCAAAAATTGAGGCAATAGGATTTCGAGAATATCGATACTTTCCGCATCAAGCATTTCTTTGTAGTCATTGTAGTGCCTAACATCAGATCCTAGATTAAATTTTTCAATCTTTTCTTTACTATGTCTCTTTTTACTATCGCATAAACAAGTAATTTCAAGGTCATCACGATCTAAATATCCAAGAATGTTAAGATCAAAGATAACTCCACAACCAATGATTCCAACATCTAATTTTTTCATGGTCTTTCAAACTTTTGTTTTATTATTTTGTTAGTTAGAAATGAAATTGAATGCAAAATACAAATTTTAAAATATAATCTAAAAAAAAAGATTTGTTAATAAATTAAATAAGTGGAGTAGATTCAGTGTCACCAATTTTTTCTTTCTTTTCTCTTTTTGGCGGTTCAAAACCTGGTGGATAAATATTCATAATATCACGAGGCGTTGTATCATAACCTTTTTCCTCCATTTTCTCATATAATTTTTGGGCATTGCTTTCAATCGAGTATTCCATTACTTGACCTGCTAAAAGAATATATGAGAATCCAGTTATAAATGGGGCTCCCCAAAACAATACAATAACCATTAAAGTACCAAAAATGACGAAGATTGGAGTTCCCATAAAAAAACCAGAAAAGTTCACCGTTAAGAAGAAAGTAGCAAAAGTAATTAATGCTGACAATCCCGCAATTCCTTTTATTAATGATTGAGCCCATATACTTATTGGTTCGATATCCCCAGGTTGACGATATTTCTTTGATTCTTTAAAATAAACAATTCCTGCATCATCTAGTAAGAAATTTCCTGAAATGAAAAAAGCGAATAACGGATATGATAATATTGTTGGGAACAAGCATAACAACATATAACCTATTATAAAGCTAAAGAACGAAGGTGAGGAGAATCGTATGAAACCTTGAGAGTACCCTAGAAGTGGTGCGAAGAAATTATATATATAAAATCCAACGGTAATTGAGAGAAATATTGGCAAGATAGTTCTTTTAATTTGAGTCACAATACCAATTTTTCGTCGATCTTTCATATCCACTACTATTATATCGTGATTATAACTTTTTGATATTTTAAAGAATGATTTACGTAAGCGGATAAAGAAATAAGCAAAACGAGGTGAATATTGATTAAAGATTGCTGCTGACAATGGAAGGATTGCATACCATATAATAACTACAGTTATAAATGTTATAATCAAGTCTGTCATTTGATGATGTGCTATAAGAGTATTATTGAAAATGTTTAATTGAAGTAAGAATAGGATAAAAACAAGTGTCATAAGTATAAGCACTATTACATTTACTGCAAGAGTTAATTTTGTTTGTTTAATACTTGCTCTAATTTCTTTACGACTCATCCTAAGATCCTTACTTCTAATTATCAGAATCAATACTCCTCCTCCTAACATAACAGCTAGTATTATAAATAATGGAAATCCAAATCTAAACCCTGGAGAAAGCCAAATTCCGACTGGTTTTGTCGTTGATAAAGCTATAACTCTTGCTTCCTCACAAATAAGAAAATCTCTCTTTCCGTTACTGTCAATATCACCAATATTTATTATCGTATCAGCAGAGTACTGGAGATTAATTATTCCAAACACTTCTTCAGTAGTAAAACTAATTATACTAAATCTTGCGATATTTTCTATACCTACCGCAGTTTCAATATCTTCACGAACTACAATTTCATTGACTGAATCTCCATCAAGATCTTCATCAAGTACTAATAAATTAGCTCTAGATCTCGCAGTTTTAGTAAAATCCCATTCTAAGTTCTGTGTTCCTATTGTTAAGCTATATATTTCTAAAATAACGTCATTGTGATCACCTCCAGTATATGCAGAATTTTCAATAGAAAAATATGTCACATCATCACCAATTGGGTTTGGAATTTCATTTATTTTCGTATAACCAATTTCATATGGAACACTAAATCTACGAATTTCAGTTCCATCTATACCATTAATCAGTATAATTTCTTCATCGCTAGTAGCAATTAAGATCTCTGATATACCATCTGAATTTAAATCTTCTATAATTATATAAGTTCTTGGACCATCTATTGTAAATAATTGTTCATTATAAGTATAATTCAGAAAATTCGAAGAACTAAGGTTCAATAGTCGAATTGAATTCCCTCCTATGTAGAGTAATTGAGGTTCTTCATTATATTGAAATATTTCAATTCCTGGGATAGGTTGTTGTTCTTGAAATTGAAGCCAAGAATCGTCTACGTATTTAGAATGAGTCTTCGTTCCATTAACATAATAGGAAGCAATATTCCAAAACCACCTATCTAAAGTTTTATTATATTCAACTTCCAAACAAATTAAGTCTTCAAAATCATCAGTAGTATCTTCAAAACTAACCAAATCAGATATAAACGAACCTGTAAAATTTTTACTTATATCATGTAAAATTGATGGGTCGGCACCTTTATGACCACTAACAATTTCATTAGTAAATGAGTTTGGAATAATTTCTAGCTGATTATATTCTGTCCAATTAGGAGTTACAGATGCAATATTCACAAAATAATCACGAAAGCCATCAGAATCAACATCCATTATTGGAAAAAGCCTTTCAACAGGCCCCATATAGGATTTAGACCAAATAGCATGACCGTTGAGACCATTTAAAGCAAAAATTGCACCATATTGAGTAGTATTATATTGAGGATTAACATCACTACTAAGATGATTAATATCAGCGTAAGTTATTACATCATTTATTCCATCGCTGTTTATATCATCAGCTTCTATAGCATAGAATTCTGTTGAATATTTCTCAGTTTCATCTTCCCAAATCCATCCAGGATGTAATTCCATCTGTGTTATAAAAACAATCCCTAAAGAACCAAAAATTATCAAAGAAAAAGCAACGAGTATCAAGTTTATCGATTTAATCTCTCTTTCTTTTAATTCCTGAGTTTTCATTTTTTTGAGTTTTACTTTTTTAAAATTATTATTTCAAAAAATTAATTGTAGTAAATTAATGTGTTAAAGTTTTAAAAAGTTCTTTTGTTATTTTCTAAACATAAAAATAACATTTTTGTAGAGAAAATATTATTATAAAAAAGAATAAGCTAAATTAAACAGTAAATTAAAAAATAAAAAAAAAATATTATTATGTGGGGTGCTTTAGTGTTAGATTTTAAAATCATCTTCGGGATACTTTATTATCTTACATCTAAAGCGCTCCGCCTATAGTTTTGGTATTTTTATTAATTCTCACTTATATCAATATTTTTTGCTGGTTTCTTTTGCATTGTGATCTTTAGAAGACCATTTGCCATTTTAGAGATTAAAGTATCTGTATCTGCATCAACGGGTAATGGAATGTCCATATTTACTTCAATAAAGGAAAATCCCTTTCTAAAAAAAGGTCCACACCAATCTTGTGCAGACTTCTCTTCTTCTGGCTTCTCCTTCACATTTTCTTTTTCAGGAATTTTAGGCTTCTCCGCTTTGATGTTAATATGCTTATTAAGTAATGATACCTTAACTTCTTCCTTTGTACGACCCGCTAATGGAATGCTAATCAAATAAGAATCTCCAAGATCTTCTATATTATGAGGTAAGTGACTTCCCATAAATCCGTGCATAAAATGTCTCGCCATACGTTTCATTTTTGCTACATCGTGAGGTCCAAATTGGAAACAACCAGCAAACCCTTTAGGTTCATGATAATTTTCATTACACATATTTTTTCCTCCATATATTTTTTTTAATTTCGAATTGGTTTAGCTAAAATTGTTCATACTCATCATCATCAACAATTGGAATTGTCTTGATATTCGCTTCTCTCTTATTTATAAGGGTCTTTAACATACCTTCATATTTGTCAAGTTTTTTGGTAATATCCTCTAATCTCATCGAAATTCTTTCCTTACTATATTTTAAATCATTCACAATTCTTTCAACTCGTCTAATATTTGTTAAAGAATAATCTTCCTGATCGATTTCTCTATCAGTTGTTCCACAATGATAAGGAAAGCATGACATTACTCCTTTAATTTGTTTTTCATGAGGCATCCACGCATTAACAACAGTGCGAATATAATCACCAAGAGTATTCATACTATGTTCAAAATTATCCTTTAACACTTCTTTCAATCTCTCTGTTCCTTGAGGAGTAATACTGTAAATTTTTTTTTGACGATTATTTTCATCTATAAATTCTTCAGTATTGACAAATCCTTTCTCAATCAACCTATTCAATAAAGGATATATTGTTCCCGGGGAAGCTCTCCACATTGGTTTAAATTTTTTATTGATAATTTGACTTATTTCATATCCAGAGACCCCGTCTTTATTTCTAATTATAGATAGGACTAAAATATCTAAACCAGAAAATGGTTCACCTTGATGACCACTAAATCGTTTGCCAAAGAACATTTTTTTAACCTCACCAATATATCAGTTTTTGATAAAACTTGTGATATTAAAGGTAAATCAACTATTTAAATATATCGGTGATCGAATATTCAAAAATATTACAATAAAGTATAAATAAATGCAATTAAATAGTGATTCAAAAGAAAAAAGATAAGAAATTAATATAAATAAGCCTTAAGAATTAATAATCAGAGGATTGTATCATTTAGGGATATTAAAATATCTTTTTAATTATAGAATATGTGAAATATTTCGAATTAATTTGAAACCTCTGACTAAAAGAACAATAGAAATACTTATTAGTATTATGAGTAAAATAACAATAACTAACAATATTGTTATTTGAAATGAAGATGTCATTTTTAGATAAATTGCAAAAGAAAAAAGGGAAAAAATGGGTTTTGCTTTATGTCATTTTATGTGTTAATCTAATAGTATTTACAGAATTGATCTATGCTCTTGAACCTTATTGGTTTGAAATTAATTCAGAGGTATCGAGTTGGGTAGGATTTGATTTTGACATTGTTCTTTTATTAAGAATAAATCTGATTATACCATTATTTTATGGCATAGTATTGGTACTAGTCAGTTTAAGAAAATTCACAAAAATAGACGAGATTTCGCCCCATAAATTAAATAGAATATTACCAATTGTATTAGTCATCTTTTACATAATCCTTTTAATTGTTATCTTATATTTTTTTGATATGTTTGGTGAGTATAAGAAAATCTTGTATGTTTTGGATTTTTATAGTATTTATCTATTTTTTATCCTTGATCTACTTCTTATTATACTTTTATATCCACTAATCAAGACCTTACCTAAAATTAAAAATTATCTAACTGAAAAGATAATTGATTCAAATAAGAAATCTATTCTTATGATGATTTTTCTTATCATTTTGTACTTATTTGCATTTATTTTCCCAATATTATATATTCCTACAAACGTTATATATGGAAGTTTGCCTTCAAAACCATATTTAATAGCACATAGAGGTGGTTCTTCTCTAGCACCAGAGAACACAATCGCAGCAGGCAATGTTTCTCTTGATTATGATACAGTAGTAGGTTGGGAAGTTGATATTCGAATTAGTTTTGATGGAGTTCCATTTTTAATGCATGATGATTTATTACTAAGAACTACTAATATTTCAGCCCATTTTCCTAGTAGGAAAAATGATAGAGCAGAAACTTTTACTATTTCAGAACTTAAAGAATTAGATGCAGGTTCTTGGTTTGTAGATAAAGATTCTTTTGGTACAATATCCAATGGAATTATATCTAATACAAAAGCAGAATCATATCGTGGGATAAGAATACCTACTTTTGAAGAAGTTCTAAACTTCACGCGAGATAATAATTTGTATTTAGATTTCGATCCTTATATGCCAGATTCAAGTCATCCTTTTTATGATGATTTTTATGAAATCCTTTTAAATATGACGATTGATTCAGGTATAAGTTTAAATAAAGTTATGATTCCTACAAGTAATACTGAATGGATTGAAATGATAAATATTCGAGCACCAGAGATTTTATTAGGAATGCGTGGTTCTCCTTCGATAGTAGATTTTGAATCTTCTCCTTATAATTTTTCTTATATTAACACTGGTGATTCCTATTCAAATAATGAATACAGAGATTTATATCAATCAAATATCTCTGTAATGGTATACACCATTGACGCAAAAGAAAGACATACACAGTTATGGTGTCTTGGTGCTAGATGGGTAAAAACAAATACTCCTCAGAAATTCAATGATTTAACAAAACCTCTATGGTATATGAATATATGGACTTATGAAATTATTTGGGTTATAATTTTTATTGTTGCTTTAAGTTCTGTGACTATAATAAAATTTCTACCTAAAAAGCTCGAGAAGAGAAATTGAGATGGAAAAAATGGGAATCCTTTAATACGTAGAGATAACACGGAAAACATAATGAAAAAAAAACATTAAATTAAATACCATCTTATTATAAAACTAATATGAATTAAACTCTTAAATCTTTTAAGAGAAAAATTTTTTAAGAAAATGTTAGCACAATTAACTGGATTCGAAATATTCTATGGAAGTTTTACCTTCGCTTCTGTTATTATATCAACGATATTAGGGCTATTTATCATATTAAAGTATGTCGAATATAAAAAATTGGAATTACTCTTAGTCGGAATTACATGGATATTATTAGTTAGCCCTTATTGGTCAGATGCGATTCAATTCATTATAAACATGATCTTAGGGATAAGTTTACCTCCTGCTTTATATTTTTTCTTAGCTAATGCTTTTATTGCTCCAATTCATATTACTTGGTTATATGCTTTTACTAATTTTCTTGCCAAAAAACATCAGAAGAAGATAATGCTATTTTTTGGAATCGAAGCTCTTTTATTTGAAATTGCATTCCTGATTATATTTTTTATGAATCCTCTTCTAATTGGAGACCAATTAAGCGCTTTTGTTGTGGAATGGGCGATCTGGATACAAATTTATCTATTATTCTCAATCATCCTCTTTTTAGTTACAGGGTTTTTATTTGCTAGAAGCAGTTTACGAGCAGAGGATCGTGAAATTAAACTAAAGGGAAAGTTTCTAATAATCGCATTTCTCACATTTACAATTGGAACCATGATAGATGTTATCGGAGCAGAAAACCCTACAGAAATCACTATATTTCTTGCAAGAACTTTCGTAATCTTCAGTTCGATCTGTTTTTATATAGGATTTACATTACCTAGATTTGTAAAGGAATTATTTATTAAGAATTAGAAAACAATTTTTTTTTCTTTTTATTTAATTTACTTCAATTGTATTATTGAAATATACATCTAGAGAATACAAGGAGATATATAGAAAAACGCGAAATGAAGCTTTCACGAACATTTTTACAATAAATAATAAAACAAATTATTATAAAAAAAATAAAAAAAAAAATAAATTATTAAATTTTATCTTTTCAGTTTAGATTTTACTTTTAAAGCCTTTTTTTCTTTGGGGTTCTTGGCTTTTTTTGCCTTCTTTGCTTTCTTTGGCTTTTCTTCTTCTGAACTAATTGTATTGTATTGATTTAAATTATTTTTTAAGTTTTCTGCTAAGACGCCTAACTTATTAGCTGTAGCAGAGATTTCTTCCATAGAAGCTGTCTGTTGTTCTGCTGAAGCACTAATTCCTTCAATAGAACCTGTAGTACTTTCAAGACCCCTAAGAATCTCCGTAATTTTTGTCCCTGTTGTGAAGACAGAGCGTTTTGATTCTTCAGCTAATTTTCTTACTTCATCTGCGACAACAGCAAACCCTCTACCATAATCTCCAGCGCGACCCGCCTCAATACTGGCATTTAAAGCCAGTAAATTGGTCTGTTCAGAAATAGAAACAATTATATCCATGATTCTTTTAATTTCATTCGAAGATACCATAATATTTTGGCTGTCCTCTGAGACTTCTTGTGTTGTTGAAGCAATTTCTTCTGAAGCTGCATTTACTTCACTAGCGCTAGCAGCCAATTCTGTAGCTATATTTGCTACATTAATACTTGCTTCAGATCCTGTTTTTAAGACTTTTTCCATATTATTTGTAACTTTTGTAATACTTCTGACAGTTGGTCTTGCAATGAAAATTCCAAGTATGACGCATGCCACTAGAGCTATCAATGTAATAATATATGAGATCATCACTCCTGACTGCGCACTATTTTTTAGAAGTCTTATTTCGACTTCAGTTTCATAATGTATTCCATTCAAATCTCCAGATAAATCTTCATAATCGGATTCTACATCAGCCAAAATTATATCAATGTGATCTTTCATTTCAATAATTCCTTCTTCTCCATTAACCATATTAGTAAAATTATGATGATTTTCTTCGATTTCAGCGAGTTTAGGTATAATTTGTGGATCTCCTGTATAAAAAGTATCAATTTCATCTATTATATTATCAAAAGCATTAATTGAAACATTAAATTCTTGGCCAGTATCTTCACAGATGCCCTCTAAATATTCAAATGTTAAATATATCTGTTCACTTAGATAATTTTTCAACATTGTTGCGTTTAATTTCATGTAGAAATCATCAACCAAATCGATCAATTCAGTAATTAAAACATCTGTTTGCTCTCGTATTTCAACACTTTCGTTTAAACATTGGTTGATTTCTTCGGTATGTATAAGTATTCCATGCTCACTACTTGTAATATCCTCAATAATGCAACTGAAGTCCTCACTGATACATGTAAGTTCTTCACTATGCTCTGTGTGTATTTGCTCTAATGTTTCTAATGATGAATTAAAAACTTCAGCATGTTCTAAAATATGCTCTATAATTGTCTCTTCTTCAGCACTCTCGTTATGATGATCATGTGCTTCTCCACCATAAAGATTTTCAAAAGTCTCCCGAATTATTAGCTCCGATTCATATAGCATTGTGTCCACAGCTTCCGTTATGGTAATTTCTTTTTGAGTAAAAACTTTGATATGGCCATCTAGTGTATTTATTTGAATCATACCAACAATCCCAATTCCAAAACAAAAGGCTATAAGAATAGCAAAACCACTTGTCATTCTTTTTCCAATATTCATAAAACAAATCCCTTCCTTATTTTTTTCCAATATAAATAAACTTGTTATAAAAAAAAAAGTATATTTGATAAAATAGTTATAAAAAAAATATATAAAATTTTCGCAATACCAAAATTGTATACAAAAAGAAAAAATAATACACACAAAAAAAATTTATAAATTAAGGTTTTTATTTAATGTAGAGATCCATAATAATAATCCTAAATAATGATTTTAAAGTATAATATAACTCAATTTTATTGTATTTCTCATAAAAATGCAAAATAAAAGAAATTTTGATATTATTCAAGGATTATTAATTGATTTAGATGGAACACTTTATTTTAGAGGAGTTCCAATTCCGGGGGCTATTGACACTCTTTTAAAACTTCGTAAAAAGGGATTAAAATTTCTTTTTTTTACAAATACAGATAGTAAATCGCCTATAACAATACTAAAAATGTTGCAGGAGTATGGATTTTCTGTTGAAAAGGAAGAAATTTTTACACCCATTATAGCTTTAAAAGGGTTTTTATCCCAATATCCTAAAAAAAAATTTTATTTTCTCACAACTAAGGAAGTAGAAAAAGAATTTGAAGAAACCTATAAAGTAAAAGGTAATGAAATTCCAGATTTTGTAGTTTTGGGTGATTTTCATGATAATTGGGATGTGAATCGTCTAAATACTGCCTTTAAATATGTACTTAAAGGTGCTAAACTTCTTGGAACACAAGGCAATAGGTATTTTCTCGATCGCAATGGAGAACCCGTTATCGATACTGGATCTTTTATACAAATGATTGCATATGCAGCTAATATCACTCCAAAAATATTTGGAAAGCCCTCTAAAAAGTATTTTCTACAAGCTTTAAAAAAAATAAACCTTTCCCTTGATGAGATAATTGTTATTGGTGATGATTTTGAGTCTGACATTCAAGGAGCTATTAATGCGGGTATTAAAGCAATTTTAGTAAAAACAGGAAAAGGTCAATATTTTGATCAAACAAAAGCACGCGTTAAACCTTATTTAACGCTTGATTCATTTAGTTCTTTAATAGAATTATTTTAAATATTGAAAGTTTATCTAATATACGTCAGTTTTATATTGGATTAATCAACTTATCAATTATATAATATTAAACATCAAGAGACCAATTTTTACATATCTGTTTTATAGTGTGGTAGCATGAGTGAATAAAAAGATTTATATATTCCATTCTTTTGATAATTCATAAAAAAATAATTTAATTAAAAATAGGATGTTTAATCCATGTCTTTAAAAGAATATTTTGTAAGAGATTTAGTTATTAACGACGAATATGGAATAATTGACTCAAATGCAACTATTCAAGAAGCAGCAAAAAAAATGAAAGAACTAGGAGTTCCGGATTTAGTAGTCATCAAAGAAGAAAAACAAAAAGTCATTGGGGTTATAGCTGATTTTGATATTGTACAAAATGTAGTTGCTGAAGGAACTGATGCTAAAACTCAAAAAGTAATATCGGCAATGTATAAAATCAAACCAGTGACAATAGATACTCCTGTCACTGAAGCTTTTACTCGTATGCGAGATCTAAATGTAAATGTTGTACCAGTAGTAGAAAATGAAAAGCTTATAGGAGTAGCTACAATTCATGATTGTTGGAGTTATATACCAGATACAACGGTTGATGAAGTTGGGCTTATTCCAGTAAAAAATACGAAAGTCGCTGAATTCTGGTTTGCGAGTGTATGTGCAATCATTGCATTCACACTTGGTATACTTCTACCTTTATCGGGAATTTTTGGTTTTTTTACAGGGAAATATAGTGATCTACTGAGTTTACTTGGTATGGGCCCGATGGCAGAAGATCCAACCTTATTTTTTACATTATTTGATGTAAGAGGTCCTGGAATTTTGATGCCATTTTATAATTTAAGAGAGCCAATATGGATTGTAATAGATATTTTTAGCATTTTGATGCTGATTTCTGGTATTATAAGCCTGTTCTCAATTATTTATACCAGTTTTTCTGATACGAGAAATTTAGAAACTGGTTGGAAAATGAGGACAATTATACCTGGATTAGCAGTATTTTTTATGGCTTTTGAATGGATTCTATTGAGTATAGCTTTTGCAACTACAACTCAACCTGTGATACACATTGATACAGTTGGATTAATATTGTCAATTATTTCGATGATCCTCCTTCTATTAGCTATTAATAGAGATTATATCTTTCGAGGAGTAGAGAGTCCTGAAGTAAAAATGAATGAGGTGTCAACTTAAAAATGCCCCGTGGGGGAGGTGGTGGATTTCGAGGTGGCGGATTTGGAGGCGGTGGATTTCGAGGTGGCGGATTTGGAGGCGGATTTCGGGGAGGTGGATTTGGTGGCGGATATAGAGGAGGTGGAGCAAGAACTGGTGCCCCCTTTGGAAGAACAGGTGCTAGCAGAATAACTTCAAGATCCCCAAGTGGCCCATATTCACATAATTATTATAGACCGCATCGCAGATATTATAGGCCTTCTTGGTGGTATTATCGTCCTTGGTATTATAGATGGTGGTATTCACCTTATTGGGCGGGACATTATTATCGCCCTTGGTATTATAGTCCCGTTTATGTTGGCGGTGGAATATTAT
Organism: Promethearchaeota archaeon; assembly: GCA_019058425.1. Classification (GTDB taxonomy): domain Archaea; phylum Asgardarchaeota; class Lokiarchaeia; order Sigyniarchaeales; family SOKP01; genus Loki-b32. Next base: position 85,356 of record JAHPYZ010000007.1, read on the forward strand.
TTATGATAATATTAGCATTAATAATACTTCCCATTGCGGGTGTAGCTTTCATGTTTCCCTTTAGTAATGCGGATGAAAATGGCTATGTAAATTATCGTTCTACTGAAACTCTGTATTTCAATGAATTCTGGTATGAATATGAATATATTGAATCTGGAAGCATAGATTACTCTGTTCAATCATTATCAAGCGATTTAACTTTTATTATCTGGAATGCTCCATTTGAAAATCTTCCAAAAACAACGCTATATAGTGATGTTATTGATTCAAAAACAGTACAAGGTAACGAGGGTGTTTGGGTTGAATGGTGGTATTTAAGAGCGGGATCGGTAATTCAATATGAATTTAACTCAAGTGCTTTGATTGATTTCTTTATTACTGATAGTTATAATTTCTATTCTTGGAATCAAGAAGCCTCAGCATCATTTTTGAGAAGTGCAATAAATGCCAATGAAAGTAGCGGATCACTTACTATAGCTAATTCAGATGATTATTATATTGTGTGGTATAATGATGGAGTATCATCCATTGATGTTGATTTTACAATAAATTATGCAGCAGCTAATGTTATAGATCTATCTGGAATATATTCACAAGATGTTCAAGAAGGAGTAACATTATCAGATACTTATACGATACCATCAGCATCAGCAGGAAATTGGTACTTCTTTATTTATTTTGATCCAATGATTTCACCAGAGGAATCAACGGTTATCACTTTCGATGTAACATATAATACAGGAGTTACCTCAAGAGAGAGATGGCTTAATGTTCAATGGATCTTAATTATTGTTCTTGTAGTTGTCGTAGTTATACTATTAGCAGCAGTAGTAGCAAGGAGAGGCCAGAAAAAACTGAAACTTAAAGCACCAGAAAAAACCCCAGGAAAGGCATCAACTAAAACTTCACCCTATAAAATCACTACTACAGAAGTACCAGAAAAAATTAAAAAATGCAAACGTTGTAAAGCACCTCTAAAACCAGATTCTAAATTTTGCCCTAACTGTGGAGGTAAAATAGAAGGACGACAAGTTGGTACTCCTTCAATTACTACTCCAGCTACAGCAAAATCGTGTTCATTATGTGGAAGTAAACTTACTGGAACAGAACAATTCTGTAAATGGTGTGGTACTAAAGTAGAAAAATAATAAATTCAATTTTCTTTTTCTTTTATTTTGTTTATTCAGATATTTTCTAAAAGTTTAACACCGCATTTTTCACAATATTCTTGTTCAATGCTTCGTATCTTTTCTCCACAATTTTTACAGTAACTAAGTTTTTTAAGCAGGTTCTTTTTAGTCTTTACAAAATCTTTTTCTTTTCTTGCTTCTACGTACTGTGCATAATCTTCTTTAGGTTTGATTTCTCTTTCAAGGGAATCGATAGTTTCTTTTAACCATATCATAAAAATATATTTTTCAGTATCTTCTATGGTTTTAAAAGATTTAAAATCAGATTTCTTTTTATCAGGAGCATCTATAAATCTATGTGATCCAACTTCTAGAAATGTATTGTAAAACAATATACCATCATAGATTAAAGACTTCATTTCTTTATTTTTCTCTACTTCATAAGCTAAATCAAATCCAGTAGCTCCACGATTAATTAATTTCACTAATTTCTTCAAGAAATCTAAATGCTCACTTAAGCTTTTTTTTTCCCTTTTATTATTATCCATACCTTTAGACAATTGCAGATTGTCCTCATCTAATAGTGTCTTTTTAAACCTTGTTTTATATAATCTTTCTATTCTAATTCTTTTTTGTAGCCTTTCGCGTTGAATGTCGTCCATATTCTTCTATTATGGATTAATTATGGTGAAAGATCCTATTAGGTAATTAAGATACGAATATATAAATATATTTATGATTATAATTGAATGATCAAGAAAACGAAATTGAACGGATATTAATTTCAATAGATCTTGAGAATTATTCTTTTAACAAAAAAATTAACTAGCTTCTTGAGAAGATTCTTCAGCTACATGATTTTTAAAGGAATTATAGATTCCTTTTATCTCACTAAGATCAACAGTCATTATAGTATGATTTAAATGTGCCTTCTCAAATTTTTTTATATCCAACTGATTAACGGGATTCCCAGGATGAATTACTACATATTCCCTACATTTTATACATGCACGGGCTCTCATAGTTTATTCTAAAATTTTATTAATTTATTATGTCTATTTAAGAAATGGTAAGTATGTAATTCTCCAAGATCTGTATAATTATAAAAATATTTCAAGATTTCGGTTTTAAATTAAAAATGTTACAATATGACGAACAAAATTATTTAAAACAATTAGGATGTTCTACGTTATTAAATCAATTTCTTTTCTCTTATCTTCTTCATTTCATAGAACTAAAATCCGTCATAAAATATTAAATCATATTTCCATTAAATCTGGAATTGTAGAATCAAATTTATCTTTCAATTTTGATACTTCAAGTTTAAGTTCTCCATAGTTTAATCCTCTTACATTAATTTCAGGCTTTGAAATTAACGTTCCGATATTTTTAATGTCAACTCTATGTTTATTTGCTATCTCTAGGATTTTATTGACACTATTAGGATGAGCTTCTATAATAAACCTTCCATAGGTTTCACTAAATAAAACCTCATCATCTCTTAAAGTTTTATCAAAACAATCTGTTAGGTCTAATTCTGCTCCCAAATTATTCTTAAAACACATTTCAGCTATAGAAATAACAAATCCACCTTTATTTACATCGTGGTTAGCTATAATTAATCCATTTTCATAAAGTTCAAAGATAAAATTCCATGTAGCTTTAATTTTTATATCGTCTATTTTTGGGGGGATACCTCCTTTAAGACCATATATTACTGAATGATATTCTGAACCTCCCAATTCTGCTTTAGTTTCACCAATTAAAAATAGATTATCTCCCGCTTTCTTAAATGGAAGTGTTATAATATTCTCTTCACCCTCAATAAGACCCACAACCATTATCATTGGTGTAGCTTTAATAGCAGTTTTCTTAACCTCATCTTCATTATAAAAAGATACATTTCCACCAACTATGGGAATTTTCATAGTTCTACAGAAATCATTCATGCCATCAACAGCCTTAGAAAAATACCAGAATGATTCTGCTATTTCTGGATTTCCAAAATTGCAGCAGTTTACCATCGCCATTGGTTTTGCCCCATTTGCAATAACATTTCCACATTCTTCAACTAGTCCTCCTTTAACACCTTCGTAAGGATCCAAAAAGCAATGCTTCGAATTCACACCTACGCTGGCTGCAATAAACTTATCCGTACCAATGATTCTAAGTACTCCTGAATCTCCTTCTCCACATTTGACAATAGATCTAACACCAACTTCATGATCATATTGTCGGTAAACCCATTCTTTGCTACATATATTTTCCGAAGCTATTAATTTATAAATAATTTCATCAATTTCTAAGGATAGTTTAGGGGTTTTTTGAGTTAGTAATTCCTCTAAATATAAGGGTTTTTTTTCTTGTCGTTTAAATGTAGGTGATTCAGAAAGGGCTTTAGCCGGTAAATTTACAACTAAACTCTCACCATCAAATACTTTAAGAACTTTGGAGTCGTCAGTTCTCCCAATAACAGCAAATGCCATTTCATATTTTCTAAAGATGCCAAGAACAGTTTCTAATCCCTCAGGTTTTACTACGAATGCCATCCTTTCCTGTGATTCTGAAAGCATAATTTCATAAGAAGTCATTCCTGGTTCTCTTGTAAATACTTTTCTTAAATCGATATTTCCTCCCGTATTCCCATCCCCAGTTAATTCACTTGTTGCACAAGTAAGACCCCCACCACCAAGATCTTTTAATCCTCTTACAAAGCCAGTCTTTACTGCTTCTAATGTGGCCTCTATTATTAATTTTTTAGTAAATGGATCACCAATTTGGACAGCCGGTCTATCTGCTTCCGACATCTCTGTTAAAGTGCGAGATGCGAAAGTTACTCCATGAATTCCATCTCTGCCTGTTGATCCCCCCATTAGTACTACATAATCACCAGGATTATAAGCTCTACTAGGAGCATGCTTAAAGTCTTCAATTGTTCCCAATCCTATACATGCAACGTTCACTAAACAATTACTTTCAAAACTCTCATCAAATTCTACTTCACCGCCTATAGTAGGAATTCCAGTACAATTACCATAATCAGCAATACCTTTCACTACATATTTGAATAACCATTGTGAATGTGGATTGTTTTTTAATTTTCCAAATCTTAAGGGATCTAATAAAGCAATTGGTCTTACACCCATACAAAGAATATCTCTTATAATACCTCCAATTCCAGTTGCAGCTCCATGGTAAGGTTCAATAGCAGATGGATGATTATGAGATTCTATTCGAAATGCTAAGGCATATCCATCTCCAATATCAATAACTCCAGCATCCTGTCCAGGGCCAGCTAATACATAGTCATAATTTGCCTCAGCATCCTCAAATATCTTCAATTTAGGTCGTGATGATTTATAGGAACAATGTTCTGACCACATTACATCGAATGCACCAAGTTCTGTTATACTAGGTTCTCTCTCTAATAATTCTTTAACTTTCTCAAATTCTTCCTCTGTCATCTCTATTTCAGCATCTTCCCCATTGAGTGTTACTCTTGTCATCAGGACACCTTCCTCTTAATAAATTCTAACATAGAATTAAAAAACAATTTCCCATGTTCTGTGCCCATAGGACTTAATATTTTTTCAGAAGCACGCTCTGGGTGAGGCATTAAACCAACGCAATTTTGTTCTAAATTACAAATTCCTGCTATACTTCCTAATGACCCATTGGGATTTGCATCTTTAGTTAGTTCACCCTCTTCATCAGAATATTTAAACACGATTTGGTTATTTTCTTCTAATTCCTTTATGCTATCAACAAAATAACGCCCTTCTGCATGAGCTATAGGCAAAGCAAGAACATCACCTAAATTCATTTTATTTGAAAAGGCTGTATTATTATTCTCTACCTTAAGATTTACCCATTTACAAATAAATTTGAGAGATTCATTATGTAAAAATGCACCTGGAATGAATTGGGCTTCCGCTAAGATTTGACATCCATTGCAAATACCTATTACAGGTCTCCCGTCTTTAAGCATTATTTTTGCTTCATCTATTGCTGGACTATGAGCGGCAATAATTCCTCCTCTTAAATAATCTCCAAATGAAAAGCCTCCGGGTAATATAACACCGTCGTATTTAGATTCTTTAAAATAATTATGCCATATTAAATCAACATCAATATGCATAACATCTTTTAGCACATGAATAGTATCTAAATCACAATTTGCTCCTGGGAACTGAATAACTGCTATTTTTATACTCATAATTTCTTAAGACTCTTTTTGTAGTTTTAAAATCTTGAAATTTTGAGTCACCGGGTTAAAAATTCTCAACTTATTTAATAAGTCTTCAACAATATCTTTAGCGCGCACTTCATTCTCAGCATTAAGATTAAACCTTAAATATTGGCCACTTCTAACATTTGAAACCATGTCATATCCTTTTTTGGCAAGTAAGTCTCTTTTTATAGTTTCTCCTGTGGGGTCGCGCGCTTTTTCTTTATTTGTAATAATTACTTCTACAATAAATTCTTGAAGAGCCATTTGCGTAAAAAGAAGTTGTATATATTTTTATTAATTCTTATTAACTTAAAAATAATACGCAACGACAAAAACGACAAGAACTAATTTATCCTTAATAAAATTTAAGTTTTTACAATAAGCTAAAACCTAGAATTCTCAAAGATTTCATTCTAATATGAATAGTTGATTAAATATACCCTAAACTTGTAATTACTGCGAGTACAAGAGCTAATAATCCAAATAATAATGCAAATTTGCTTCGTTTAGGGATAATAGTTCCTTTAAGTTCTTCATTTCTTTCTTGCTTATAACTACCTAGATCTAAGATTATGAAAACAAAACTGAGGATGAATAAAGTAAAATCAATAAATAAAAAAATTATAGTCAGCATAATACGAAAATTTACTGTGAATGTTATTTAAATTTTTCTTAAATTCTATAAATAATTAGCGAACTTTAAACTTTCAAAAATCCTACTTCGAACATCAGAAATCTCTGCTTTAAATTCTAACCCAGTTATTTTTTCATAACTCCGCATGTATCTTTTTGCTAGTTCTATTTTAATATCTTCTGAAATTGGAGGAATTTCTTCATCTGGTTTAATATTTGGAAAAATGTCAGGATATGTATCCATTAGCCAACCTCTAAAGATTTCTTTATCTAGAATATCAGGGGAATCTCCTTTTTCAAATTTTTCATCATATGTTTCAAGTATCCAAAATCGGGATGAATCTTGGGTGTGTATTTCATCGATAACTATTAATTCATTATCTTTTAATCCAAATTCGTACTTAGTGTCGACTAAAATAAGTCCATTGTTTTCACAAAACTTTTGTCCGAATTTAAATAACTTAATTGCGGATTCTTCCATCTTCTCATAAATATCCTTTTCAACCATTTCTTGTTTTAAGATCTCTTCTTTTGAAAGGTAAATATCATGACCAGATTCTGCTTTTGTGGAAGGAGTTACGATTATTTCATCAAACTTTTGATTTTTTCGCATTCCTTTAGGAGGCATTATACCTGAAGTAGGATTTCCTTTATCATAATCCCGCCACATACTTCCAGTTAAATAACCTCTTACAATTACTTCAACGGGGACAGTATTGCATTGATGAACAACAGCAACATTTGGATCAGGAATATCAATAATATGATTCTTCACAATATCTTTAGTTTTTTCAAACCAGAATGATGAAACTTGATTTAGCATTTGACCTTTGAATGGAATTGTAGTTATCACTCTATCAAATGCACTTAGGCGGTCTGTTGCAATAATTATCCTTTTATCTTGTTCTATATAGTTGTCTCTTACTTTACCTCGATATAATTCTCCCAAATTAGAAAAATTTGTTTCTTTTAAGGTATACTTTAATTGTTCCTTAATTATTTCATCAATATTATTAGTAACCATGTTAAAAAATAATAGAATTTCTATAAAAATACTAATTATTAATTTAAAAATAATCTTCCCATCAATCTACATTCACAGGATTTTTACACTTATTACACCGTTTTGCACCGCGAAATAATGAGTTTCCACATTCAGGGCAATGGTATCGTTTTTCCTCTGCTTCAACCCATTTTTCTGTCCCTAATTCTCTCCACTGAGGTATTGCTCTTAGAATTACCTTTTTACCTACAGGAACTGGAAATTTGTCAATGAATTTACAAGGAAAATCATCACATTGGTAACAACTTTCGAACCCTTTATTTTTTATACAATCTCTAATCTGACACATCTTACAATATCCAAAAATATCGTCTTGATTTTCTGCAAGACAACCCTTACATTTAATATCTTCAATAGTTTTCGAAAATGGTTTATAAACATCAACGAGTATTTCCTTAAATTTTGTATTATTATCTCTATCAGCGATATGAATCGCACAAACACCACAATATAGTCCACACGGCGCTAAGAGCGCTTTATTAATTTCTGACATTTTTTATACGTTTCTTTTATTTTTTATAATAAGTTCCGTTATTAAATTCCTTACTTGAATACTTTTTTTTATTTTTTTCCATTTTTTTTATAAAAATTTCACTTAAGTCCAAATCTAAGGTATTTATCAAACTAATAAGATATATGAAAACATCAGCGATTTCTTCTGAAATTTTTTTAAGAAGTTGATCGTTATTCCATATCTCTTTCACAGTATAATCTTTAAACAGTAACAGCTGTGATAATTCACCTGCTTCACAATTTATAGCTTGTACTAAGTTTTTGGGAGTATGATATATGTTCCAATTACGATCATCAACAAATTTGTTTACTTCCTCTTTAAAAAATGAAATTGTTGTTCCAAAATCATTAATTTTATTATTTTTCATAATTAATCATTTTAAAGCAATTGAGAAAAAACTATTTAAGTTTCCTTATAAACTCACAGATTAATTCATTAACTACCTCTTTCCTCTGAGCTGGAGCAAAATGTCCTGCCATATCAATTATGTTTAATGAGGAATTAGGTATCATTCTATGTAGTTCTTCTGACATTTGTTCTGGCGCAAAATTATCAAGTCTTCCACCAATTATTAGAGTAGGGCAATTAATACCAGATGGGTCATATTCTTTTATCTCATGTATCATTCGAAAGATTTGATCTTCAATTTGCATATATAAATCATCTTTAGTTAAATTTAAGCCAGATAATGAATCAGATAAAGCAGTTATTATATATGGAATTGTCTTATCTAATATTTTTTCGACAGAGTTGGCTAAGACTTCTAAAAAATTCATCCTGATAAAATATGGGAGTAAATTATAAAAGATGTTCCGTACAACGTTATCAATCATAATATATCCAGAATTTAGAAGAATAAGAAATTTAATATCCTTAGGATGTTTTACAGCAAATAGCTGACCTATCATCCCACCTACTAAAGAGTGTCCAATGATACCATATTTCTCCTTAATATCTAAATATTTTAGAAGATCCTCTAAATCTCTTATTATATCAAATCTTAGGTTCTTGGCTAGATCTAATTCCTTTGGATGGTCACTCCTTCCATGCCCTAAAGCGTCAAAAGCAATGATTCGATAATTTTCTTTCAATATTTTTATTTGAGCTTTAAAAAATGAAGCAGAAGACGCAAATCCGTGAAGTAAAATTATAGTACATGCCTTTGAATCGGGGTTGATATTTTCGTAATATAGATTATAACCCTCTTGGTTCTTGAAATAAGGCATGTGAGATTATCAATAGTAATATTCAATAATTTTTGAAATTAAATATTCCAAAAATACTTTT
>JAHPYZ010000079.1 GCA_019058425.1 Promethearchaeota archaeon
GATACTCCCGTTACCAGACATTTTATTGATCTTTCATACTCAAGCATCCATGATATTGGATCTAATACTTTATCCAGAAACTGATTTCTTAAGACTATGCATGTTAAATTTCTGACATTTTCATCTAAATCAGAAATCATTAAATGCTCTAGATATTTGAAAGTTTGATAATTATTCAAAGGCATTTCATTTAAAACTCTGATGCTTTCAATTCGCGTTTCAGTACTTTCAGAATTATCAATTAAAGTCATTAATAATTCTATCGCAAGAGACTTATCTAATTCACCATTCTTGAAATCTTCAAAAATCGCTTTTGGTATTAAAGGCATTATTATACTCTTTCGATCATCATTCCTCCAAGACGGATAGGACCACCTGTAGAATTATAGATTTTTTCTGCCTTTTTAATTTGTTTTCACTATGAGAATATATCTTAAATACTAATTCTCCTTCTTTTATTTTCGCTCCTTGTTTTTTTATTATTTCTACACCTGATGTCTTCGAGCTAGGGCATCCAGCTGTTTTTGCAATTCGATTTATTATTGAGTTGTTTACTTCAACTATATATCCATCTTTAGAAGCAAAAAATTCTTTTATAAATGGTCCTACTTCAATATCTTCTGGTTTAATTTCTGGATTACCCCCTTGAGCTTCAATAATCTTTTTCATTTTTTCATAAGCTTTACCAGTTTTCAAGATATCTTTCGCTAAATTTTGCCCCATACCTTTTTGAGCTTTGCCACTCATTTCAAGAAGTATACCGGCCAAATCAGTCGATTTTTCAATTAATGAGTTTGGTCCAGCAGAATAATCACGTAATAAGATAAGAGCTTCTTTTGCTTCTAAAGCGGGACCGATAGCATGCCCTATAGGTTGATGAGCTAAAGTAAGAGCACATTCCGCTTCTATTCCAACATTTGCAGCAATTTCTTTGAATAAATACGCAAATTGTTTCCCTCTATCTGGTGTAGGGAATTTTGTACCTTCACCTACGGGTATATCAAGAACTAATTTCTTAACTCCTAATGAAAGTTTTTTTGTGAGAATTGATGGAATCATAAGACCTACAGGATCCATATGTAAGGGGCGTTCAATTTCTATTAAAATATTATCTGCTGGGGCAGTTTCAAGCGCACCACCCCATATTATACAAGCTTTTTCTTCAGATACAATACTATTCAAAACATCCGGAGTAAATGAAACAGGTGCTAAAACCTCCATTGAATCTGCCGTTCCTGATGGGGATGTTATAGCCCTTGTTGAAGATTTTGGAATAGTTAAACCAGCAGCAGCAACAATTGGAACGATTATTAGAGAAACTTTATTCCCAGGGACGCCACCTTTTAACAAAATTTACGATATGTAAACTTTTGTGCTATGTTTATCGTAGACGTCCATTCCAAAATAAAAAATTTCTCCACTCCGAGTTTCTGACAAAGTTAGAGCCGTCATTTCCTCATTATCCATCCCGTTAATGGAAACACCAGTTATAAATGCTGCTAGATCAATCCTTGATAACGATCCTGAAACAGCATCAGATATAATACTATTAATCTCTTCACTAGATAATTTTTGTCCTTTTATTTTTTTTTGGATAAACCTAAATGAATCTGGAGGATCGGCTGGTTTTACTGAAACTACCGTTTCATTTTTTAGTTCTTTTCTTTCTCTTAAGAGATTGCGAAATATTCCAATCTTTCCTGGTTCAACAATAGTACCTAAGTAATCAATTTGAATTATTGCAACCCAAAATTTTTCTTGAAGAGATTTTGATTTAATATTTTTTATAAAAACACGTTCTCCTGCTTTTTGTCCTAATTCTTGAGCATCCTTAATATTTAATACAATGTCCTTTGCATTTCCAGTTTCAAAATTAATTTCTTTAACTTCTAATTTCATCTTATTTTCTCAATTTTTAATTTAAGATTGAAATAAATAAAATCAAGAGGATTTATAATTTTATTGAAAGGGGGAAATCTTTTATTTCTCCAATTTGCTTTTGATCTGGATCTTTAAACATAGTTTTTATTTTAATAGAGTATTCTCCGGCTTCAAGCGGTTTAAGATTAATTTCCCATTTCATATTTTCATTTGATCGCAATGAATATATTTGTTTTTTCAATGTACCTCTCATTACTTTAAGATTTTCTGGAAATTCGACTTCTATATTAAGATCTAAGGCATCTCCCTCACTTTTGTTCTCTACTAAAATTTCTAAAGGAAAGGATTGACCAATGAGAGGAGGTCTCAAATTTTTAATTGAAATATCCAATGTAGGAGGAGGAGATATTAAATTTGGATAAAAAGTTTCAGGAATTTCATAAAAAAATTTTAAATTCCCATCTAATTCAGAAGTTAATATAAATGGTCCAATAAAAGGCTTTTCCATTTGAAAATGGGGTTTAAATAATAAATTCATTTGATAATTCTGCCCCGCTTTTATGGAAATTGGAAATTCTGGTTTCTTATAAGTAGTAAAGTTGTCTGAAAGAGTTATACCAATTTTAGAAAATTTTAATTCCTTTACTTGATAGTTATAAAAAGAATTCTCTGATATATCTAAAAGTGGTTTTGTATCAACATTTATAGTTAAATTGATAATATCATTAGTTGTATATACATTCTTATCAAAACTGGATTTTGTTTTCAAAGTAATCATAGATTTAGCTAATACTAATGCAAGTTTTGCTAGATAACTTTCTCCATCATAAAACTTAAAATTTAAAAAATCATTTTGAATTTTTTTTAGATAGTTTTCTTTTTTATCTTTCGTCGCAACTGTTAAATCCTTTATTAGTTTGATTAAGAAATTTTCTTTAAAATAAGTATTATCAACAAATGACTTAGTCTTTTTTACTAAATTTAGACCTTCCTCTTGTTTTCCATCAATAAATAAACATAAATAAGATAAACTTGAAAATAGAATGAATTGATAATCACGATCCGAAGCACTACGTAAACTAGGAATATAGCTAAGTGTTTTTGTATAAAATTGATAAGCTTCAGAGAATTTATTTATAAGTAGAGCTGCATTTCCAGCATTCCTTAAAAATTCTAAGCCGCTTAAGTATTTATCCTCATTTATCGCACATTTCGCAGCATTAAAAAAACAATCTTTTGCACGTTCAATATCACCTAATTTTAAAAATTCATTTCCAACTGTATTAAATAATTTTGCTGCTCGTTTATATTGCATAGCTTTATCAAGCTGTTCCGCTTTCATTAATCGCTTTTCAATATCTTTCCCCATCTTAAATTCACATCAATTAAAATTAATACTATATTAAAAATTTAATTTTAAAATAAAAAGTTAAAAGAAAGATTTAAAATTTTAAAATTTACTTTACACAAATATAAAATCAAATCCGAAACCCTCGCAGGGTGAGTCCCGATTCAACTAGAATTTTATTGAAAAGGTCATTCTATTCGGTTTTTTTCTTTTTCAAGTTTTTTGATTCCCTTTCCTCATTTTTAGAAGAATTTGAATCTTTTAATGGATTGCTACCTAATTCTTTAATTGTTTCTGAAATTCGTGTTGCTTCATCTTGAAATTTTTGTCCTTCAGCTGCACTACAATGAAATATTTGAATCCTTTCAGGCGAGATTCCGATGGTTTTTAATATTTCTTTAGTGTATGTTACATTCCTTTCAGCGACTAAATTACCAGTCTCGTAATCACATTCACCTTGATATCAAGCTCCTATAGCAACCCCATCAGCTCCCTTTCCTATTGCCCTCATCATCAATGAGGGTGTAACTCTTCCCGAGCAATTTATCCTTATCGGTCTAAGAGTAGCAGGATATTGGGCTCGAATAGTTCCAGCCATGTCTCCTGCACCGTAACCTCATTTCCAGCATAGGAAAGCTAATATCTTAATATCAGCATTTGAAGTTTCTGTCAATTTTTTTCACCTCTCTATATTTCCTCTAATATGGCGTCTATTTGTTTTTCATATTGGGGTTCTCTATAATATCTAAGAGTAATCGCTTCGGAAGGACAATTAGCTAAACAAGATCCACAACCCCTACAAAATATTTCATTTACTTCAGCACCATCATTCATTAGAGCTATAGCGTTATAAGGGCAATTTAACTCACATAAACCACATTTAGCACATCTTTCTTTATCTACCGAGGCTCGTATCAGTAAAATACGATACTTATCCTTACCCATAAGTCGCGCAACAGAAGATGCTGCAGCTCTCCCTTGAGCTATAGACTCTACGATAGATTTTGGACCTTGACTAACTCCCGCAAGGACAATTCCAGGAATTTTAGTATCAATAGGATTTAATCTAGCATGGAATTCTTTGAAAAATCCATCTTGACTAGTTTCTAGTTTAAGCATCTTTTGAACTGTATTCACATCTCTAGCTGGAACCATCGATGCTGAAAGTACTACTAAGTCATATTCAAGTTCCTTCAATCCATCTGATCCTAAGGTATTCTGCATTACGATTTTTAGATCACTCGTTTCCGGATCTTCTTTAATCCGGCTCACATTTGTTCTTATGTACTTAATGCCTTCCTTCCTTGAGAGTGTGAAATATTCTTCATAATCTTTCCCAGCAGCTCGCATATCCATGTAGGCAACAGTGATATCTGCTTCTGGATGGTGTTGTTTTATTAGTTTACTATTTTTTATTGAAATCATACAACATACTCCAGAACTACAGTAGGTATTCATATTTAAATCTCTTGAACCAACGCATTGAATGAATAAGATTTTTTTTGGTTCTTTCCCATCCGAAGGTCTTACCAAATGACCTATAGTGGGACCATTTGGAGCTAACATTCTTTCAAGTTTTAGTTGAGTGATCACGTTCGGATATTTGTTATATCCTAAATATCCCATTGGTGGTTCAAACTCATCCCAACCGGTTGCGACAATAATTGTCCCTATATTTAATTCAACGATTTCATCTTTTTGATCGAAATCTATTGCATCTACTTCACAAACCCCCTTACATAGTTCACATTTGATACAACGAGTCATATCAATTTGAGCTAACGAGGGAACTGCTTGAGCAAAAGAAACATATATAGCTCTCCTTGAATCCATACCTTCATTAAATTCATTATAACCGTAAGCAGGGCAGACTTCAAAGCAGGCACCGCATCCATTACAATCATTATTTACATAACGTGCGAATTTTCTTATTTTTACTGTAAAATTTCCAACAAATCCAGTAACTTCTTCAACTTCGCTATACGTATATAAATTAAGGTTTGGAGTTCTAGCTGCTTGTAACATTACAGGGCCTAATATTCATATACTACAATCATCTGTAGGAAAGGTACGATCTAATTTAGCCATTTTACCACCTATAGTAGGACTCTTTTCTACCAAGTGAACTTCAAATCCTTCCTCAGCTAAATCAATTCCCGCAGATAGACCTGCAACCCCTCCACCTATTATCAAAGCTTTTTTAGTTATATCAACTTCTTTAATTAATATCTTTTCTAAAACCGAAGCTCTTGCTACCGCAGATCTCATTATATCTTCAGCTACTTTTTGAGCTCCTGTTTTATCTTTTTTATGCACAAAACTAGAGTGTTCACGAATATTAGCAAATTCTAAATAAGAAGCATCAATCCCCATTGATTCTAAGACACTTTTAAAGACTGGTTCATGAGTCTTAGGAGTACATGATCCTACAACTAATCTATTCGCATTGCTCTCAAGCATTTTTTCTTTAATAAATTCAGCACCTGGTTCGGTTCAAAGACTAATATAATCTACTACTTCTACAACATTTGGTAGCTTCTTTGAAAATTCGCTTAACGCTTTGGTGTCAATGACCTCCGCGATATTAAGCCCTCATTGACATATAAATACAGCAATCCTTGGTGTTTCTTCGTCATATTGAACTGTTTCGTCTTTAGTTTCTACCATTGCATATTACCTTTATATAATCTTTTTTATTTTCCTCCAATTTCGTTATTATAATATCGATGTAAATCTAAACTAATTAATTAAATTTAAATTGTTTTAATAAAATGTTTCTTATAGTTAAAAATTATTATAAATATAAATTGATATTATATATTCTAAAAAACTATATCTAATTGGTGAGATTTGTGTTTTTTCAATTTGGATTACCTACAGGGGGACAAATGAGCCTATTAATTAGTGCTGTGGTAATGATTCTTCTTGATATGTTACTTTTAAAAATTGCTTTAGCTATTACTAAAGCTGAAGTAAAAAAAAATATGAAATGGGTTGCGGCTAGTTGGGGAATTCAATTTGGAATTATCCTCTTTATTGCATCACCTATATTTTTGTATACAATACTCGGGAGATTTGAGGAAGATGCAGGAATAATTATACTTGTAACTTTCTTTTCTGTTTTTATTGACGTAAATGTTATCAATCTAATTCATAGAATTGGTTTAAAAAGATCTACAGTTGTTATGATATTTGTTGTTGGACCAATTATATCAGCTATGTCGCTTATTGGCTCAACTTTAGGAAGTGGTTTTTAATCGACTATATTAATATTTCTTTATTGATTTTCTTATTCATTTCAATTATCTCGTCTCTCGCAGCATTTCCAAAATCCTCTTGAGTATATTTCTTAATTTTATGATAAGCATAAATTATGCTTCTTGAAGAGTTTACAATTCCGCCTAATCCATTCTTATAAAAGCCATCTTTTATATCTTTCGCTTGAGCACCTTGAGCACCATAGCCAGGTATTAGTATAAAAGAATTTTTTGCGACTTCCCGAATTTTTTTTAATTCTTGAGGATATGTCGCACCAACAATAACACCTAAATTAGAAAAATTTTCAAATTGAACTAATTTCTTACTCCAATCATATATAAGCTCAGCGAGTTGAATATAATTCCTCTTTAAAAGCTTACTTTCTACTTGATATTCAACAACATCATTAGTAACATCTTCTAATCTTATGCTAAATAAATCTTGAAATTCAGCGCTACTGGGATTAGATGTTTTTAAGAGTATAAAAACACCTTTATCTTTATAATTTAAAAAGGGTTTAACCCCATCAATTCCTAGATATGCATTTAATGTACAAGCATCTGCCTTAAAATTCTCAAAAATCGAATAAGCATAAGCTTCTGATGTACTTCCAATATCATTACGTTTCGCGTCTAAAATTACTAATAAATCATTTTTATGGGCGAGTTTTATAGTCTCTTTTAGGGCATCCAAAGCTTCATATTTTTCATAGAAAGCAATTTGAGGTTTAATCACTGGAATTAAATCATGAGTACTTTCGATTAATATCTTATTAAATTCAAGAATAATTTCATTTGGGTCTTTCATATCTTCAATCAAATATTTGGGAATTTCACCCTCATTATCCATTCTGGGATCTAGTCCCATGCAAACCACGGATTTTTTATCCTTTATTAATTGAATTAAGTCCTTGATAAAATTCATGATAAGTAATGATTAACTTTTTGATATAAAATCTGATATCCTAAATAAAATTTTTATTGGTCGAATTTATTATCGCCAAATTGATCTATGATCTCATAAATTTCTTCCATCAAATCATCTAATTCAACAGTTTTTTGTTCTTCAGAGACCATATTTCTAATAGTAACTGTTCTTCCTGTTAATTCTTCAGGGCCAACGATTAACACTATGAGAACTCCTAATTCATTAGCCTTTTTTAATTGATTTTTTAGACTTTTAAATCTGTAATCTATGATACATGGAAAGTCTTCATCTCGGATGATTCGTGCAAGTTCAAAAGCATAGGCTGACATATCTTCACTTATAGATGCTATATAGATTGTATCACTAGAGTCTTTTTCTCTAATATCATCTGGAATCAAATTATAGGTCTCTAAGAATAGGGAAAGAGTGTACACTCCCATGCCAAATCCTGTGCCAGTTATTTTTTCTTCTGAAAAAATTGATAATAAATCATCATATCGCCCTCCACCGAAAATACTTCTTATATTTTCTTTTCCTGTATCAAATACCTCATAAATTATTGAGGGAAAAAATCTTAAAAATATGTAATTCTACAGCATTTACTCTATAATTACAATTTTTAAAAATCTATAAAAAAGTATTTTATTCAAGATTTAGATTCTAAATTACTAATTTTAAAATAATTTAAGATAGTTCGATTACCGTAGTTATATCATCCGATAACCGGAGTAAAAACACATAAATTTGAGAGTTTTCAATATTTAAATAATAATATTAAAAATAAAACAAAATTTAATCATGTCTGACGCCAATTATAATAATTTATTAAAAAAGAAGGAAAAGATAGTATTAGATTTATTAGTAAGTTCAGATAAAGCTAATACAGTTGAATTCAAGATTATACAGAAAAAGTTAGGTTTGAAAAAAACTCAAACTCATACAATCCTAAAGGAAATGATAGCCAGATGTTTAATTAATAAATTAAAGAAAGGTCATTATTTTATTTCTAACCAAATCACTGCTGAAAATTATATCAACGAGATTGACATTATTAATCAGATTCAAATAGAAGACAAACAAATTCCTGATAAAAAAATATTTCTCTTAACTTCTCCAATAGTGATTTATTTAATGATCTTAAGTGTATTTTTTAAGATATTAGTCTCTACTCCAATATTATCATTTATATCTTTTTTTATTTTAATAGTTTTAATGGTAGTTACAATCATATTTGGGATTAGATTTAATACTGAAGTAAAACTTAAAATAAATTACGATTCAGATTTCTTTTCTCAAGACAAGTATAAATACATATTAGATAAGATTTTAGATCATTTTCTAGTTTTTTTAGACTCTCAATCGAATCATTTTGAAGAACTACTGGATAAAATTAAAATAGGGCATTTTAAATCAATATCATTTTCTATATTCACTTTGGATATTATTGGTTTAGTAATAGGATTTTTTGCTGCTTTTTTATCGAATCTAACACTATTTATAGTTACGTTTTGTTTTATCATAGTACGTTCATTAATTTACCGGCAAAACTCTGAAATGAACAAGACATTCAATTTTCATAGCATTATATTTAAAAATATAAAGTCTAAGTGGATAAGATTAAAATTATTGATTAATAGCATAGAAATTCAGAATCTTTTTGGAAAGGTTGAATTTGATAAATTCTATACAAAAAAAGAAAATGTAAGAAGTAAAATAGAAATTCTAGAACAAGGGCTTTTTAAAAGCACCATAATAAGTGGATTTATATCTTTCTGTTTATCTATCTTATTAATGGGAATATTCTATATGCCTGAGATGATTTTCATCCCTGAAAGTGTTTTTTATATATTACCGCTTATGCTCTACTTTACTCTTCTATTAATGAATGTCTTAGAACGTCGCCCACCAGAATTTTTCTATAATATCGAAGGTCATCTTGAAATTATTGATATATATATACGCTGTATTCGATTAATCCAGCGAGAAAAATAAATATACTAATCTTAGGAAAATAATAAGGAGGGGATAAAAATATATTCCTATTATGTGTATTATAAGATAAGACTTAAAAACGAATGAATTGTATACTATGGTTTCTGAACGAGAAATTATAAGGAAATTTATAAACTATTGTGAGCAAACTGAAAATTGTCAAGTAATACAACTTGAAAGTCATCAATATGAATATTTTTTTGATTTAGCTTTTGAAAAAGATAATAAAAAATATGCTGTTGAGATTAAATCTACGATCTCACTAAATTACTCTGGATTGTTTGAAAGATTACTCATATCTGCTAAAAAGGTAGGATTTGATGGAGCCTATTTACTTTTAGCACGCCCGATCAAGATCCCCTATTTAATTAAGGAGAGAATTTTAAAAAATGGTATTGGCATTATGGTTTATGATGGTCATACATTTAAAACTCTCAATGAACCAAATGAAAAAGATTATCTCAAGGATTCAAGGATTTACTTTGAAGATGCTGTATCAGAAACAAGAGAAAAAATATGGAGGAAAAAAGAACCCACTATTGACGATAAATTAGAACCTTCTAAAGTTGAATCTATTGAAAACAAAATAAGAATAGAAGAAACTCAGAAATACTTGATAGATATCATTATCTTTGTAATTTTTGCAGGTTTATTCAGTGCTGCATTATGGGATACAATAACTCTTAGCTATAGTATCGTTTCTATAGATATTAGATTTTTTATTAATATCTTAATAATAATTAGTGCGATTGCAGCATTTATTTTAATGTTTCGCTATATTAAGAAAAAGATATCTATAGTTAAATCTTCATAAAATAACCATTTTTTCCTTTACAAAAATTTAATTAGAATAATTTAACTATAAGAAGTATAATATTGCATTTTTTTCTATAATTTAGGAAGCGAAAGTAGGATTAGTATCGCATTCTCTTCTTTAATTAGGAAGGGAAACCGATTATTAAGGAAAAATGAGATAAAAAAAAATAGTTCTATGGTACTTATAAATTTAGCAAAGAGTAGAGTAATTTGTAATTAAGATTATAAATTCGAAATATATAAAATACTTAAAATTCAAAAAAAATCTTGTTAATTATGAGTTTAACATATAATGCACTAATATTATGTAGCATTAGGAAATCGGATACAAACATGGTTGAGATGATTGAAAATGCTTTTTTCAATCAAGGTTTTCGACCTATAACATTTGGTAAAAATCCTTATGCTTCAATTGATAGAGATTATTTGATAACCGCTATCAATAGCTCCCATGTACTTATAATTGTTTTAATTAATGAGAATTTCTTGGCTTTGATAAATGAAGTTCTTATAGACAATCAAAGAATCTTTAAAATCAAAAAAAAACCCGTTATGATATTTTTTAATGAAGATCTTCATGATAAGTTGAAGGATAAGGGTAATTATTCAGTAATGATTGGAAATTCAAAATATTATAATGTATTTGATCTACAAGAAAAAATGAATAAATTTGCATCAGAATTTACGCAAATTGTCAAGGATCAAGAATTGTTAAAGGATTTAGGTAAAGTAGGTCTCATTTTAGGAGGAATCGGAGTAGGATTAGGGTTATTGTTTTCATTATTTAAAGGGGATGATTAGAATATCTTCTAGCTTTAATCCTTTAAAAATTTTCATTAGTTCTTCTTGGACAGATGACACAATAAAAGAAGAATGCCACAAGATTGAGAAAGAATATATACCAATCCTTCACCTTAAACCAATTATAGGAAATTCAGGTTCAGATGATCCTACCAGATTAAATAGTATTAAAAAAGTAAGAAAAAGCGATATCATTTTAATTATACTTGGTGTAAAATATAGTGATATTGTTGTAGATGAATATAATGAAGCTAAAGCATATGATATTCCAATATTAGTTTTCGTTAAAGATAGACTTGAGATGGAAGATTCATTATTACACTTCTTTGAAAAAATAAAAAGAGAAAAGTCTTACAAAAGGTTTGAAGATTTAGAAGATTTGAAAGTTGAGTTAATTGAGAACATAATGGACTTAATTTCTGATAGATTTAGACAATACCAAGAAATATATAAGGCATTTTTAGGATTATTGGATAATTATGCTTTTAAGATCCCAAAAAGATTATTAGATAAATTAAATAAGCTAAATGAATGATATATAAGACAAGTGCAAACTTATTTCTACTTTAAAGTAAGGATTTTCATTATGAGGCGATACTTCTTGCAGTAGTATTTATTCCCAATTAATTAAGGAGTTGAGAGAAGGTTTAGTAGAGATATTTACTTCCCTTAATAATTGGATAATAATAATGGCGTGGGGGGGAGGATTCGAACCGTCCGTGATCTTTAGGTGAGTTTCTAATCATCAATCCATTACTATTGCGGGTGCACAAATTTTATTTTTAAAAGATTACATATATATATTAAAATAGATATAAAATCTGATGAAAATATTTAATTAGGTTTTCAAAATGGATTGTTTTATTGCAAATAAAGATAATAGAATAGCAAATGAACTCATTAATTTATTTCAAGAAAAATCTAATGAATTAAATATTAGAAATTCTGTGTTGTATTATAATTATCCATATTTTCGAGATTACGAGGATCAATTAATTGAGCCAAACATATTATTAATATCTAAATACGGAATTTATATCATTTGGGTAATTGATGATGTACGAATTGATAACACTACTCAAGTAGAAATTAACGAAAAAATTGAGCAATTAGTTGTTACTCTTCAATCTAAATTAATGATAAATCGTGTTTTAAGGAGATTTAAGAAGAAAACCTTTGATTATGTTATTGATCCAATAATCTATGCTCCATTATTATCAGAAGATTTTGTTAGTGAATATAGGATTATTAATAATGATAATTCAGTCATAGAGTATCTTAAGGGACAAATTGAGAAAATAGCAGAGTATGATGAACAGGAATATCAAGAACTGAGAGCAACAATTGAAGGCTCGAAATCTATAATTAAAAAGAAAAAAAGAGATGTCACATCTAAAGAAACTAAAGGATATAGAATTAATGAATTAGAAAAAGAAATTGCTCTATTTGATAGGAACCAACGAATAATTGTTTCAGATCCAATTAAAGGACCAACAAGAATTAGAGGACTAGCTGGATCAGGAAAAACTATTATATTAACAATGAAAGCAGCATACGTACATCTCCATGATCCTAATGCAGAAATAATTTACACATTTTGGACTAAAAGTTTATATCAACAAATTAGATCCTGGATAGCAAAATTCTATAGTCATTTTTCTAATGGAGAAAAACCAAACTGGAATAAAATTCATGTTTTACACGGATGGGGATCTAAACAAAAAAATGGTGTGTATCGAGACACCTGTCTTTCTAATAATATAAAACCATTGAGCCTCTCAGATTTAAATGAATATCTTGATCCTTTCGATATCGCCTGTAAGCAATTGATGAAAGAGATTGAATTAAAACCCAAATATGATTATATTTTAATTGATGAGGGACAAGATTTTCCAGCTTCTTTTATACAAATCTGTATGAGATTAGTTAAAGAAAACAAATTTGTCCTTGCTTATGATGACCAACAGTCTATTTTTCAAAGACAAGCACCTAATCCTGGTGATATTTTTGGATATGATGAAAATGGAAAACCAAAAGATAAATTTTCGTTAGATATTATTCTCGAAAAGGTATATCGTAATCCACGTGAAATTTTAATATGTGCTCACGCCTTAGGTTTTGGTATTTACGGTGAAAAAATGGTACAAGTTATTGAAGATATGGATTATTGGGGAGATATAGGCTATATTGTTAAGGAAGGTGAAGCGTTATCAGGATCTATCATTAAAGTAGAAAGACCTGAAAAGAATTCACTAACTTATATTTCATCTCATTTTAAGCCTGAAGAAATAATAAAGGTTGTGATAGGTGAAGACTTGGAGGATGAATTGCAAAAACTTGTTCAATTGATAACAAACGATATCTATGTTGAAAATTTAAATCCTGATGATATTTTAGTAATTGCGGTTAATGATTTCTCAGCTAAATCAGTTTTAAAAAAACTTTCAGAGGAATTAGAGAATGTTGGTATTAAAACAAATGATATTCATTCTGATCCATTTAACATTATGAATTTTTTTATTAAAGATGAAATAACATTAAGTACAATCCATAAAGCTAAAGGAAATGAAGCATACTCTGTATATATAATTGGTGTTGATTTTTTATTTCGTAATCCTACATTACTGAAAAGAAATCGTTTGTTTACAGCAATCACTCGTTCAAAAGCTTGGGTAACCTTAACGGGAATAGGTGATTATGCCGAAAATTGTAAAGATGAGATAGAGAAAGCTCTTTCAAACTTTCCTTTTTTAATATTCAAATATCCTAGTGAAGAGGAAATTAAAAAGATTAGACGTGAATTGAGTTTTGATTCTGCTAAAAAGATAAAGAAATACAAACTACTTGGAGAATTGATCGCTAAATTTGGTGAAGAATTTAGCGATGAGGAATTAGAAGGATTGATTAAAGATTTTATTGAAGCGAGAAAAGGATATGAGCAATAAATTAAAAATTTTAAATTTAACAAGACCTTGGATGAAAAAGATTTTGGATGATAATGATTTGTTGGTAAAATCATATAATTACCCAATTTTGAATTTTTATCGTTGGAATAATCTACAAGATTATAAAAAAATTTGGTATGTTCATTATAAGAATAAATCTTATCATTTTAGATTGATAGATCAATCTTTACTTCGTTTTTTATTTATGGAAGACAGATTATCTTTTGAGTATATACACTGTCCTTATAAAATTAAAAAAAATTTTGTTATAGATGAATTTTCTGATGAGGAATTCTTGAGAGATGAGGAGTTAATTGAAATAATACCAACTCCAATTAGATATGATTATAATCCAGAAACTTTCAGTCCAATATCTCATCCAATTGGCCACATTCATATTGGATTACAAAATTCGATAAGAATTGCTACAAATTTTATTTTAAACCCAATTTCTTTTCTTCTTTTTTGTCTAAGACAGATGTACTCTGATTATTGGAATATTATATTAAATTATAAAAATTATGCAAGATATAAAAAGCATATACGAGACAAAATTAGGTCTATTGATAAAAAAAACCAAGTGGCGTTTGATCATGAACATTACTTGTTTTAAATTTTTTTCTGAAAAAGACAAAAGATTTTTGAAGATTATCTAGTCCTTTTAAATTTCATTGATTAAATCAGATAATGTTAAAATTTTTTGTTCTTCAGATATCATATTCCTAATTGTGACCATTCTATCTTTCAATTCTTTAGGACTAATGATTAAAACTATTATTGTTTCTAATTCGTTAGGTTTTGAATGTTGATTTTTTAAATTCTTGAATCTATAATTAAATATTTGGGAATTTCGCCTTCATTATCCATTGATTTAAAAAACTACCCAAAATAATCTTAATTTTCGAGAAATTCGTTTAATTATTCTTTTTTGTAATTTATAGTGTTTTGTGATATTTTAAAAGTTTTTATCTATAAGAAAATTAATGGATAGGGGGGGAAAAAGATATATTTCTGCTTGTTTTATACAAAGATAAAACAGAAAATTTGCATTAAATATTATGAAAGAAAATTTCCAAGATTTTGAGGAGATTTACAATAGATATTTATTGAGATTATTAAATCTTCAAGAAGATATTATTAGAATTAATAATTTTGCCCATCCCAAGCTAGAGCCTTTAATTAAAAATATAGAACATCTTGAAACCATGCCAAAGAAAAAGGAAAAGCTTATTAAAAAAAAATATAAAAAATTAAATAAAAATCTAAAAACACCAATTTGGTTTATAAAAAGTACCCATTCTTTAGATCAATCTAATGTTGATGAATATATCGAAACTACAAGGAAAAATGAAAGTTTTAGTGACAATGAGTTTAAAAGGTTTAAGTTATGGATGAAAGGATTTACCTCTAAAGAATTTAATCCATATAATATCTTAAATAGCTATTTTAAGATTGGAATTATTGTCGGATTCACCTTATTTGAGGCATTTAACAATGAAATAATTAACTTATTGAAAGATCTTCCCATAGAACAGCAATTACAAGGATTAGGATTTCATAATGTGGAAAACCAACTAAAAAAGGAATTAAATAAGTTACTTAACTTCCAAATTGAAGATGACTTTACACATTGGAAATATCTAATTCATTTTCATTTAATTAGAAATTTATTAATTCATCGAGATGGTCAAATTGATGACATGTATTTAAAAAAAGTTCAAGAATTAGGGGTGGAGCATGCTGATTTTGACGTAGGAGATTATTTACTTATTGAAAAGAATACATTTTTAGATGTGATTACTTTATTTATAATTTATTTTGAATATATATTAAAGCATATAAAGAATTATAGAACTCCTCCTTAAAATGTTTAAGTTATGGGATATAATGACTCTTAGTTATAATATCATTTCTGTAGATACTAGATTTTTAATTAATATCTTAATAATTAATAGTGCGATTGCTGCTTTTATTATAATGTTTTGCTATCTTAAGAAAAGGATATCTCTAATTAAATCTTCATGGAATATCCATTTTCTTCTTTACAAAAATTTAATTAGATTAATTTAACTATAAGATTTAGAGTATTAAATTTTTTTCTATCATTTGGGAATCGAGTGACGGAGTAATATCGCTTTTTCTTATTTAATTAGGAAGTGAAACCGATTAATAAGGTTATTATAATTGGCTATTATAAAAAATCTATAAATAATACTACTTGTTGAGTTCTTTCTTTGAAAGATTGATTTTTTCCAGTTTTATCAGCGTGATATTTTATTCTTTAAACTACCTTATATGACATTTTACTTTTTCCTATTCTTTTCACCTCCTTTCTATGTAGTTCTGAATAAGTTAAATTCATTAGAACTAACATTAATATGCATATATTCCACCTCGTTCAATAAATTTATTATGTTTGTATAAAACTTGCTCAAATGCACCCAAAACACCTAATTCCAAAATGGGACTACTATAATTATAGATTTTATCAGAGTTTTGGAAAAATCTACCTATAGGATCTACCATAATATAAGATTCAAGCATTCTATCGTTATCTTCCGCAATTGGATTAAATTGTTCATGTCTTTGTACAAAATTTTGAAATTCTACTTGATCTATTTCAAAAATCTTTGAATTCTCCTCATTTTGTCCATTGATTAAAAGAACCTGAAAAACTTTCCATCGATCAGGAAAGAGATAGTCTATAATCTTAGACATATCCTCATTTATATTCAATCTAGTAATTACAGAATTTATTTTTAGTTTAATTCCAATTTCTTTAACCATTCTGCTCTTTGTAATTATATCAGAAACATAAGTACCGTCTCCTCGACCAAGTATTTGTTGAGTTTTCTCATTTCCAGAATCAAGACTTAAACCGATCCAATCTATAACCTTTCCATATTGATCAAGAAATTGTCTAGTAATACCAGTTCCATTGGACACTACTCCTGTTATTAATCCAAGCTCTTTTGAAAAAGTAATCAATTCACCTAAGAAGGAACATAAAGTGGGTTCTCCTCCAACGAAGTTTACTTTTTTCATACCAAAATCAGTAAGTTGGTGGATAATTGCACACCAATCTTTTTTTGAAAGAGGATGTTTTATATGAGAAAAGTTTGCAAAGCAATATTTACATTTCATATTACAATAAGGCCAAAAGTGAAGATTGATAGTTAAAGGAATGTCTAATATTGTAATTTTTTATCCCTCCATTTTCCCTTTAATTTTTGCTGTATCTTGAACATCAATGTCGTTCTGAATTTCCATCTCAGCTTTAAACAGATTACTTACCGGTTCTTGAAATATCAAATGATTTTGGATTATCATAAACTTTATTTGGTGTTCAACTAGCCACTCTTCGGATATGAAGTCATATTCGGTGAATCTATCATTTGATAGAATTTTTAAATCATTTTCAAGAGCATATGTCAAAATAAAATTATCTGCTGTTATCCCCGCAGGAGCCTCATATATTCTTTTTGGAATTAAATATTCATTTTTGTAGCGCTTTTTATCATTTATTTGATGATATAATGAAGAATCTGCGATCCCTATAATTTCATATTCTTTGTTTATACAAGAAAATAACAGATCTATGTTTTGTAAACTAGGAATGTCATTTCGTTTGTTATGATGTGCAACGTTTGAGATATCACATAGAAGCTTTTTTTTAATAACAAATCACCTCATTTTTTGTTAATTAATGAAATGACTTTTTGGAGAGTAGATATATATTACTCCCCAAGAAAAGAGTTCTATTTAAAAAACTCAGGATTCTCTCGAATTAAAGAATTAAGGATATAAAATAAACTTTTTGAGGACTTAGGTTGTTTCACTAATATTTTCTTTTTTTTTTCGATTCCTTTCCATTCAATTTGTATATCCTGAGAATTCATCAATGATATATATACATCTTTAACAAATGGATAAATAGATTCGTTTAGTCTCTCTCTTTCTTCCTTTGGAAGTGCTTCAACCCAGATGGGGAACAGATTCCAGAAGAAAAGTTGTGTTTTCTCTTGAAGATCTATGTCTAAAAATGATTTAAAATATTTTTTAAATAAATTAAATTTATTCTGCTTTATACTCATTATAATTTGAATAATTTTAATTATTTCATCAAAAGCATCTCTACTAAGTTCAAACTGAGTTTTAATTATATTCTGATTTTCTTGAAGATAACTCTTGAATTCTTTGAAGAAAATCACATCACATTTTGAAAAGCCTTGATTTAGTACAAAATAAAAAAGATCTTTTTTTAGACCATCATCTAATTCATCATAAAGACGTTTCAATCTCTGAAAAAGTTGAACTAATTCATCTTTAATAAAATTCCCTTGTTTAATTATCATTTCTATGATATATAGATTAGCTTCAATATAATCAAGAGGATTAACTTTTAATCTGTTCTTTAGAACAATTTTAAAAGTTTTTAGTGCTTCTAAATAGCTTCCCATGGTGAAAAGCAATATTCCCTCAAAATAAAATAATACCATTAGGTCTTTATCTCTACCGTTTTCCATTGATATTTTTTTTCCTTCTGAGATATATTTCTTACAATTTTCAAAATCTTTTAATAAAAGGTAGTATTTAGGGATTTCAATTAAAATTTCCATAATTTTATTAATATCTTTTTCTTCCTTAAATTCTCTTAGCAAAATGTTGAGCTCACTTATGTTAAGGTTTAAATACAATTGATATGGATCTTTATTATCTGTAATCGCCTTTTCTAAGATTTCAAAATTATTTGCGGTAATTTCCCTTAACTCCTCTGGTATGATTTTAAGCAAATTCCTTACTTTTTTACTGAATCCTATTTGATTATCATCACTATTTAAATTTAAAGCCATTTGCCATAATGTGATAATCTCTATTTCCCATTCCTCCACACCCTTTGCTTCTCTTATTAATTTCTCCACATAAAGATAATGATCATGAAAGATTGATTCCCGGTAGATATTTATTATAAACATATGAAAATAATTTAGGAGATAAAACCAGGAGGAATATAAAATACGTTTATTACCTTTCCTTAATAATTTACATTCCAAATTTTGTAGAGTTAATATAAAAAGTTGATCCCTTAAATAAGCAGATTCATGTGGTTCAAAAAGATTTGCGTTATTAAAGATCTCTCCCTTTAGAGTCTCTAAGATCCTGAGAGACGTAATTTTGATTAATTCTTCATCAGGAACATCAACTAAATCTATTCCTATAAAATTTAAGAATTGTTTATTCATAGGATTATTTAATACAAAATTCTTATCTAAAATTTCCAGATTCTCATAACGTTGACTTGATTCTAGATATTGAAAACACCAATCAATAACCATTTTATAATCATCTAACATCAGACTTTCATGTATTAAATGTTCTAAAGTAAATAATTCAAATTCAGGCAATTTATTCTCTTTTGATATTGTAAATATTCTTTTAGATAAATCAAGGGCTTTTTCAATTTCTTTTTTATTAATTAAATCAATTTGAACATGTGTGAGATTTGAAAGAAGCTGACCGTATCCGTCCTTAAGTTGATCCCAGTTATAAGACTTTAAAACTTGTAATGCTCTCAAACAAATCTCCAATGATTTTATTAATTTTTCCTGATTTTTGATATCTTGATTCATTTTCAAGAAGATTGAAATAAAAGCTCTCTCGTAAGTTGCCATAAAAGGAATTTCACTTAGATCCTCAGTTTCAAATAAGTTAATGTACTTCTGAATTATTTTTTCATCAATTTCCTCATCTAGTAATTCCTCTTGAATATATATTCGATCAATGAATTCTGCTATAAACCAAACTAATGCTACTTTTTCTTTCTCAAAATTTTTATCATGTATAAATAATAACGCTTCTTTATTAGCTTGTATAATCCTTTTCTTTTTGATTTGAAGAAAAATCTTTAGAGCCTTAATCATTAATCTATTTTTAATTGTTAATTCTTCCTGATCTTCTTGAAGATCTATAATTTCCTTCTCAACTTGCTTATTAAAATTTTCTGACAGGTTTATAAGTAATTCTTTTACTTTATTAGAAATCTTATCATTTGTATTTCCGTGATCCTCTAAAATTGCTTCAAGTTTATGCAAAATATTTAGAGCTAATGTCTTTTCCCCTCTCCTCTCAGCTAAAACTTCATAAAATTCTAAAAATTTTATTTCAGTAAATTTTGTGTCTTTTTGTAATGCACTTTCATCCACAAATTGATAAATTTTATGAGCTAAATCCAAGTCATTCAAAGATTGTGCTCCATCTGCTAGAATCATAAAAATATTAAGAAAACTAAATTCCTTATCTTGAAGTTCTAAATTTAAATCTTGTATTTTTTCAAGAGAGATAACATACTTTTCATACATTTTCTGAAGAAAACTAAATATAACTTGTATGTACTTTATTGTTTTTATCTTATTATTTGCGATCATAAAGTAAATATTAGGGATTTCAACTAAATACCTAAAAAAAGTCTCTTCGCTAAAAATTTCTTCCTCAGAAATGATTTCTATAAGCTCTTCTATAAGATGATCAATTTTTAAATCGTTTTTAGCAGGATTCACAGTTCTTATTGTTTCTATAAAATTTGATCGTCCAAAGACAAAACGTTTTGGTCTTTCAAACAAACATAAAAAATAATTAGCCCAATCGGGCCATCCTTTAAATTTTTCCATAAAATTTGATATGTAATTATCAAGATTTTGAAGAAAATATTCATAAATACTTATTGGACTTTCCTTGAAGAATGGAATAATTTTTATTATATTTGATAATCTCTGGAGGATTTTCAACTTTTCCTCTTTATATAGAATGTCAACCAATCTGATTATCCAGTTTATTTCAAAATCATTAATTTTAAAGTTATATTGAGGAATTTCCTCAAAGTAATCATTTAATGGTTCTATAAGTACATCTTTTTGCCCTTTATGATAATTAATTAAAATTCTTAAGATTTTTATATGGGTATTTACATCTTTTTCAAGCTTATCAGAGGCGTTCGTTACCTGATCAATGTATTTCTTTGCTTTATTTTGATTTCCTTTTATATAATTAGCTTCAGCAAGTCTTAAGAGAGATTCATAATGAAAAACAGAATTAATACACTTTTTACTTAAAATTATTAGCTCATCACTTAAAGATAAAGCGTTATCAATATCTCCACTTGCTATATATATATCAAATATAGAATTCAAGGAATATTGAGCTTCTGAGAATATTTTTATTCGTTTATACCTTTTGTATGCCTTCTCATGAGCCTTAATAGCATCTTCAAACATTCTCAATCTCCAAAGAGCATCTCCCATCATTGAATAAGTATTTTCTAGTCTATATTTAATCCCAGATTCTTTCGTATATTTAATACATAATTTGTATTGATTAATTGATTCTTTATATTCTCCAATGTTAAAATATTCCGTACCTAATTGATGATAGATATCTCCTGTTAGATATAACTGTCTATTTTCTTTTGCATATTTCACACATTCTTTTAACTTTTTTATCGCTACATTTACATCACCAGATGAATCAAAAATACGCCAATTTAAGACTAATCCAACATAAGCTCTAACATTTCTTAGATCTTTAGCCCATTTCTCAGCAATTTCTAATTTTTTCTTTATTTCCTCAAGAAAATTGTTATTTTCAAGCTTTAAATAGATGTCAACTTTACCATATCTATTAATGAAAAGGGATGTAAATCCAGACCATAAAAATACATAACTTTCTTGACTCCCTGCTTGCAAAAAACATTCTGAAGCAGCGTAGTATATTTTTAAAATCTTTTCTATAGGAACCTTTTCTTTACCCAAAAGATACTCTCCCCAAAGACTATATACTATTCCTTTATGAAGATCATTAAACTCTTGAATATCTGCAGCTTCTTGATAAAGTCTTTCAGAGTTATGTGGACTTTTTAACACACTAGCATTTAACTTTTTAAGTAAAACAGAACTATATAAATTCTTTCTTGGTTCTTTCTCTTGTTTTATGATATCAAGTATTTTATCACTAAGTTTTATTATTCCTTCAAAATCTTGTGCAACTAATAAAATTTCAATTAGCAAATTATAAGTTTCATATATCTTTCGTGTATCTTCTTTATTGATATATGTCAACCATTTATTTTTCATACTTGAGATAAAATTTCTTAAGTTCTGAGAAATATCGTTTTTTAAGGAAGGATCATTAAATTTTTTTCCCAATTCAGGATTATCATATAGGATTTTAATGTTTTGGAAAAAATTTAAGGCAAAAATAGGAAGAATCCTAAATATAAATTGTATTTGGATAGAAAGCTCGTTAAAAGATTTTACTTCTTTCCAGTTATTTATCTTTTCAAGAATACTATTAAAATCGCTATAATGTAATAAATTTTTTAAAATTCCTAAAGCATTTAAAAAATAC
>JAHPYZ010000080.1 GCA_019058425.1 Promethearchaeota archaeon
CCTAAAGAACCTCTATAATACATAGGTCTAATAGAACTAAACCTTTCCTGTCCTCCAGTATCCCATATCAGAAGCTTAGCTCGAATTGGACCTTCAATAGAATCGATATTAATCGTTTTTACATGGAAATCTACGCCAATTGTCATTTTATAATCTTCAGTGAAAAATCCTTTACTAAATCTGAGAGTTAACGCAGTTTTTCCGACCCCACCATCTCCTACTACAATCGATTTAAAGAGATAATCATATTCTTCAGCCATTACATGTCCCTAGTTTACGTTTCAATTTATTTTATAATAAATTATTTTCTAAAATGGTTTAGCTAGTATATATTATAACTATAAATACAAATTTATAATTTTATTTATAAAACTAAATTACGTTATTTTACTAAAAACAAAGAAAGATATCATAAATAAATTGTTTTTAAATTTCATTAAATAGAAAAAACGCGAAATTTCTAGTAGCCATATTGAAAGTAAAATAACTATTTCTACTCTCGAAAGTAAAAACATTGATAGTTAGTTGATATTCTGATGGAGATACGATTTTTATGTTATTTTATGAGCTTCTTCACATATATCAGCATTTTCAAACCAATTATTGATTTTATTTAATTCTTGTTGAGGAAATTCATATGAATGTTCCCGATTAGGATATATTCCATTTATGACTTCATCCTTATAATCATTTAAAGCATGACGTATGGATTCACCTAAATTACTAAAGTACTTAAGAAATTTAGGCTTAAAATCAGTGAATATACCCAGCATATCATGAATTACTAATATTTGACCATCACAATAAGATCCAGCACCTATTCCTATGGTAGGGACTTCAACACTACTTGTAATTAATTTAGCTATTTGCCAAGGAATGCTTTCTAAAACAATAGAAAAAACTCCCGCTTCTTCCAAATTTTTTGCATCCAAGATCAGTTTTTTTGCTGCTTCTATTGTTTTCCCCTGAACTAAAAATCCTCCAAACTCATATATTGCTTGTGGAGTTAAACCAATATGACCCATAACTTGTATATCAGCATTAATCATGGCTTTAATTGTGGGGCACATTTCAGTTCCCCCTTCTACTTTAACAGCTTCGGCACCCCCTTCTTGGATAAATCTCCCTGCATTTTTAACCGCTTCTGCAGTATCTATTTTATATGAAAGAAAGGGCATATCTCCTACGATTAATGCATTTGACACACCTCGACTAACTGCTTTTGTATGATGGATCATTTCATCCATAGTCACTGAAAGAGTATTAGCATAACCAAGCATAACCATTGAAAGGGAATCTCCTACTAAGATTAAATCAATCCCGCAGTCATCAACAATTTTGGCAAATGAATAGTCATAAGATGTAATAGTAACTATTTTTTCGCCATTTTTTTTCTTTTTAATAATATCATTTATAGTGACTTTTTGTAAAGACATATGTTCAAATAACTAGTTAGTTTTCAAAAATTTTATGGTAAATTGATTATTATTTCATGAAAAAATTTCATATTATTTCTTCTCTAATATGTTTTTTTTAGATTTTGATAAATTAAAACAATCAAAAAATATATTTGATATACAAATTTGATTTAAATATAGTCTAATTAAATTTTTTTGATAAGACTTTTTAACAGAAGCTTCATATATTAATCCTACTAATTTATTAAAAGAGATTGAGATATATGGTAGAACCAAAAGATATAGATTTCTATTCATTGGGTTTTAACTTTATTGAAACTAAAACAATGTTCATTGCTACTCATAAAGATGGTAAGTGGGATAGTGGTCAATTTGTACCATTTGGAAATTTTGAAATATCACCAGCATCCTGCGTTTTAAATTATGGTCAAGGTATCTTTGAAGGAATGAAAGCTTTAAGAACGAAAAATGGAGATATAACATTATTTCGCCCTGAAGAAAACGCAAAGAGATTTAATTTTAGTGCCAAAAGAATGTTGATGCCAGAATATGAGGCAGATAAATTTATTGATGCTGTGAAAAAAGTGGTAAAAGAAAACGAAGAATATATTCCACCATATGATAGTGGAGGTGCTTTATATATTCGCCCAATTTTATTTGGTTTTGGGCCGATTTTAGGTGTACACTCCGCAGAAGAATTTAAATTAATGATTTTTACAGTGCCTGTTGGACCCTACTTTCCAGAAGGTTTTAAAGGGATTAATTTAGAAATATCAAAAGTGTATACAAGAGCCGCTCCAGGCGGAACTGGTTCAGCAAAAACAATATGTAATTATGCTGGGACAATGTTACCAGCAAAAGAAGCAAAAGCAAGAGGATTTGCTCAGATTTTATTTTTAGATGCCGTGCATTTGGAGCATATCGAAGAGGTCGGTGCTGCTAATTTTTTCGCGATGATTAATGGTAAATTAGCGACTCCAAGAAAGACAGGAACAATATTAGAAGGGATTACAAGAGAATCTATTTTGGATCTTGCTTCAAAACAACTAGGGATCGAAGTTGAAGAAAGAGATATCTCATACAAAGAATTATTTGATAATTCATGTACTGAAGCATTTTGTAGTGGAACTGCTGCTGTAATAACACCGATTGCATCAGTGAATTTAGAAGGTGAAGAACGGATCTTTAATGATGGAGAACCGGGAGAGGTAACTAAAAGAATATATGAATTATTAACAGGAATACAAAGGCTAGATATTGAAGATATCTATGGATGGATGACAAAAGTATAATTTCTACCAAATTTCTAAAGTCGTTCTATTAGAGATATAAATGCTTTCTTAACATTATCTCCTGTTTTTGAAGAAATTTTTAAATAACCAATGATATTTTTGTATCTGTTTATAATATCTAATATACAATCATCAAAAACTTTACAATCATAAATATCAATAGTATCAGATTTATTCCCTAATATAAAAACGGGGATATTACCATTCTCATTTATTTTTTTTATCCATTCTTCAACACCTGCGAGAGTATTAAATCGAGATAAGTCAAATAATACAAAGGCAGCAATAGAACCATCAACAAAACCATTTAAAATTTGTTTGAATTGAGTTTGACCGGCAAAATCCCACATTACAAAATTATATTCTTGCCCATTGATTGAAAGATCTTTTGAGAAAAAATCGATCCCTTTTGTTAGTTCATTGTTAACGTTGAAATTATCATGTATTAACCGATTGAGAAATGAAGTTTTCCCAACACCACCATCACCAGAAACAATGACTTTTACAGTTTTTCTCATAATAATATAGACTATTTTGGTTTTAATTTAAAAAAGTACAATAAAATATGATTTCCGTAATAGTAGAACATAAAAAAAATTTTCTATATAGTGTTTTTTGTTTACTTAAATGTAAAAAAGAAGATTCTGTGAAATTTAGAAGAGAAAAAGAGTAATATTCTGTGGAACCTACATAATTTATCATATTTTGAGAAGTTGAGTACTTCCTGTGCAGATCAGTTCTTTTTTTTCATTCCACACTTTTGCTTTGCAAAAAAAGATGTTTTTCCCACTCTTAATACATTTTGCTATTGCTTTCAAACGTCCTTTAGCTACTGGTTTTAAAAATTCAACTTGTAAATCTATAGTTGTAATATATCCATCAGGAAGGATTAAAGATAATGCAGCACAGGCACATGTAGAATCGACGAGAGATGCTAAAACACCACCATGGATCATTCCATTCTGGGTAAGCTCCTCTCGAATTTCAATCTCGAATATAGCCCTTCCATTCGCAATTTCTTGTAGTTCAAAACCTAATGTTGAATAGTATGGTATTTTTTCATAGAGAAATTTGATTATATTATCCATATTTATTATCTCTTCATTTTAGAATATAATGATTTTTATTATATGAAAAAAAAATTGGATTTTGTAGGGCAAAAAAATAAAACTTAAGAAATCCAACTAACTATTGTGCAAAAATTTAGAATTAATAACTTTATTGACCTTAGATTCGAAGATGGGAAAGCTAATATTTATGTAAACAATCAATTATTCAATCATTGTAAGTATATTATTTTGAACAAAGATAATTATGTGGGCAATTACATTGCGAATATCAATTCAATAGATGATGCTGTAGAAAAATTAAATTCTCTTCTTGAAAATCTGGGACATAATCCATCCAATATCAATCCTGAGACAATTTTTTGGGCTCACTGTTCAAATCTTCAAACATGGTATGAAAATAACTATAATACAAATCTGATCCATAGCAATCTAGCATTTCCTCTGCTTAAGAAACTTACTGAAGTGGGAGACTTGAAAGCAAAGAGAGTTTTTAAAGAAGAGATTGCGAAAAGATTAGAGAATAGCAATCTGAATGTAATAAAATTCTTGCTGCATAATAATTATTTAGATTATTTTAATAGCGAGGAATTAGAGATTGTATTAGAACGCACTACTTTTAGTTTAACTAATGTTGTTACTAGAAAACTTAAAGAATTAATGGAATCAACTTTTGATAATTACAGAGAAATAAAAGATATTTTAGATATTCTTCTCTTTATTGATTTGAAATATAATCAAAATTTAGTTATCCGCATTCTTGGTCAATTCAATATAAAAAATGATTTTCATTTTACTCGATTTTTGCTACTGCATATAAATTATAAAGAATTTACTGACTATAAAATCCCATATGGTAAATTTTTAACATATTTTGAAGATATCCTTAATTGGATTTATGAAAAATATCCAGAGATCGATGGTTTACTTAAAATTATTGATTCTGGGTTTATGAGTAGTGCTTTTTCTATAGATGAGAAAAGATCTTATGGTTTTCTATCTTATCCTTGAAAAATTTAAAGAAAAAAAAATATAAAATTAATCTTTATGTGTATAGCTGTTTTTCTAAATAGTAATAACTATAAGCTTTTTCAAATCCCAGTTTTGTATATAGATTCATAGCTTTTGCATTTTCAATTTCTACTTGCAACCATATATTTTTGGCTCCATTTGGAATAGCCCAATCATTTATAAGTTTGAAAAACATTGATGTAGCTATTTTTCGTCTATTAAAATCAGGATCTACCAATACATCAACTATATACAAGAATCCGTGAGGATCAAGTATTCCCATGAGTGTTCCTATAACTTTTTGTTCGTATTGTGCGATTATAAAACGCTTCTGTGGAATAATAATTCTTTTCGTTAATGCATCTAAAATCTTTTGTGAGCCTTGATCCCTTTTAGAATATTTGCCTAAAAAACTAGATATTTCTTTTCTTCTATCAGAAATGATTAAATATGTAAAATCTTCATTTACTACCTCATTTCTCAAATTTTGAATAGAAAGAATCAGAGTATGGGTAATACAACCAAGTTGTTGATATCCATTCTTCAAAAGTTTATCAGGCAAATTGGACGGTTCAAAAAATTCTGGGATTGTAAAGATTGTTGATAAATTAAAGGATTGATAGGCTTTTTCAGTGAGGGTAATATCTTTATCTAATTCATTTAAATTCCCAGTATAATGTAAAGGGAAAACAGAATTAGCACGAGATGTCACACCATCAGTAAAACGTAAGACCCATCCATGTAAAAAGTAATAATGATGGGCGGGCCATGAATTCATCAATATTTCTTGTAGAAACATAATGTCATCTTTTTCAAACATTTTTATCTATCTCATTGCTTTTTTCAATTTAAACTTAATTTTCTTTCTTTTAGTTTTTTAATTTCTAGTTTGGACTAGCTTAACTCCACAGAAACTACAATGTGTGCCATATATTGTTAATTCCTTTCCACACTCTTGACAGTATTTTAGTCCTGATAGGCAATTATCTCTAATTTAAAACCACTTTTGTTGAAAATATCTTAATTATTAAAAAAAATTTAATTATATTTACCTATTTTGTATTTTAATTTAGTCCAGTTGTTTGTTGATATAAAATTGTGATAAGGAATATAATTTTTGATTTAGGTAATGTAATCTTCAATTTTAAACCCAAGCACTTCTTACGTAAATATACCAACGATGAAGAATATATAAGAAAATTTATCTCAAACGTGATCAGAAGCAGAATATGGTTAAAATTAGATCGTGGAACAATCTCTATCAAAAAGGCTGAAGAAGAATTTTTTAAGAAATTTCCAGAAGATCGCGAATTTATAAAAACTTTTTTTATATATTGGATGGAGATGCTCACTCCGATCCAAGAAAATATAGAAGTGTTATATGATCTAAAATCAAATGGCTATAAAGTATATATTCTGTCTAATTTCATTGTCGAGGCATTTGATTATGTAAAAAAGAAGTATGATTTTCTTTCTCTCTTTGATGGCAAGGTTATTTCGGGACAAGTAAAAGTTATCAAACCAGAACTTGAAATATATCAAAAATTACTTAATAAATATAATTTAATACCAGAAGAGTGTATTTTTATTGATGATGTACGTGCTTTTTTATCTCGAGCGAAGAAACTGAATATTAATACCATATTATTTACACAAAACACTGATTTACGAATAGAATTAAGAAATTTTCAAGTGGATATTTAAAAGTGATTTTCAGTAGCCTAACGATTTTTCTTAAACCACTCGATGGCAAAATCCACTAATTCTCGTTGAGATAATAATCTAGCCTCTGCTAATCCAACTTTACCTGGAATATAATTAATTTTTGATTCGAATTCTGTTCCTAATTGCTCAAAATCATCCATATTAAGATTCAATTCTTCCCATTCCACCCATTTACTTTCATTATTTACTAAAATTGCAGAACCTGTTAGTTTATATTTTTTACCGGGATAATTACTTCGATATTCAGCAAGATGTAGAGAGCTATTGTTTTCATGGGTCACTCCCACTAATAAAATCTTTCCATTAAGTTGATAAATTCGAGCTAAAGGAGATTTTTCACCTAAATCGGCTTTTAAATCGTGGTTTTTGGTGATTAATTCTGCATGTTTTCCCCAAGCAGCAAATGAAGATACGGGATGATTACTACGTAAAACATCTGGAAAATTTCTAAATGTATTTACAATTATTCCCATTCCTCGGGTAGGGGTAATTTGAGGATGAAAAGCGGGCATTTCATTACGAATAATATCCCACCAGCTTTCTGGCACTGGTGGATTTTCCCAAGCAGACGGATCTGTGTTATCACCAGAGAATGTAGGCATAATCAAGGTTCCCTCTGAAGTAAGGAGTTGCATCACAGCTTTTATAACTGAGATAGGACCTCCAACAGTCCATCCTATCGCGCTTAATGAGCTATGCATAATCAGCACCTGTCCAGGTCTAATTCCAAGTGTTTCAAAATCTTTTTTTAATGACGTTAATGTATTAGGATATTGGGTTGCTTTAACCACATCTAGCTCCGATTTTTTATTATTATTAGCTCCCATGGTGGTATGAAATATTAAAAATTTAAAAAAACCTTTGTAAAAACAATTTTTTAATTTTCGACAAAAATACTAAATTCATACTCTGTTTTTCTTTAAAAATATACAATTATTGATAGATGTATGGTTGATAATCATAGTTACAGTTTTTTTGGCCAGAAAGTAGGATTGATTATTCAAAGTTCTTCTAAAAATGAGCCCTATATCTTTTTTAGACTCATTAAAAGTAAAAATAATGGATCTTGGGAAAAGCCTAGCATTGGAGAAGGCAAAGTTATTAAATTTTCATTAGAGGAGATAGTTTGGATTATCCGAGTTTTAGATAAGGAGACAAACTCATGGTCGAGTTACCATACATTTAAAGATTCGAAAACACAAATCTCCTTCAAGTGGGAAAATGGAGAATATCATAAATTATGGATTCACATTGGCAAATATTCTAAAGTCTTAGAGTATGCTCAAATTAAGATTTTAGATTTATTAATGAAACATTTATTAAAAGAAAAAATACAATTTGCTACTACTCCTAATATTTCAAAAAAGAGTA
This sequence comes from Promethearchaeota archaeon, assembly GCA_019058425.1. Lineage (GTDB taxonomy): Archaea > Asgardarchaeota > Lokiarchaeia > Sigyniarchaeales > SOKP01 > Loki-b32. Next base: position 7,885 of record JAHPYZ010000080.1, read on the forward strand.
ATCCAGGAGTTTTCTCAAGCACTATTGTGCAAGAAGAAATAATAACCAATCGAGAAAACTTAAATAAAAACAAGAAATTTAGTGAAAACAATAAAAATTCGAATAAGATCCAAAGTATTGATGGGATTATCAAGGGTGAAACTGATAAAGCTTTACTTATTCAATTTGATGGTGGTACCGAGGTCTGGATCCCAAAATCCAGAATACACTCAAGCTTCGATAAAAATAAAAATGTGAATCAAAAATTCATGATCGACGATTGGATTTTAGAAAAAAATAAAGTAGTTACATAAAAGCCTACAATCATGCCTAAATCTGAGGAAGGAGATAATAAGAAATATAGATTCATAATTTATCATGGACATATTCATATTATTTTAAAAAAAGATGAAAATCAAGAATTTGAGAAGCATAATGTTCTCGAATTTCCTAAATTATAGGAATTTTTATCAGTAAAATCTTTTTTTTCCCCTTTAGATTAATCTTTATTTGAGAGACGTAAACCAATTAAATCATAGACTATTATTTCTCAACAGAATTATATTAATTATCATAAAATAAATTAATATCATTTGAGATAAGGGGATATTGAATATGGAAAATTCTGCTGATATTATTATAGTTGGTGCCGGACCTGTTGGAATATATTTGGGCTGGCAATTGGCAAAAAAAGGGCATTCCGTCTTAATTATTGAAAAAGACTCAAAAGAAAATACTGGCTCAAAAATGGATCAATTTCACTTAGAGACTATGGTTTTTGATAAATATGATATTGTTCCACCTCTAGAGGGAACAGATGAGTTTATTACTAGTTTTAAGTGGACTTCTTATTATGGTCCCTATGGTAAATATCAACAAGTAATGAAATATCCGGTAACTGCCATGAGATTTCAATTTTTTATACAGAGATTAATAAAACTAGCTGAAGGAGATGGAGTTCAATTCAAATTTTCAGCAGTTTATAAAGAACCGATAATCAAAGAAAATAATTTAATCGGGGTTAAAATTGAAAAAGATAATAATATGCATAAAATTCTGGGAAAGCTTGTTGTAGATTCTACTGGTTCTTCTGCAGTGGTACGAAGTTCTCTACCTAAAGATTTTGGGGTAGAAACATTCAAAATTGAAGATGATGAAAAAATGTATGTAATTCAAAGAGTTATACGATGGAAGAATCCAGATGAGCCACATCCGGGTACAGGAAAATATGAAGAATCAATTTCATATATATATTATAAAACTTGGGTTGCACCTCATTTTTTACCAAATGCAAATATTTTTGGCGGAGGTCAGCCAGGAGGATATGAAAATCAAGAAAAAGCTACTGAAATCTTTTTGCAAGAAGTTCCTTTTCCTCCTTATGAAATTCTAGAAGTCCATAAAGCTACTACAGCTTACCGCAGATCACCTTACTCTCTTGTGGGCAATGGTTTCTTTTGCATTGGTGATAGTGCATGTATGTCGAAATCTTTTAGCGGTGAAGCGATTGAATCTTCATGGAATGTGAGCCTTATTGCCTCAGATGTGATTCATACAGCTTTAGAGAATAATCTAGAGTTAAGTAGAGAAAACTTATGGCCGATAAATATAGGTTTTTTTAGAAATCGGGGAGCAAAACTCGCCGCTTTATCGGCCCAAATTCCGGGAGCTGCAAATACAACTAAAAAAGACGTGATTTATCTCTTTAAGAAAAATTTTATATTTAGTGTGCGTGATTTCACTTCAATGTGGGAGAATCTTGAATTAGATATAAGTTTTGGAAGGATGATAAAGATAATTGGACTATTTCTCTGGGGTTTAATAACTCGGCAGTTTTCCAAGAAGGCATTAGGGACTATGTTAAAATATATGAAAATATCTGGAAAAATTAGAGAGCATTATGAAAATTTTCCTGAAGATCCAAAAGATTTTAATGATTGGTCAGGGAAAGCAAATGAACTGTGGAGCCATGTTGAAAAAATGAAATTTACCCTTGTCTAATAGAATATTTCAATTAAACCCACTATAACAATATTTTTGATGAAGATTTATGCATTTTGCACAAAAAGTTTCTCCGCATAACGCACATACAATTTCTTCATTGTTATAGATATTTAACTTCTTTTTACAGCGATTACATTTTCTATATCGTAAGGCAAAAGATTCTCTTGCTTTTTGGAGCTTTCGCTTTTTTATTTTATACATTAAATCTGACATTATTATTGTATTTTTAAAAAAAACAATTTAAAGTTAGATAAAAAATTCTAAACTTGCTTATTGAAATTAAACTGTAGCAATTTTGTCATTATAGAATAGCTATTTTTACCTTAATTCCTCAACTAAATCAAGAAATCCTGTATATGGAATAGCAGTCCAGCTTTCTGCAAATATAGCTCCTGCTGATCGAGAGAGTAGTGAAACCTTTGCTGCCTCTTTTTCATCTTTCACTTCGAATATATCAATAAAATCATAACGCCCTAAAATGGCATAATGTGCAATCCATTTGATCTCTGGAACTTTTTCTCTAACCAGATTTAACCAATTTTCTCCTTGTTCTTTTCTCTTTTCTACTAAATCAGGATTTTGAAGTTTAGTTGCTAATATATATATTGGCATAAAAAAAAGTATTATAATTGAAAATTTAAATCTTATTAAAGCAAGTTAACCTTAAACACTGATTTGTAATTAGCGAAAAATAAGAGAAACTCTATTTTCCTGCTTTATCCATCATAAACCTTGTTATCGATTCGAATATTTTCTCAATATTTTGACCTGTTTTTGATGAACACTCAAAATATCCATCTAAATTATGTGATTGTGCCAAATCAATAGCTTGCCCCATTTCAATTGATCTTAAATTCTCGAGATCTAATTTTCCTCCAACGATAATAATTGGTACAGATAAAATACCCACTTTATCTTTAAAAAAAGAAAGCCAATTTTCAATATTTTCTAAACTACTCTCTCTAGTTATATCATACATAAAAATACCACCATGTGCACCTTTAACAAAGCTTGAAAAAAGAATTTGATATCTTTCTTCTCCGGCAAAATCCCATATCTGAAGTATTACATTCTTTCCATCAACTTCAAGAGATTTTTTAGTAATATCTGTCCCTATTGTCATTTTCAAGTCTTCTTTAAAGGTTTTTGTCACAAATCTTCGAGTTAAAGAAGTTTTTCCAACACCACGATCGCCAAAAACACACAATTTATATTTTAATTGTTCTGAGATAATATACACCCTATAAACAGATTAATTAGGAAATTTAAGTATAATTAAATACAGTTTTATTATATAAAAAGATTTTTTATTAGTGTGAATTCCCATTTTTTATTGACATAAATCCTCTAGTTATTCTGGAAACAATGGTCTAAACTCACATTTTCTCCCCATATCAATTATCTTGTTCTGTTGATCCTCATTAAGTTTCCGGTAATTCTTAGCAGCATTTAGTACTAAATCCCAGAGTCTCACATCACAGGGCAAAGAATATGTTGTGACTCCTTCTTGAGATAAGGTAAACCACACTGCTTGCTCAATTAATTTTTGGTCATCAAAAGGCTCATACCACGTTTTATATATTGGTTCTTTCATCCATCTACCTCTAGAAATAGCTTTAATAGCGGTTACTCCTATATTTTTTTCTTGAGTAATTTGAAGAATTCTCTTATAATCATTTTCTGGAGAAGGTTTTACGAGAGCTGCAACATATACAGGTAATAGAACTGTGTCGAATTCATCTGACATCTCGAGTGCTTTCTGAAGTAACCTTACATCATTGTGTACCGTAATACCAATATGTTTTATTAACCCCTTTTCCTTTGCTTCTTTAAAAGCTTCCATAGCACCATTGGGGTCTAAGATTTGATTTAGTTCATCTACTGATGATACTGCATGGAATTGATATAAGTCAAAATATGTTGTACCAAGTTTTTCAAGAGATCGATTTAATTGCCTCCATGCTCCTCTCTTTGTTCTTTTTAATGTTTTAACGGCTAGAAAAAATTTATTTCTATACTTTTGAATCCAGGGATTAAGTCGAATCTCTGCATTCCCATAAGTTGGAGCAACATCTATCATGTTAATACCATGATCTAATGCAAGTTGAATAGCTTTATCAGCTTCATTTTGATCAACATATCCCAGTCCACATCCTCCCATTGTAATTATCGTAATTTTTGCTCCTGTTTTACCAAAAATACGAGTTTCCATATTTCACCTCTGGAGTTAGATCTATTAAACTTAAAAAAGTAAATATTTGTAATAAAAATTTAAAATATAATTTTAGAAAATTAAGAACTTTTCTCCATTCGTGCTAATTCCGCTTTCTTATCCATAATCGCCATATAAGCCTCTTTAGTATTTCTAGGGGGGATAATTTCTTCTTCTTTTTTATGAAGTTGTAAAGCTTCAGATGTACATGTAGGAACACACACACCACATCCTATACATCTTGCTTTATCAACATGTGCTATGTTATCCTCAACATGTATAGCATCCATATTACATCTATCTTCACAAATTCCACATGCTACGCATAGATCTTCATCAACAGTAGCATAATAGTTAGTTGCAAAGAATTGAGCTGGTTCTGGTAGTTTGTTTTGGTTTACAAGAATTCCACAACAACATCCACAACATGTACATATGCTCATTGGTCTGATGGAATTACCAGGTTGTAGAACTAATCCGTCCTCTTCCGCTTTTCTCAGAATTTTAAGTGCCTCTTCTTTAGAAATTTGTCTACCTAAGCCTTTTTTGATATAAGTTTCTGCAAATGTGCGAAAAGCAAAACAAGACTCCCTGAGATCTGTTTTTTTACAAGGATCTCCGACAAGATCTTTTGCTTGTCGGCAAATACATTCTTGAATTGATATTGGTTCTCCGATATTTTCAATCATTGTTCTTAACTCATCATACGTTGATATATTTTTCTCATAGGGAATGCTTTCTTCTATAGGGATTGTACGCACTTGGGGAATCCCTGTTTTATTAAACTCATAAATAAAAGCTTCTTCCATATATTGCATAAAATCGTTATAGAGATCTTCAGTGAGACGATTTAATTGGAATTCATAAAAACCAATTACTAATGGAGCATTTGCATAATACTTAATTATCTCATCTCCTTCTTTAGTTGAACCGAAATGTATAAGTCCTTCTTCCTCCATTTGATCCAACTCTTTTTCTAACTGTTCAATCGTTATCCCGGTTTTTTTAACCTTCCTATATATCTTTTTCAAAACCGTAGGCTGAAATCCTAAGTTCAATGCGAGTTCAGCCTGTCTTGGAGTAAATAGATGTTTTAAAAGTCGCAACTCAACACCAGATTCCGTCGCAGGGAATCCAATAGGTAATTTATCAAGATGTCGTTGTAATTCTCGATAAATATCTAAATTTTCTGTATTCATACTTATTCATCATATTCAAATCTTTTTGAAATTAATCATTATATTGAATAAACCTCAAAATATAGTTTTTCACCTTTACAACTTCAGGTTAGACTATGTTTTTACCTTATAAATTTACTCTTTTCTCATTATATTAATAGAAGGATTCCGATTATTACCATAGTATAAGATTATATTGATAATTTTTTCTTTAAATAGACACAGCAGTATTTCAAGGTAAATCCCTAAAAATGGTGAGAAAAAACGAATTGTCAAGAAATTGTGTGTATTGAAAATATTGTAGATTTACAAGTTACTTATTCAGTTATTAATTTAAGCTTGTCCAATCTTATTGAAGAAATTCTTGGAGAATTAAATTTGGATTTTATTCCTATCTTAGAAATTCGTGTATTTCTACAATCATTAAGATCTGTACCTTTTACAGATGAGATAAAGGGAGAATTAATATTATACGAATTGAATGATTGTATAAAAAATCAATTATATCAATCCAATTCTACGTGGACATCTGATATAATTAAGAAATACATTTTAAAACTACAGATGTTAGTATTATGGGATTACGATATAAATGGATTCTTGGTTATGTATAATGATAATGAAATTAAGTGGGACATGGAGGTTTCTTTTGTTCTAAATGAAGGAGAAATCGAAATTTTTAACGCTACTAAGAAGAAGGAAGTAAATGCTTAACTTTTTTGATAGTATATTCTTAAAGTGTATAATTAATGCCCTAAATCGTAATCTTTCTTCACACTTCAAAAGAGCCTATTTAATCATAAAGCCTTTTAATATTGCTAATGTTCCAATATCAATTACAATTAAAGCAATGATTTCAATTACGATTGAGCTAAGAAAACCCCCAACTAAGTTAATGAACATCCCTATAGTAGCGAATATAATTCCTATGAAAAACCACTGTACTCTCTTTTTAGTATCTTCTTCAAGTTTTCTTGTCATCATGGCATATTTGTATACAACATAAATAGACAATGCTGTTCTTACAAGAGTTATAAAAATAAGCCATTCAATAGGAGTGTTCGTATCAACAATATCGTCTGCATATCTATCCATATCTAATTTTGGTATCCAGATAAAATATCCCACACTCATTAAGAAGAATAATAACATCATCGATCCGAAGTATTTCAGACTCATTGCAGCCTTTTTGAATTTTTCTAAGACAAAAACCGTCATCATTAATGAAATAAAGACAAAATTGAAAAAGATATGAGCTGTTATCATCAACGGGATAATTATCTGTGGATTATTTAATATTAAATGATAAATTGTGTATATTAAAAATCCGAGGGAAGAGGAAATAAAAAATATAGTAAACCATATATTTAGCAGGTCCTTCGGATTCAGACGTATCACATGAAATCCAACTGTTATAGCAATTATGACTGTTATTATTGCCATAATTATTTTAATTATATTAAAAGGGTCCATATTATATTCTTTTGATCCACATTTATAAAAAGATTTTTACAGTTTTAATTAACAAATCTTTTAAAATTAGCGAAAAGAATTCTTTCAAGGATTTCTTTATTATTTTCTACTTAAAATGGAATAGTTGAAATAAAATAAGAAATAAAAAAGTTTAAATTATCTTGTTATACTTTGAAAAGCAAATTCAGCATTCTTGATTATTATTTGAGCATTTACTTTTCTTTTCATTTTTTTTTTACCTCTTTTTTTAGAGTTTTTTTGTTAATATGATATGGATTTACTTCGTTTTATAGTTTTTATTGTGGAACTTATTCCGAAGTTCGAACCTAAATCAAAGTTACAGAATAATATGATTAAAAAATTACCTATAAAAATACTTAATCTACCAGTAAATTCTTAATTTTTACAATTAAAAACTTAAATTACTCTTTTAAATCTCAAAACTTATATATAATATAAAGTTCTATTCTGATTCGTATACCATGAGATCATCCCCTAGAACTATAATAATAACATCAACAGTATTATTGACTATTTTGGTATTACCTTTATTTCTTATCTCTTATCTTAATTTTGACAATCAAATTAATTATAATAACCGAAATTTAAAAACTTCAAAAATCTCAGGAAAAATTAGTATAGATGGTGAGACAGGGTGGATTAATGCCAAATCTGCGGGAATATGTACAGGTTTGGGTACTTCTGCTGATCCTTATATTATAGAAGATTTGGAAATAGTTGGTGGAGGTTCAGGTAATTGTATTGTGATAACCAATTCGGATGTGTATTTTAGAATCCAATATTGTTCTGTTTACGATTCAAATATAGGAATAAGCTTTGAAAATGTTAAAAATGGATATTTATATCAAAATGATTGTACTTTAAACTTTTATGGTATAGAAACAAGTAGGTGCAGAAATATTGATATTGTTGAAAACAACATTGATAATAATACCAATAGTGGAATACACCTTAATGACTGTTCCAGGTTCACAATATCAAGTAACTCTTTTACTCAAAATAGTGAAATTGGGATTTATGTTGAGAATAGTGTATTACTATCTATAATAGAAAATACTGTTGATGAAAATGGTTGGGCTGGAATATATCTAGGAGAATGTTCTGACAATACTATACAAGGAAATAATTTGAATTATAATGATGAAATTGGTATATCTGTATATGGTTTTAGGAACAAAATTTTGGAAAATGTTATTACTTATAATTATGTAGGCATTTCTTTAGCTGAGGGATTAAGTTGTAACAAAATTTCAAATAATCTTTTTAGCAATAATGGAGAAGATATTTCAGGAACTCAAAATTTTTGCTTTGATGATATTCTACCTCCCATTATAACAGGCGTATTAGTAGGGATTGCTATCATTAGTATCATAGTAGTAATTTTCATTATGCGGAAAAGATCTTCTAGAAAAAGGGCAATTTTAGAAGAATTACCCATTGAGGAAGAAATCATTGAAGAAGCCATTATGATCACTCCGGAGGAAATACCTATAGAAGAGGAAGCTTTAGAAGTTGAAGTAAGTATGCATGAAGAAGCTCGAGTAGAGGAAGAGGTGAAAGGACAAGAATTTGAGTCTCTTTCAGAAGAAATACCAATAGCAGAAGAAATCATTAAAGAAGAAGAAATAAGTGTTCGTGAAGAACTACTAATAAAAGAGGAAATCAAAGAGGAAGTGATGAAAATTCCTGAAGCCATACCAATAGAAGAAAATGTTATAGAAAAAGAAGTAATTGAGCCTGAAGAAGCTTTAATAGAGGAAAAAATTATAGAGGAAGAAATAATTGCTCCTGAAGAAGTACATATAGGAGAAGAAGTTATAGAGGAAGAAGTAATATTCAAGGTTCCTGAGATTATAAAAGAAATCATCCATATTAGAACGCTTAAAGGACATATGATGGGTGTGACATCAGTGGCTTTCTCTCCTGATGGAGAACATATTGTAAGTAGTTCGAAAGACAAAACAATTAAAGTCTGGGAATCCACTACAGGTAGACTTGTAAGAAACTTCATAGGGCATGATAAATATATTACTTCGGTGGCTGTATCTTCTGATGGGAAATATATTATTAGTGGTTCGAATGATAAAACAGTTAAGATATGGGAACTCTCCACAGGGGAATTAATTCAGACTCTTAAAGATCACACCTTTTATGTCTTGTCTGTAGCTATTTCCCCCGATGGTCAATATATAGTCAGCAGTTCTTTTGATAAGGAAATCAAAGTATGGGATTTGGAAACGGGGAATCTAATAAACACACTTATAGGGCACAGAAAAGAAGTAAGTTCAGTAGCAATTTCCCCAGATAATGAATATGTAGTTAGTGGGTCAAACGATAAGACGATAAAAATCTGGAATCCTAATACTGGTGAGAATATAAAAACAATTGAAGGTATCAAAAAATTTATCAATTCGGTTGATTTTACTCCTGATGGGAAATGTGTTATTAGTGGTTCAAATGAAAAATCCATTAAAATTTGGCAAATGACAACAGGAAAACTTCTGAGGACACTTGAAGGCCATACTATGTATGTCTCATCTGTATCTGTCTCTCCAGATAGTAACTATGTAGTCAGCGGCTCGTTTGATAAAAATGTTAAAGTAATGTATTTAGCATCTGGAGAGCTTATAAGTACACTTGAGGGCCATGGAAAAGAAGTAGTAGCAGTTGCTATTTCTCCTGATAGCAAATATATTATTAGTGGATCAAGTGATTCAACTATCAAAGTTTGGGAATGTCTGAAGGAAAATTCATAAGGGAAGATAAAATACTAATTATTTATTTTTAAACAACCTTTTTCAATTATTATTCCTAACTAAATGAAGATTAGAAATGATTGAATATACTATTTCTGAAGTTCTGAAATTAATGGAAGTAGGGAAACTTACAGCAAAAACACTTATTCGAAATTACCTAAAAAGAATTAACAAATTCGATAAATCAGGACCAAAACTAAATTCTATAATTGAAATAAATCCCGATGCATTACAAATCGCACAAAATCTTGATGAAGAAAGGATTAATCAAAAGATTCGTGGACCATTGCATGGTATTCCCATTTTAATCAAGGATAATATATCAACTGCAGATAAAATGATGACTACTGCTGGATCATTAGCTCTTGAGGGTTACAAGGCTACTCAAGATGCATTTATCATTCGAAAGTTAAGAGAAGCGGGGGCGATAATCCTTGGCAAAACAAATCTTAGTGAATGGGCTAACTTCAGATCCACACGTTCTACTAGTGGCTGGAGTAGCCGGGGAGGTCAAACATTAAATCCTTATATACTTGATCGTAATCCATGCGGTTCTAGTTCAGGTTCTGCAGTAGCTCTAGCCGCAAACTTATGTGTAGGAGCAATTGGTACTGAAACCGATGGTTCAATCATATGTCCCTCGCAAATAAACTCAATAGTAGGGATAAAACCCTCAATTGGGTTGGTTAGTCGAACTGGGATTATTCCAATTTCTCATAATCAAGATACTGCTGGTCCAATGGCCCGAACAGTTGAGGATGCTGCTATTATATTAGGTGCTATCGTTGGAGCCGATACCGAAGATCCAAGTACCATTAAGGATAATGTTGAGATTCCATCTGATTATACTAAATTTCTCGATATTAATGGATTACAGGAAGCTAGAATTGGCGTTGCACGCAATTTTTTTGGCAGAAACGAGTATGTAGATCAGCTAATAGAAAAGGCCATCAAGAAGATGGAGGAATTAGGTGCTACTATTATAGATCCAACTGATATCACAATCGTGAATGAACTAAGTGAACCAGAATATGAGGTTCTCCTTTATGATTTCAAACAAGATATGAATCAATTTCTAAGGAACAATCTCCCAGATGAATTTCCTCAAACATTAAATGAGTTAATTCAGTTTAATAATCAAAACAAAGATAAAATAATGCCTTATTTTGGTCAAGAGATATTCAAAATGTCAAAAGAAAAGGGACCTATCACAGATAAAGAGTATAAAACTGCGTTAGAAAAATGTCAAAGACTTTCTCGTGAAGAAGGTATAGATAAAGTCATAAGAGAAAATCAACTTGATGCTATTATCGCTCCAAGTGGAGGTCCTGCATGGGTTATTGACTATATTAATGGAGATCATTCTACGGGAGGAAGTTCTTCCCCCTCTGCTGTTTCAGGCTATCCAAATATAACTGTTCCTGCTGGCTATGTCTTTGGACTTCCAGTTGGTATTTCATTTATTGGTGGATTATTTCAAGAACCAGTTCTTCTTAAATTGGCATACGCCTTCGAGCAAGCAACTAAAGTACGAGATCCACCAAAATTTCTAAAAACTCTTATCATTTAATTTTTAAAATTTTAAGCTGAGGAATAATGGAAGATTCATTGAAGGAATGGTTAGACAATAACAATATTCAATATATCTTACACACTCACCAGGCAGTATTTACGGTTCCCGAGGCAAAAATTCATTGTGGACACATCCCGGGAACTCATTGTAAAAATTTACTTCTTAGAAATAAGAAATCTGGTCAATTATATTTAGTTACATTTCCTCATGAAAAACGATTGGATCTAAATCAATTTCGTAAAATAGTAGGGGCTCCAAAAATTCGCTTTGCGAGACCTGAAGAACTTTCGGAAAAATTAGGTATTACTCCTGGTGCTGTATCTCCAATTGGATTAGTTAATGATATCAATGATAGAGTAATATTCATAGTAGACGAAAATATTTGGAATGCGAAAGAAATTTGTTGTCATCCCAATGTAAACACAGAAACTTTACAAATTCCTGGAGGAGAATTTCAAAGATTAATCAAAGCTACTGGAACAACAATGGAAATAAAAAATCTTCCCTATTTAAAGTCATCATATAATGAGAATCAATAATCATCTATTTTTTTGATAAAAATATTTGATTTCAAGAGTTTTTAATTTGTATAGTTAATATGTATAAAAATTGGACTCCATTTCTCTTTTTATCAAAAGTTTTTAGATATGATTAAAGGTTATGTATATTATAGCATCTCTTTATTGTTAAAAATGGTAAGAGTAGAAAAGTCCACGATTAGAAAAATAGGTATTCCACTCCTAGTTATTAGTCTTGGAGTTGCTGGGATTCTTCCTGGATGGCTTCTTATAGTTAGATTAAATTCAAATGAGTACTGGAAGAGAATAACACCTGAACTTGTACAAATGGATTCAGATATCTTAAATGATATGATATACGATGTTCAAAATAATGATTATGGAGTTTATAGTATACTAGCAATTAGAAACGGTTTTGTGGTAACTGAATGGTATGACGAACTCTTTCATAAGGATTATCTTTTTCAAGTTTTTTCAGTTTCAAAAAGTGTTACGTCAGCCTTAATTGGAATTGCTGTTGATAGGGGGTATATCAATAACTTGAATGCATCAGTCGTAGATTTCTTTCCTGATAAAGATATCGCACATCTCGATCCACAAAAGGAATCTATTACAATTGAGCATTTGCTAACTATGACGACCGGTTTACATTGGCCTGAATATTATCCATATGGGCATCCTGAAAATCCCTATTATGCTTGGAAGGCAAGTGATGATCATGTGGAATTTGTACTTAATAGAACGATGATTGCAGTTCCGGGTCAAGAGTTTAATTATAATACGGGAGCCACACATTTATTAACCGCAATATTAGAAAGAGTTACAAACATGTCAACAATAGATTTTGCTACTCGTTATCTATTCGGTCCTTTATCAATTGATGAGACCCTCTGGGCAGTAGATCCTCAAGGTGTGGCATGTGGCGGTGATGGATTATTTTTATGCCCCAGAGATATGGCAAAAATTGGACAATTATTCCTTAAAGGGGGTAAGTGGGTTGAAAAACAAATAATTTCAAATAACTGGGTTGAAATTTCAACCAGTTCATGGATTACTTTTACTGTGGACCGAGGATATGGTTATCAATGGTGGACTTATCCTAGTGATAATTGTTATCGAGCATTAGGGTATGGTGGGCAAGCAATATGTGTTTTTTATAATTTGGATCTGGTAGTAGTTTTTACCGGTATGAATCTAAATCGTGATAATCCTTCAATTTTGCTTGAAAATTATGTATTACCTGCAACTATGTAAATTTACTGAAGAGATAAATAATAAGCATAAAAATATAAAAAAGGTTGAAAAAATGGTAGAAATAACAAAAAGGTTAAGGAAATTATTGTTGGTCAACGCTATCCTGGGTTTTTACTTCACTTTCTTGTATATTATAATCCCACATATTTATCTATATTCGATTCAATGGCCATTTTACGATCCATATTATTCATGGTCATTTGGAGCAATTTTTTTGCTTTTTTCGATTTTTATACTATATGCAATAAAACAGAATGAATGGGAAAAGTTTAAAATGGTTTTTGAGCTAATAACAGCCTGGTACTTAACAATATTAATCCTAAATATATTTTGTTTAATTCTTATTCCTGTACCGATACCATCCCTAATAGCAATATGGATTTATAATATATTATTCATCAGCTTGATTGTTGTTAATATGAATTTTCATAAAAAGCAACAATGAAAAAAAAATAAAAATAAAAAATTAAGAATCCTATGTTGTTTTCATTCTTTTCCTATTCTTTATTATTCTAAGGATGCTCGTGCATTTTCTAGGTTATCGACTCCGAGTACGATTCTATTATTTTCAGCTAAATAGATTAAGTCAATATTTACTCCTGCATTACCTATTTTTCTAGCCATCTTTCCTCCTGTACCGGGTTTTCCTACAACATGCCCAATATCTATAACGAGTACATCACGTATAGCCCGTACTTCAAAACCAGCATCTTCGAGTGCCCATTGAGCTGTAGTTTCATCTTCAACTAAGATGTGAACGACACCTTCACCCTTTTGAGGAAATGCACATAATCCTTCCATATTAATACCATTTTTGCCTAAAACTTCACCCATATCAGCTAAAGTTCCTGGTTTATTTTTCAAAATAACAGTTAAATCTTTCATTATTGTATTTCACCATCTATAATTGATTTTATTTAAAATTTTGATTTTTAAATTATTTTCTCGAGATTTCTTTTCAATGATTTATTATGTCTTTTCCCTATTTAAGCTTTAAACATAATTAGTTAAAATTTCTTTTAAATTCATTGAAATATATAAAAAAGAAGGAAAAAAAATTTAGAATAACAAGATTAATTCGCTTCTGCATAGAGATATGCAATTACTCCAATTATAATTCCAATAACAACTAAAACCTGCCAAAAACTTATCAGTAGTATAATACTTCCTAGGAAAAGCCCTAAAACAGCTAATCCAGGTCGATAATCATGTTCATAATAAAAACCTGCTAAAGCACACCCTATTGCTACAAAACCTAGAGGAGCTGCATATAGATTATTCCAAATGGAGAATGACATTAATCCTTGTACCTCACAAGCAATAATCACTATCAATCCAAGGATATCAAAAAGTAATGCCGCAATACCATAGGCTGGTACTTTATAGTGTACGTTTGTTTTGGACATTCTACCTAATGAA
>JAHPYZ010000008.1:0-11155 GCA_019058425.1 Promethearchaeota archaeon
CCAGTAGCCTCTATCGGATAGGTCTTGAATAAAACCATCTCCGACTACTTTTCTAAGGATATTCAAAGCTCCATTTACATCTGCATTGAGAAGATAATTCGAGCCTTGAAATAAACCCCGTTTTACCCGCTTACCGACATAATTTCGATGGTTTTGAATTGTTTCTAAATCCAATGAGCTACATTTCGAAGTGTATGACTCATTAACCTCATGAACTTTAATTCCTACAAGTTGAGATTTATAGGTTATCATTTGTTTAAGTTTTTGAATGGGGATATTCACGAAGTTCTGGTTATTTCGCTTGCCCATTCTAATATTTTATTTAATATTGTCCAATTTACCTAAACAAATGTGTCCTATTCGGTGCTCCAAGCAATAACCTACAAGTAATTGAGCTATTTTATGTAGTTAGTCAGTAATAACTGTATTTCGATTAATTGTAATATTATCAAGTCGATTTGTCCACATTATATTCTGTTTATCTTTAATAGAATAAAGTCTTGTTTTACATTTATTCCATTGTCGATTAATAGATTTTAAGATTCTCCCTGAAATGATAATCGGCTTTACGTTCCTATTTTCTACAGTAGTTATCAAATTATTTAATCCAAAATCGATTGATAAATATAGTTTTGTATCTAATTTTGACTTCTTTACTTCTTTTTCATATACAATCTCAATATCATAAAATTTTCTTCTTGGTATAATTCTTATTTGTCGATAATGTTCAAAATTTTTATTTTTATAATTAGGGATAGGTATTTCAATTGGACTTTCAAACTCTTGAAATGTCTCTTTAAATATTTTAGACATCGTAAGAGTAATTATATTATTTTTAATCGTGCTATTTTGGCTGGTAAATATTAGAAGATTGCTATAATTTTTCTTATATTTAGGGGGACTCGGTCTTCCATTGAATTTTTTTCGTTTTCTCTTCCAAATTTTTATCGCATTGAAGAAACTTTGCCAATTATTATCTAAAATTTTAAGAATCTGTTGAGATGTTTGAGCTTTCAATAATTTATAATGGTTAGAACTCTTCAAAATGAAATTTAAATCTTTATAACGGAGCCAATTTTCAAGATTAAAGAAATCCTGTCTTACATACCAATTTGCTTGATTATAAAGTTTTTTAGAAATCGAACAAAGCAAATCTATATGTTCAGTTTTGGGATTTTTAAATTTATAAACCAATTTCATTACATCATTTTAATGGATAAAAGAGTATTTAATAAGAACCAGAGTAAAAGAAAATTAAATCATTTTGTGACTCTTATATGAAATTAGGTTCGAAAGTTCTTTAAACTAAAATAATTTTTTTTATAATAATTTTTTAACCATTTATAGTAATTTTAACAAAAACTAAGTTTAATATGGATTTTACATACACACTATAAATTTCTTATTTTATAGAAATGAAAGAATTAGATAATTTAGATAAAAGATTTAGAAACATTTCCTTAATTATACTTTTCATTGCTATTATTCTTCTTTTTATTTGGATAGTAAGTTTTTTAAATTCACCAGAAAAAGCATCTCCATTTCTAATGTCCATTGCAATAGCATTACTTCTTGCGGGGATCCTTTTATTAACCAGAATACAGTATGGTATTTGGATGAAAAAGCGATTTTAAAGAATTTTTATTTATATATGATCGATATTGTTAGTGGTAAGATTAAAAAGAATAAAATAATAAGCCAAAACCAAATGGGTCCGAACATTCTTGTATTTTTTTTATATTCTAAATATTCTTCCTTAAAACGAACTCCAACATCAAAGACTTCTTCCAATTTTGCTTGAAAAAAGTTAATCAATATAATTAATGGAAATACAATTAATGCGTCTATATTTATTCCTCTTAAACCAAATGCTAAAGAAATTATGATTATTCCAAAATAAATTGGATGCCTACAAAAAGAATAAATACCTTTTGTCAATAATTTTCCAGCAGTATCTTGTGCTCCTATTGCTTTACGCATTAAGATAGTTCTTAATAATAACAATACACCTAAAATCATCATGATAAGACCTAAAATATCAAACCATCTTAAATTAAAAGCATTATCTAGAAGTGGAGGTCTTGTTATTATATTCTCATCAGGAGGAATAAGCATAGGAACGTAGCAAAAAGTATTAAATATTAGAACAGAAATGATGTTGAAAGTTGTATTTTCTAATATTTCTGAATGTTTATCTCGATTTTTTAGAAAGTAAGAAAAAACTACAGTAAGAATAAACAAGCTTCCAATCATGCTTAATCTTATGGCCCATAAAATTGACATAATGACAACCAAATGAATTTTTATTATTGTTTTAATTTAACTTTTACCTATTCTATATGGCAAATATCTCCCCACTTTATTCATGTATTTTTTATAATCCTTACCAAATCTGAGGATCAAAAATTTTTCTTCATCAATTGCTTTTGAATTAAACGTAAGAATGTTAAAAATACAAATTACTAATACAATTATTGTTGGAATAATCAGAAATGAGCCAATAACAAGCAAAAATATACCAAAAACTATAGGATTTCTCATTACCCTATAAATTCCAGATGTGATAAGTTCAGTATCATCAGTTGGAAGTTCAATCCTAAAGTTAAGACCAAGAGCTATAATTCCTAGTATTTCAAATAGAAATCCTATTGAAATCATAATCATTCCAATTATAATTGAAATGTCATTAGATAAGAAATTTATTAACCATAAGTTCTCTACTAAACGATTGAAAAATATATAGACAATTATAAGCCCAAGCCATAAAAATATAGAAACTGAACTTAATCTTGTTAGTAATAATGAACCCTCATGAGTACCGTGAGGATCTTTTCCACTTTTTTTAACCAAAATAATAGGCCAAAAAAATCCAATTAGAAATAAAATTATACAAATGATAAAAAAAGATTTTATGAATAAGGTTCTTATTATTTTTATTCACCCATTTAAATCATAATTTTTAATTTTTATTCATTTTAAAAAAATATAAAATATCGTGGAACGTTTTCTTTATATTCTAAATATGACTCACCATATTGTTTAGTAAGCCTTTTTTCTTCTCCTAGAATACTAAAATGTGAACCAAGAATAGAAACTGAAAGTATAATTAGCGAGATCCATGACCCAATCATTAGTATATGCCCTAAAAAAATAATATATATACTAAATAATTGTGGATTACGAGATATTTTATAAAATCCAGATGTAATTGGTGTTCCTAGAGGTGCATTTCTAAAATTAATTATTGCAGTGCTTAAAGCGATTATTCCAACAAAATATAAAATGATCCCTGCTAAAAATTCTACAGAACCAAATTTTAATGGTGATAGAAATAATAAAACGATATTTATAAGAGTAAATGATTTTCCTATGGTTGTCATAGCTATTTGTGTTTTTGTCCATCCTTTTCTATCAATTAATCTTCTCTTTACTTCTTTTGGACAGGTAAATGTTACAATAAATTGTATTATAACGTAGATTACAAAAGGAAGCCAACCATTTAACCATCCTATACCAAATTTAGGTACAAAGTCCATATTTTCACCTTCTTTTCTTAAAAAAATATAAAATAGCGGGGCACTTTTTTCTTGTATTTTAAATAAGATTCACCATACTGTTCAAAAAGTCTTTTTTCTTCTCCCAAAATTCGAAAGTGTCCTGATATTATCGAAAAACTAAAAATAATTAATGCTGTCCATGAACCAATTACTAAACAATTACCTAATGTAGTAATATACATCATAATTAATTGTGGATTACGAGATACCCTATATAATCCAACGATAATTGGTTCATTAAGTGGTGAATTTTTAAAATTATTTAGAGCAATAAGAAATCCTAAGGTTCCAGAAATTATCAAAACAAAACCAATAATAAACTCCATAGAGCTAATTTTCAATGGAGTAAAAATAAATAATATAAGAACAATTAAACCAAGTATTTTCGCGATTATTGTAAATGTTTTTTGTAATTTATTCCATCCTTCTTCATCATAAAGGCGTGATATTACATCTTTCGAACAAGTTAATAAAAAAGTTCCAAATAAAATAAAAAATATTGCCTGGAAAATCCAACCATTAAGCCATCCTATTGACATGGCAGGAAATAATTCGATACTTTTTCACCTTGATTTCTTAATATTTTTATATTAATCATATTATTTAAACTTTTTAGTCATCCCTAAATCACGGAAAATTACATTCTAACTAAAGCAGGTTGAGAGCCTATATGAAAAGATTATAAGCCAATAATTATTAATTAATAATCTAATATTTTTTTTTATGTATTGGATTATGAATTTAACCTTGAATTATTTTATCAAAATTAAAATTACTCAATTAAATATAAAAAGCATTTTTAAAAGAAAAAATAATCTCCTACACAAATCCGCTTAAATTGCTCTGGAAAAGTTTCTCTTATAAAGTTATAATATTTTGAGCAATGGCAAGCTCCTATAAATTCAATACCCTTTAAGTAGGAAAAATTTTTGAAACCATGAAATCCCCCAATAATTGCTCTGACTCTTGAAATATTTCGAGCTTTTATAATAAATTTTTCTAAACCTGGGTGAGCACAACCTACCAATATGATAAATTCATTTTCTTTAGTCTTTAGAAAGAATGACTGTTCAGAATTAAAACTGCCTTTAAACTGACCTGAAATGAAAAGGTTCTCTTCAATTTCAATCATTTCTGAGACTCCATGGATGTGTTTATGTGAAAATACTTTAGAAAACGCATTGAAGTCATCCATTGGAACATATACTTGTATAGAAGGATTTTTTTGCAATATCCGTGCTAAACCTCCAGCATGATCGTGGTGATTATGAGATATTATAACATTCTTTATATTAGAAATCTCAACATTAAATTTATTGATATTATGGACTAAAATATCTCCCTTTCCACCGGTATCAAATAAGGAATAATTTTCGGTAAAATTATTATACACCAAAGCAGAAAAGCCAAAACCTGTTAAAAAATCTGGTTTAGGGCATTTATCGTCGTATACTATACCAATCTCAAAAGAATGTTTCAATTTTTTCATAGACAAAATCTAAATTAATTTGTATGCAATTCTCATTTCTTTTAAACTATTCCTAATTTCTTTATATAATACAAAATTATAAAATTTATTTCAAACTAAATTAGGTATATCTATTTATTGGATATTGGTTGGGTTCAAAAATTCCTTTTTATAAGATTTGTATAGTAGGTAATTTTGGAGTAGGGAAAACAACTTTACTTCATCAATATTTAGAAAGGAGATTTAACCCAAGCGTTACTTCTACTATCGGATCGAACTTCTTTGTAAAACATCTCAAAATTCCAAATACTAAAATTCCAGTTATCTTACAAATATGGGATTTAGCGGGACAAGAACATTTTAAATGGGTTAGACATGAATTTTATAAAGGAGCAAAGGGAATAGTATACGTGTATGATTTAACCAGAAAACAAACATTTGATGATCTCTTGAATTGGAAAGCAGAAATACAAAAGGTAATCAAAAATTATTCTAGTGTGCTTGTTGGAAACAAACTTGATTTAATAACTGAAGATAAAAAAGTAATTAAAGATAAAGAAGCTGAAGAGATTAAAATGCAGTTAAACGCTTGTGCCTATTATGAAACAAGTGCAAGAATAGGCACTGGTGTACAAGAGTTTTTTTTAAAATTAGTATCCCACCTCTACAAATCCTAAAGTTAGGAGGAGTTTTATTTATTTCTTAAATTATATGATTCTCTTAACCAACTTATTAGTTCATCATTAATATCGGTCAAATCCTTTAATTTTAAAGTATAAGTAAAATAGTGAGATGTTGGGCCTCTTACACGTGTAAATCTTGGATTTTGGATTCTCCTCTTAAGGATAAAATCGATTTTTAAGCTCTCTTTTAAAACAAATAAAGAAAGGAAATGAGATTTACCTCCTATATTTATCGATGTTTTGACAGAATCAATTCTAATGTACCCAAACTTTACAACTTCTTTTTGTAAAACATTATAAATTTTCTTTAGTAATGGAGCTTTGCCTTCGAAGTGTTCATTAATGGAAATTAAAACACATGAATGCCATTGGTTCCTTTTGGAAAACTCACGTTCGCATTTTGGGCATTTCCAAAAATTCAAACTTTCTTCATCTCAATGAATATTGTACCCATTTTTATAATGTTCCCATAAACCATTCGAACACAGGTGGTATATTTTCAATTATCCGGTATTTTATATCTTTGTGTAATACAACTATAAAAATCTCATCAAGTAGCTTTACCCAATGATAGTAATTATCATCATTAATTTCTTTCAAGTTGTTCTTATCTTCAAGATCTATGTGAAAAATTAAATAATCTTCCATATCTACGTTTTCTAACTCCCATGAATATTCAATCTCTTCTTGAAGCATCGATATAAATTCTTCCAATGAAGCTTCCATTGAAATCCAACCATTAATCCATGCCTCCTCATCCTTATATAAAACAAAAAAATTAGCTGTAACTTCTGGAGCTTCATTGTTTGCCATAATTTTTTCAAAATCTGGCATAATGAATTGAAAAATTAAAATTATGTTAAAAAGTTATTATTTTTTATTTACCAATCTGCTTTCCAACACCATAATACATTAAATAGCCCCGTAAAAGAATTGATAGGGAATAGATCGAAATTATTAATTATAGATTTAAATGATGATACTTCAAAATCTTGTCATTTGAGTAATCATAAACATTCCAATGTTCTCATACCTAAAAGGGGCTAGAATGAAATTAAACCTTCATTCTAGCCTTATATCTTATTCTAATATATTACTTTAATTTGATTTTTTTTAAAATATTTATTTTTAAATGCTTTCGAATTTTATAATTTTATATAAAAGATCTGAATGAGATCTTAATAAAATTCAATTATATTATTAATTAGAGTTGATTTAATAAAATGGTAAGAATATTAACGAAAGAAAATGTCAATCAGCTATTAACTATGCCTGATGCGTTAGAATATGTAGAAGAAGCTTACAAACAATTAACTCTAGGAAACGCATTAGTACCTCAACGAATTGCTATAACAGATCCCGCTCCTGGATTAACATTAATAATGCCGGGGATAATAGGAGGGAAGATGAATGCGCTTGCTACTAAAATTGTATCAGTGTACAAACAAAATCCAGAAAAGTATAAGATGCCTACAGTTTTAGCAAAAGTTATGATTCAAGACATTAACACAGGTGATATTGTTGGAATAATGGATGGATCGCTAATAACTGCAATGAGGACGGGAGCTGCAACGGGAGTTTCTGTAAAGTATTTGGCAAGGAAAGAAAGCAACATTATGGGTATATATAGTGCTGGAGTACAAGCAAGGAAACAAGTTTCAGCTGTCTACTGGGGATTAAATGGAAAACTAGAAAAATGCTTAGTTTTTGATCCAGTTAGTTCTACAGCTGATGAATTTAAAAAGGAACTAGAAGCAGAGTTGGGAATAGAGGTAGCGATTGTTGGTTCTGGTGATGAGATATTAAGTGGTACAGATATAATAGTTGCTGCAACAACTAGTACTACGCCATTATTTTCCGGAAATGATGTTCCTGATGGTGTACACATATCATCAATAGGAGCTCATGCACCTGATGCAAGAGAGTTAGACTCTAAAACTATTGAAAGAGCATCTATTCTTACTGCTGGATTGAAAGAGGCTTGTTTAGCTGAGGCGGGAGATTATATTATGCCAATTAATGAAGGAATTATCAAAGAGGATGATATTATCTCAATTGGAGAAATTATTTTAGGGAGAAAAACAGGTAGAACTTCAGACCAAGATATAACTGTTTTTAAATCTGTAGGTATAAGTGCCCAAGATGTCGCTGTTGCAAAGCTAGTTTATGACCGAGCTTTAAAAGAGAATGTAGGTCAAGACATTGATTTCTAATTTTATTATTTCTTTTTTAATTCAAATTATATGTAAAATAAAAAAAAAAATGAATTTTTAAATATCTTTTACACTTAATACTCCACCAACCAATCCTATACTGCCACCTACAAATAGTATTATCGTACCTAAGGATATTGTTTGATATGCGAATGAATTGCTGTTTATAATAGGAATGTGTAACGGCAAAATACCTTCAGCAATAGGTGCACTTAAAAATAAAGCTGAAAATCTGTTCATATCCTCTAAATCTCCTCCCATATCATTAAAGTAGACTAGTAATAAAGCCCCAAAAACTATAGTGAGGACTGAGCCAACTATTGCGACATACTTTATCTTTACTCCTACCAATTGAATAACTCCGGAAAAAACAAAAATTAGATATAATATCGAGAATAGGTAAATGAGTGGTGTATCAGCAACTGTGTATGCTGGGAATGTCGCTATCCAATAACCTGGATTTCGCCAAATCTCTGGAAGATTAAATAGAAATCCTATGCCTGAGCTAAGTGTTCGTCCATCAAAACTGATTGTTTGTGCAAAAGAAAAGAGGAATGTTGAAAGGAGAGTTAAACATGCTCCAAAAAAAACCAATAGCTTTCCTTTTTTCATAATATTCACTTCTATTACATTTTTGATTGAACAAGTTGCTTGAAACTTGTTAAATTATCAATTCTTTTCCTAAAATTTAATCCTATTTTTCGAACACTCAAAAAAAATTGTTCAAAAAGTCGTACACTATTATAAAAATCAATTAGATTAGAAGTTAGAACTTCTGAGCATTTTCAAGTAATGAAAATTAGCCTCTTCCTCTCCAAAAAATACTGAATAGATAAGCTAAAATAGAGATAATTGATTTTTAGAACAAAATATCATATATATGATTCAAAATGGACTGTAGTAATATTATTAACAACAAAAACTTAGACCTTTATTATACATAAGATTCCTCCAACTAAACCTAAGCTACCACCTATAAATAAAGTAATAGTTCCTAATGATATGGTTAGATACGCAAATGAAATAATATTTACTATAGGTATATCGAGCGGTAGAATACCTTCAATGATGGGTGAGCTTAAGAATAATGCGGAGAATCGATTCAGGCGTCCTATATCCCCAATATCAATGTCATTAAAGTATATTATTAGCACGATACCAAAAGCTATAGTAAGACACGAACCAAAAATTCCAACATACTTACTTTTCAGCCCCACTAATTGGATAAATCCTGAAAATATGAAAAAAAGATACAATATCGAGTATAGATAGATCAGCATTGTATCATTAGGATAGTAATAGGGAAATGTATCTATCCAATATTGTGGATTTCCCCAAATTTCTGGAAGATTAAATAGAAATCCTATCCCTGAACTAAGTGTCCGCCCGTCAAAATTGGTGACTTGAGCAAATGAAAAGTAGAATGTTGAGAGAAGGGTTATTAACGAACCAACAAGAACTATATGTTTTCCAATTTTCATTTCATTTGCATTTGAAACGTAAGTAGGTCTTCTTTCCCATACTTTTTTGGATTCGAAAATAAATACAAATGTGCTAAAAATCAAGGAAAAGAGGAAAAGGAAACTCCCTGGGTTGATAATAAACTCGTTGCCATATAAAATTGCATAAAAAAAATATCCAACAAAACCCATAATATTAATAACTAAGTATAAAGAATATCGTGGTATCATAAAAATTCCTACGTGAAAGTAAAACCCTAATATCCCCATTTTCACTTCTTTCTTCACATAGTATTTACCATCTTTTTGATTTTTAGAGATTATACCTGCATCCATTAGTTTATCAATTTGATAAGAAACAGTTCCTGGAGAAGAAAGTTTTAACGCTCTCTGAATTTTCCTTACTCCTGCTCGTCTGTGAGTCGAGAGATACCAATATATCTTAAGTGCTTTCCCCTGTAATATTTTTTCATGGTCAATATCCTCCTTTTTAGGTTTATCAGAATCAGACATTATATGCAAGGTTTCTTTTTGGTATAGTTTATTTCAAGTTCTTTTTATTTATATTTTATTAAATTCAAATTACACTGACAATTTATGATTTCTATATTTACATAGCTGTCTTCCTGAACTATCATTTTTCACCAGAAATTTCTAAGTGAAATGGAGTTCAAGCTAAAAAACAAGAGTTACAGGAGCACCATCAACAATATCATGGTTGAATAATGCAGTAAGCAATAAGGATTACTGTAACCATTATTTTAATTTTTATTAAAGACAAATTCAGAAAAACAAAGGAATAAAACTAATTTCAACATTTTTTTTAAATCATTTTGAAATATTTTAAGAAACTTAGAAGAATATAAAAGATTCTAAGTTAAGAAGACCAAATCCACTTTCTATTAATTCTCCTAATCGAGATATAAATCGAGTCGCGGGGGCACCATCAACAATATCATGATTGAATAAAACTGTAATTGCTAAAAACTCTCGAATTTCGATTTTTTCATCTTTAACTGCTGGTTTTTTTGTGATACTACCGACACCAAAAGCCAGAGGATGAGCAGTTGTTGGAATGGGCCAACCTTGAAGACTACTAAACATACCTACAGATGTGACCATAATTGTACCCATCATTTGCTTAATCCTTACTGGATCTTTAAATTTTCTCTTTAAGACAAATTTTCTGAGAAATTTGGGTAAAGATGTATATCTTTTAATATCATCTTTCAAAGTATGATTTCCTAATACTGTAGGGTCACTTATTTCCTCAGATTGAGCTTTTCTTATTTCATCATTTATCTGGATAACTGTCTTTTTATTCGCTCTTCTCACAACAAGTGGAATTGGTACCTTCATACCCTCAATTGATTTTTCGACTGATATTGAAATATCTACATCCTCAAATTTGACGATTTTACTCTTTCCCATCATCATAGAATGAACTTCCTTAAATTCACTTGCTGCTTGACCTATACACTTAAGAAGCCAAGCTGTGAAAGAAATTTTTTTTTGAGTATTTTTCTCATGCTCTCGAATTTTATTTCTACCCTCAGTTACATCAAATTCCACTAATCCTTTCACATAATGATTAACGTCTCCTAAAGTAAGGAAATCTAAAGTTGGAATCCTTTCTTTTGGAAAATCAATTATATCATAATGCCCTATGTTGTCTTCATTCAATTCCTTCATTTTTCAAATGTATTTTTTATAGATCTTTGATTTATGATATTTCAGATCTTACGATTAATAAATTTATTCTTATAGTTCAAGT
>JAHPYZ010000008.1:11165-34924 GCA_019058425.1 Promethearchaeota archaeon
AATCTATAATTGTGTTTATATTCTATTTTTTTTCCTTTCCCGCGTTCCATATAAAAAAATTCTGACTCCACTGGTTTAAAATTGTTCTTTAATAGCTTTACTGCATTTAAACCTTTCTTAAATTCATCGCAGATAAAAATATCGATGCTTATATAGCCGTGTTCTGGCCATGTATGAAGTGCAGCATGACTTGTTTCTAAAATAGCAATGATACTGTATCCGTAAGGAACATAATTATGATTATAAATATCTAAAATTGTTAAATCAGAAGAAATTAATGAATCCATAAATACTCGACGTATTTTTTCATTGTCCATGATTTGATTTTGGGATTCAAATCGCATTTCCCCAATAAAATGAAAACCAACCGGGAGAAACACAGGGATCATTCCTCTTTTAACCTCAGAAGTATAAATTGGTCGAGAACTAAAACTCAGATTGTACTTACTCTGTGGATATATGACTGAATTTAGGTAGAAAAGATGACTAAACTGGCCTATTATGCTAGCCCCCTTATAACGATTAAAATCTGGAATCATTTGTTTAATTATAAATCCATGATCTAAAATGGATGATTGAATTTTCTGCATTTCTATTGGAGGTTTATTACCAAAACTTAGAAGGCATTTTTTCCCAACTGTTAAATAATTTTTACCATTTATATTAATATTAGACTTTAATACTTGACTTGCTCTTTTTAAAAACAATCTTAATCCTTGGACTGTATAGGGGGGATCCATCACCACTACATCGTATCTGTTTACAATCTCTTTAGGACATGGCTCTCTTAAATCATGACGGACAATATTAAAGTTTTGAAAGGAATACTCCGCTGCTTTTTCTTTAATATAATCCATAACTCTTTCATCGATATCTAACACTGTGATCTCTTTCGCTAATCTTGTCAATCCTACAGCAAGAGATATATTATCATCATCTCCTAAGAAGATAATCCTTCTTCCTTCAATATCTCCCTTCTTAAGTAAAAAAAGGGTTCGTTTTACTATAGTAGGAAAATCAGCATGTGATTGATCAAGCGCAAATTCTGGAGCGGGTCTATTCTGTATTATTTCCTTGATATTCTTTAGCATTGAAAATTCTTCAGGGATCTCTTCTATAGTATTATCAAAACTCCCAGGTAAAGGATCATAATCAAAATTCAGGTCTAATCTAGTCTTTACCCAATTTCTTCCTTTTTCACCAAGGAAATTTCTCTTCTCCAATATTCCTGCTTTAACTAACTCGTTTCTTACAGCAGCAAGTGTGGGAATGGCAATCTCTGTTTTTTGAGCTACTTTTTTATTTTTAAGAGAAGGAAAACGATACATTATTAATAATATTAAGCGAACACCTTCGATACCCTCTGCTAACTGAGCTCTCTCAGCGATGTCTGCAAGTATTTCTTCTGCTTCAATATCCATGAGTTTGACTCTTGAATTACAATAAGAAACGAATTTCTTAAGATGGCTAAAGAATTTAATACAAAATCGTTAATAACATTTTTCACAGAAATTAACAAATTACTTTACTTTTTATCTCTTCAAAACTGTTTTATATTATAGATCTTCTAGTCCTTTTATTTTAAGAGGTGATCGTGGAGTTGTTCTGAGATATTTTATTGCAGGAAAGCCTAAAATGAATGCTCCAAGCACGTGTCCATTTATTCCCAAAATATCCAGAATTCCTTTATTTCCCGCAATTGCCCCTTGAAAACCTCCCATCCAACAGGTTCCTAATCCGAGACTTTCAGCCGCTAACATACCATAGGTTGTAGCAATTCCCGCATCATTTCCCCTATAAGCTAATAGAGTCATGTTTTTTTGAACTGTTTCATAATAAAGAACTATTAAATGTGGTGCTCCAAAAAAAATTGGATCTCTCTTTATAGATTTATAATAATCTATCGCTTTTTCACCAGAATCAAACCCCATATATAAGTAATTGGTTTTTATTACTTCAGTACTCAACTCGCTTAATTTTTTTTGGTCAGAAATAATGAGATAGCGCCATAATCGCGTATTAGCTGCACTTGGAGCATATCTCATTGCTTCAAAAACCTTAATTATTAATTCTTTCGGAACTTTTTTATTCTTATAACGTCTAATTGAACGTTTTGCCCGTAATAATTGAAAAAGCTTATCATATTCTATAAGTGTTTCAGGAGACTCTATTCCAGGATAGGTATCAATATCTTCCATACCTTTTGTTAGAATAGCATTTTCAGGACAAATTGCTATACAATGTCCACACATAATGCATGGTAACATCTTCTCATTAAAACCAATATCCCCATTTTCCATAACGTAAAAAGGACTGCGCCTACATTCTTGTAAACACAGTTTACACTTTGAACACTCTTCTTGGTTTATTCCTATTATTGACATTTTGAAATAATTTTTTATTTTTAGTTATTAAGTTGATAATTTATTAAAAGGTGGAATATCAATAATATTATTGGTAAAAAGACAAATATCTTTTTTAAAAATAGTAAATCAAAAAGGATTCTACTGTCTATATTATCTATTATTTTTAATAGTCTAATCCACGATCCTTCTTCTCAAATTTGTTATAAAAATTTACTAACATTTATATATGAAATCCTTATCTAAAATGAAATTATAGTGTGGTAGTTATGAACTTTTTTTTGTGTTTTACACATATATACTCTAAACAGTCTCTACCGGATTGAGCAGCACCAGATACACCTGTACCACCCACCCATTGACCAATCATGAAAAAGTTTTTCAGTTTGGGCAATGTTTTAGATACTTTCACAGAAAAGGGATTAGCCCAACCCATATAGGAACCTTTCCAGTTACCGGTATAGCGAACAATAGTCAAAGGGGTTGCTACATCGATAGCTTCGATTTTTTCTTCAATTCTAGGTATGATTTTTTTCAGAAAAGAGATAACAGCTCTTTCCACTTTCTTTTTTTCTTGTTGATATTTTTCTCTATCCTGAGATAAATACTCCCAATCTTCAAATTTGCAACTGAAACCAACAACGAGAGTAGTTTTACCTTTGGGGGAAAATGTCGGATCAAAACCATAATTTTTAAGGCTAAGGAAGCTATGTTCTTTTCCAGCTATTTCAATTGGTTTGTCAAGTTTATAAAAATTATAAATTGAGTTATTAAGATTGGAATTGCTTGACAAATCCATATCTAAACCAATTGATACCTGTAAATAAGTAGGGAAAGTAGGTTGAGTTTCATAGCAATTTTTGATTTTATTATTTATAAATTTACCATCTAACATTTTAAAGATAGTGCTATAACCGTCTGCAGCAGAAATAACCATGTCTGCTTTAACATCTTTGCCACCCTCTAATCTCACACCCACGGCTTCATTATTATTCACTAAAATCTTTTCAATTTTTGAATTGTAATGAATTTTACCACCTAATTTGAGGTAACTCTGTTCTATACTCTTAGCGAAATTTAGAGAACCCCCTTCTGGAAATCCACAACCTTGGGTTGCAATCATAAAAGGAACACCGAAAAATTGAGTAAACTCAGTATCTGCCATTAGACCTAGTATAGCTTGCTGCAGGATAGGATTTTTAAATTTTGCTGCAAAATCATCTATATTCATTCTTCCATATTTAATAAAGAATTTCATAAAAGGTATGAAACTTATAATATTTTTAAGCTTATCAATTACACCAAATAGTTCTTTAGCTTTTGTTAAGGGCATATTAAATAGCTTATATGCTTTTCTTATAGTATTTACTAATTCTTCTATCGTTTCACTATCTTCTGGAGCAATCTCTTTTAAATGTTTAGCTAATTTATCAGGATCGCAATAAAAATTAACTGTTTGTCCATTTGAGATTAATCTCACAGAAATATCCTTATAATGTATTTTTTTATCTTGGATAACTCCTAATTCTTGCCATATTCGATGGAATGGTGAATTGGGGGAAGTACCTTCCAACCAGTGAATACAAACATCAAAAGTATAGCCATTTCTTTTCCATGCAGTACAAAGACCTCCAGGAAGATTATGCATCTCGAATATGTGAGCATCATAACCATTCATTTTAGCATAACAACCAGCAGATAGCCCAGCTATTCCTGCCCCAATTATAATTATCTTTTTCATTAGTTTATCAATCCTATTATATAATATTTCAAAATTTTAGAGATTCTAATTATGAAAATTGTTTTATAATCTATGCAATGTATGAGGATATTGTTATAAGAAATAATAGTAGACCAATTTTCCAAAATCCCAAACATTTATATATGAAGATGGATATTTTTTTTACAGTAAAAATTTTTATAGTAAAAAAAGATTTTACTACTTCATAAAATGTGATGCGAAAATTATGACTAAAAAAGAAAAAAAAGAAGCAAAGAAAAAACCAATTTTCGAAAAAGTTGGTCTTGTATTTCGAAGCCCGGTAAGAGCAGATATTTTGAGAGAGCTTTCAGAGAGTCCTCAAAAACCTACAGAGATTGCTGATAACATTGGAGTTCAGAAACAAAATATTAACTATCACCTAAATGCATTAAAACGAGGTGGAATGGTTCAAACAAGAAGAGTGGAATTTGATGAAGATGAAAAACCAAAGGGGAAAGGAACAAGAATCAATGGAATAAGTAAAAGTGGAAAACTCAAAGTTACTCAGGGTGTTGAACTTACCAAAAATGGTAAGGATATTGTAAATCAGTTTATAAATCCACTTTATGAAGAGAAAGTTTCTGAAAAAAATGAACGTATAAAAGAAAAAGATAAAAATGATAAAAAGGAGGATGAATAAGTTTGAAAAATGAAAGTATCCAAATTGTAAAATCAATATTTGAAAATCCATTAAACTTTCTTAAATTAGACACCCCTCAAGTTTACAAGAACATGACTGTTATCCCTATCATTATTCAAGACGATAAATATATTGATTTCATTAGTATTAAAGAAGCTGAAGAATTAGAATTAATAGAAATTGTTGAAACTGACACTGTTGGCCAATTAGAAGTCATTAATAATAGTAATAAACAAATTTTAATTCCATTTGGAATGACGGTTCACGGTGGAAAACAGGATAGAACAGTATGGGAACCAATTTTGATTCCTGTAGGAGGAAAACAAAGTATTGTTAGTGAAAATCCTGGACCTGTAAAACAATTTAAACAAAAATATACCATCCCTGCTAAATGCGTAGAACAATCAAGGTGGAGTTATAAAAAAGGTCGAGGATTCAAATCTTCAAATACACGACTTCATCCTAATGTTGCCTATGAAGCAATCTCAGCAGCGGGTCAAGGGGCAGTATGGGATGAAATACAATCGCATAGAACCGAAATGAATTATGCTCTTTCTGTTGCACCCACTCAAAG
This sequence comes from Promethearchaeota archaeon, assembly GCA_019058425.1. Classification (GTDB taxonomy): domain Archaea; phylum Asgardarchaeota; class Lokiarchaeia; order Sigyniarchaeales; family SOKP01; genus Loki-b32. The sequence goes on from JAHPYZ010000008.1 coordinate 16,505, forward strand.
TTATCTTGAAATGACACAGGAATCTGAAAAGGAAACTGGAAAATTTGTCAACCAATTTAAGAATATTGAAAATCAGTGTGGAATAGCTGTTTTTATCAATGGAGGATTTATTGGTATCGAGTTTTATGCGAACTCAGAAGTATGGAAGACTATGAGCGAAGATATTCTCAAAGCTTTCTCCATTGAAGCACTAAGATTTAAAGATAAACCTCAACGGAAAGTAATCGGATACCATGAAGAGCTTATAAAAATTTTGAATCGATTGAATTTCAATTTTTCTTCAAGAGAGGGCGTAGCACTTGGAAATGTGGTTGAATTCAACTCTAATGATGGTAAATGGCGAGGAATAACATTAGTTCATGAGAGAACTATGGCTCAGTTTTATTTAGTTTCAAAAAGAGGAGGACATCAAGTGAGTACTCGTTCAAATATACAATTTCAAACCGTTATTAATCAAAGGTATCAAATTTAAATAATAATCTAATTTTCACATTTTTTTTTATATTAAAAGCTTTTTTTGTATTCTATTTGTCAAATATCTTTGTTCATAAATTAATAAGTAGACACATAAAAGTAAAAAAAAAAAAAATTTAAATAAATTAATTTTTTATAAACCCGCTGAAAATATCGTTCCAACACTAAAGAACCAAACTGTTATTATTGCTGCAAATAATGATCCGAGATAGATTTTCCCTGTTTTACGATAAAAGAAGATCATAAAGAAGTACACTAAAGCCGACAAAGGAATTACTGACATCAATTGAAGTGGCATTATTGGATTGATCCACCAACCATTATATGGGTAATTACTGATAGCTACTCCGATATATTGAATCAGGAAGAGAATTAAGAGTCCAAACAACATGGCAAATAGAGTTTTAGCCCACCAGATTAAGTGAGTTTTTATTGATGTACTACCTTCCTCTTGACGAATTTGCCCAAATAAAAACACTCCACCATTTATTAGGAAAAATGGTACAAATATAGGAAGATATAATAGAAACATTAAGAAGCGTTGAATAGTGAACATTTTTGCAAAAGTCCAAAAAATTCTGAATTCGATTAGGAAGAACGTCTGGAAAATACTTACAAGCATATACATCCATCCAAAAAGGATTATTGCAAGTAAGGCTGTTTTTCCAAAAATTTGCCAGTGGGCTTTATTTTTAATAGTTGTACCAAACTTTTCATTATCATAGGTGACTCCAAGATCGTATAGTGTTATACTACCTCTCTCTTTCCTATTGAAAAGGATATACCATAAACTTACCAGAAGAGCAGCAGCGGCAGCAGTCGTTAGGTAAAATCCTGCCCAATTATTCATCATACCCATATTCCAAGGAGCTCCCCATGTGCCTGAGTTATCAATAGACCAGTGCTCATCAGCATGAGTAAACAACCCAAAAAAAAGAGCGGCAAGTACAGTATTAACCGTAGCGAAAATCCACCACAATTTCTTATCTTTCGTTACTACTCGTTCGGGAATTGGTTGTTTGACTTCTGCGAAGAATTTGGTTTTAAATAGCAATAGGCTTAAGAAAATAACAGAGACAAAGCTAAAGAGTAAGGCAACACCACTAAAAAGTTCTACTCCTAAATATGTTTGTCCTCCAATTGTGGCAATATTCCAGGCATCAGTTTCTGTTTCACCCTTCAAAGCTTGTAACATCCATGCTACGATCTCCGCAGTTACCTGTTGATCCATAGTTTGACCCGGATGAGTTAATCCTGGAGCTAAATATTCCCTATAACCCGTCCCTGCACTAAAATTTCCATATGTTGTACCTGTAGCACCAGTACCAGGAGTTAGACCCGCATTTGTTTCAAGAATAGTCATACCTTGTGTTTTAACTTGAGCTACTGTCCAATCTGATGAATAAAGCGGAGTAGGCAAAGTACCAGTAATGTAAAAGTAAGGAAGATCATACCACTCCTCATATTCTGACCAGATATGTAGTACATTATGGACTATACTAAAATTGTATAAAAAGGGAGGAAATGTCTCAAATACACATGCATCATGGTCAGGATTCATCGCTGCTACTGCAGAACCTAATATATACCCCATAGAATGACCAAAAAGACCCATGCTAGTTCCGTCGACAAATGAACATCCAGCTAACCATTTGTATGCAGCATCGAGGTTTCCAGCAAGAAATTCTGTATCTCCTTCAGAATCTCCATGAGCAGCTCTGTCAATTGCTAAAACTACAAATCCCGCTTTAGCTAACTCCAATGAAGCAGGTCTCTGAACATCTTTATCATTATTATAACCATGTATTCCTAGAACTCCAGGTGCTGGATTACTAGCACTTACACCTATAGGGCGATATAATTTTCCTACAATTTTATTTCCAAGATCATCTACTATAGCAACTTCTTGTATATCAATAGTGCCAAAATTATTTTGAAATGCAGCAGCCATGCCTCCGGAGAAAAATACTATGACAATTGAAATTAAAAAACAGAGTTTGATCCGTTTGTCTTTTTCCATGAAAAACTAACCTCATATTTTTTTATTAGATTTATTTTTTAATGGCTAAATAGCCAATGTATATTTAGATTTAATTGTTTATATATATTTTTCTTTTCATAATGAATTAAACACTTTATAAGTATAGAATTCTTTAGGAAGATATCAAAATTAGTTAAAAAGCTTAATTTAAGAATTCTATTATCTTTTTCATTATATTTTTTTTAATGTTTATATTTTGTTAGATTCATTTTATTATTTAGGAATATAATTCTTTCAATAGATGGAAAATTGAGACATTATTATGAACAATTGGAATGAACAATACAAGAATAAAGTTTGTTCAGTTGAAGAAGCAATTAAAGTAGTAGAATCTGGAGATAGGGTGGTAGTAGGGCACGCTGCTGGAGAACCAATAGTATTATTAGATGAGTTAGTAAAACAAAAAGATCGACTCACTAATGTTGAAATTGTACACATGGTTCCATTACGAGAATGTAAGTATTGTTTACTAGGAATGGAAAAACATTTTCGGCATAATTCTTTGTTTGCAGGAGCGGGAACTCGTAAACCAATTCAAGAAGGTCGATCTGATTATACACCAGTATTTTTTTCTGAAATCCCGCGCCTTTTTAAAGAAAATATTTTAAATGTTGATGTTGCATTAATTCAGCTTTCTCCTCCGAATGAAGATGGGTATTTAAGTTATGGAATCTCTGTCGATTATACCATGGCTGCAGCAGAATCCGCAAAGATTGTAATTGCTGAAGTAAATAAGCAGATGCCCAGAACAAAAGGCTCTAAAATCCATGTATCCGAGATTAATTACATTGTAGAAACTAACAGGAACTTACTAGAAATTCCTTTACCTCAAATAACTGAAATTGAAGAAAAAATAGGGCACTATATTGCTTCTCTAATTCCTGATAAGGCAAATCTTCAATTAGGCATAGGAGCAATTCCAGATGCAGTATTAAAATTTCTAGTTGATAAAAAAGATTTAGGAATTCATACAGAAATGTTTTCTGATGGGGTTGTTGAACTTTATGAAAATGGAATCATCACTAATAAATATAATAATCTTAATCCAGGTAAATTTACAGCGACTTTCTTAATGGGGACAAAACGCCTTTATGATTTTGTAGATGAAAACCCATACGTTGAAATGCGCCCCGTTGATTATACTAATAATATTACAGTTGCAGGTCGTATTCATAATCTTATTTCAATTAATTCAGCAATACAAGTTGATTTATATGGTCAAGTTTGTGCAGATACTTTAGGATATCAACAATATTCTGGTGTAGGAGGACAAGTTGATTTTGTGAGAGCAGCGAGTTATTCTCCTGGAGGAAAATCCATAATCGCTTTTCCCTCAACAAACAAAGAGAAGACAATATCTCGAATTGTAACTAGACTTAATGAAGGAGCATGTGTAACAACTTCTCGTTTTGATGTTCATTACATAGTTACTGAGTATGGGATAACTGATTTACGAGGAAAAACGGTTCGACAAAGAGCTAAAGAATTAATTAATATTACCCATCCAAAGTTCCGAGACCAACTTGAAAAAGAATTCAAAAAAAATTTTTAATATCCTAAATTTATAAATATGTGGATCTTGCGACCTTCTTGATAACTTATGGGATATTATTTCTTGGTGAATTAGGGGATAAAACTCAATTAATTGTATTCAATCTTGCATTAGAATATAAAAAATTCTATAAAGTCGGAATAGGAGTCACTTTTGGTTTCGCTCTTATTGTAACAATTGGTGTTTTTTTTGGTGCTGTTATAACTCAGTTTATTCCACTTTTTATAATTTCAATTGTCTCTGGAATTATTTTTATAATCATAGGAATATTAGAAGCACGTAATCTGAAGGAACTTTATTTAGAGAAATACAAAAATAATGATAATTCGACAAATTCCACTTTAGATAATACCACATCAGAGGATATAGAAACTTCATCTTTAAAACTCACTAAATTAAAGAGGAATCCATACATAGTAGGTTTTGGATCGATATTTCTCATGGAATTAGGGGACAAAACACAAATATTAACCATTACTCTTGCATCGATTTATACCTTTCCAATCGAAGTTTGGTTAGGAAGTTTTCTAGCTTTAATCTCTGTAGCTTGGTTAGGAATACTTTTTGGAGCCTTCATTGCACAGAAAGTTCCAAAATTCTATTTAAAGCTAATTTCGACATCTATTTTTATTTTTGTTGGAATTTTAATAATAATAACATCTTTTTAAAATAATAAAAAAAAAGTGATAATTATGAATATACTGATAGCTTTCTATTCCAGAACAGGTAATACCAAAAAAATTAGCAAATTAATTTCAAATAGTTTAAATTGTGAATATGAAGAAATTATTGATCTCAAGAAACGAACTGGATTTATTATCGGATTTCTTAAGAGTGGTTATGATGCAACGAGAAACAAAAGTACATCTATCAATGAAATTAAAAAAGATCCAATGATATTTGATTTAATTATATTAGGAACTCCGATCTGGAATAAAAGTATGACACCTGCAATGCGAACATATATCGCTAATAACAAAAGTAAATTTAAGAAAATTGCTTTTTTTTGCACTGAGGGTGGAAAAGGTGGTATTAAAACTTTTGAAAGTATGGCTAATTTATGTGATATAGAGCCGATATCGACATTAGAAATTACAAAGAAAGAGATCCAAAAAGGTTATCATCTTGAGAAAATCAATACTTTTATTCAAGAATTAAAAAGCAAATAAAAACTCAAATTTTTCCCTAATTGAGAATTATTCTTTTGCTAATCTAAACCTTTAAATTTCGATATTTCGTTATAGTATCACAGAATCAGAGGAGTTCTAAAATTATAAAAACAATGAAAATATTATATGATTGCGGGGACTATGAGTAGAAACAAATTAAAAACATAACTTATTAATAATTTTAAATAGTTTAAAAATAGGAAATGAAGTGATATTGGAAGTAAATGGTATATTTTCAGATTAGTCCGATAGGATTTGATTGTGGATTAGAAAAAGATAAGTGTGATAAATATCCGGATTATTGTAAGGAATGCGTTAAAGTTAAACTTGAGAAATTTGGTTTAAATCTCACACATAATATTAAATTCACTATTATTGATTCTGAAGAAAAAAGGATTCAATTGTTTCAAGAATTAATATGGCAGAAATTTTTAGACGTTTTAAATATAAAACACATTTTACTTGTGGCTAAAGAATCAGGCTTAGCTTTAATAGATTATCCAATCTCGGGAGCCGGAGTAAACACAGAATTACTAACGGGATTTATCCAAGCTAATATAACATTTTCAGAATCAAGTACTGCGTCCAATGGAGAAGGAGCACAAGAAAATTATTATCAATTCTATGAATTTCAATATGAAACCTTCAATATCTTACTTAAAAATGGTCAATTTATTAGAATCTGTTTAGTATTGGATCATAAAGCTTCTGAAAGCTTAAAATCTCTTGTGACTGAATTTTTAAGTAATTATGAGAGCATCTACCTTGATAAAATCGGAGAGCATATAAGAAAAGGGAAAATGCATTTCGAAGATACCCTTGATTATATAATAGATACTTTTAATATTCAATTAGTATTCCCAATGGTCTTAACACATACATTTCTGCCAAATGAATTAAATCTAATTAAAAAGAATCCAATCCAAAAAGCTATCATTGACTTTGCAAAAGAATTATTAGTTTCAAAAACTTTCTTTTTCATTATTAATCTAATTGATGAAGTCCAAAAAATCGTTCATATTGATGCAAATAAGATTCTATATGAAATCTATAATCTTATAGAAAAAAAAATTATCATCCCTACTACTATTGAAACTGTTGAAGAATCTATTAGTGATTTTCAAGAAACCCGAGCAGTAAGAATAGATCGTAATGAGTTAATTTCTTCTATAATTGCCAATGAAGATGAAATAAGTATTTTGAAAGAAAAAGCAAAACATATGACTGAAGAAGAAGTTAGATCTTCTATCAATTCTTACTTAAGAAAAGCTGAAACTGCTGAAAAAGGTTTAGCTTACAAAGAGGCACAAAAAGAATATGAAATGGCTCTTTATTTAGCTTCCGGGTTTGACTTTAAAGATGAAGTAGGGAGAATCTCATTTATGGTCTTAGAACTCGATAACAAGATTAAAGCATTGGAACTTGAATACGCTTTAAAAATGGGTGAAAAAGCAGAGAAAAAGAAAGATTACATTAAAGCGATTAATTATTATAAGCAAGGATTAGAGATTCTGAGAAACGTCCAAGACTTAAATGGATATGAATCTCGAATCAAAAAATTAGAAAAGAAAATTTCAAATCTTCAAAAACATCTTTAATATTAGGATAATCTTGCACTAAAATTATTGAAAATCGCATGCTTTCCATTTACGAAGCAGGAATAATTAGTTTCTTCTCAATAACCGATTCAAGACCTATGATAACTAAATCTTTATTTTTCTCACCAACCATCTCTACTACCTCTTTTAAGTAAAATTCTTCGTATATCGTAGTCATGGACTTAATTACATTTAAAATACGAGATTCCATATGACTTAATTCCTGTTCACTAATGACTTTATTAATATGCTTAGGTTTATTTAATACAAAATGTTCTTTATAGAATAGGTGACAAAAGTTATCTATTGTGGTTGGTATTATTTCTTCAAATTTATCCAAACTACCATCCCACTTGTCTAAAACGGGAGCAACTCGGGAATCAAGAGCTATCAAGAGATCCATAGCATGTTTTTTGAGTCTTTCAGAAGCTTCCTCTTTAAGAATGAAAACAGCACGAAAATCTTTATAATCACAAATTAGAAAATTGAAATATTGAAAATCTAATTCAATAACTTTTTCAATTACTTCAAATTTCTCTTCATCAACTGATATATTTTCTACGCTTTCCTTTTTCATAAACTCCTGACTTATTGTTGTAATCGCATAGATAAAGCCTGAAAGTAAGTCTTTTTTACTAGCCTCCAAAGCATAGTAACTCTTTGTGAATATTGCTAAACCACTTTCTCTTTGAGATATTACAAGCCCTTGTACATTCATAGCATCTTTAAATCTTTGAGTTTTAGCAATTATTTCTGCTTTTTTTCTTCTTCTTGCTGGCATGATGACATAGGCTCTTAGACTCAAAATTCCTAATAAACTAATACCAATACTCAGAAAGACTAGAATAGTCAAAAATATAAAATTTGGCTGTGGCCTCTTTGAAATAGCAATTATGAAAGAAAATTCTGTTGGTTGGTAAACTGAATCTTCTTTTGAAGCTATCAATGTCATACTATAACTTCCTTCAATCGTATTAGGTAGGCTTAACTCCAATTCATATATACCATTACTACCGCCTTCAAAATATCCTAATCCAAATTTACATGAATAGTATACTGAAGCATTTAATATCATTATATCTGTTCCTGGATCGGTAAGATTAATCTTGATTGTAATGGTATCTCCAGTAAATGCATTTATTGAACCTTGAAAACCTATAGTATTAATCATCATACTTAAACGATTGATTATTATTGTTATGGTTTTGTAACTTGTTTCAAATCCTGGTTTTTCCAATTTAATTACTGCAGAATATGAATCAATAGTAAGAGTTGCTGTATCTAAACTTATAATAAATCCCTCACTCTCAGAACTCACATTAGATAAACCGATCCAATCAACACTACAATTAGCTCCAGAAATTATTGATCCAGAACCCAATTCAGTGTAATTTACCTTAATATCCACTACTCCATGCAAATCTGTGTTTACAACTGAATGATCCACTTCCACGAGAGTTTCTATTGGATATACAATAATAGTTAAGAAACCACTAGTCTCTCCGTATAACGTTTTATTTGCATAAATAGACACAGTAAAAGTTTCAATAATCCCCTGGCTTGGTATGTTGTTCGTTGAGAAGTTTAGTGTGAACATGCCAGTATAATCTTCTACTATACTATAAGGATTTTCCCAATCTGTACTAATAGTCGCATTCCCTATCAAACTACCAGTATATGCTCCAGTAACATTTACTTGACAAGTAGCATAGTCATTTCCAATTCCATAGACGGCAGTTTTTGGTACCTCTAAAGCTAAAGGTTGAGCTACAATTTTTAAATGGATTAAATCATTAATTTCTAGTGATTGGTAAAAATCTGCAGATGCATTAAATGAAAAATAATAATCTCCCAACCCTAAGCCACTGGTATCTACTCCAGCGAAATAAATTCCAAACCCTTCAAAAATCATCACTCCAGATGTATTGAATGTGGATTTATAAGTTATTGTCGCAAATGAAATTGATGTATTTATATCCGAATCTAAATATTCTACTCTTAACAAAAGAGGATCACCAGAAAACATCTCAAAATAAGGATTAACGGCATTCAATTCTGTTTGATGAAATACCGCTAAACTAGATGCATATAACCCAACTTGAGACATATTTGCATCATGATCATTCCATTTTACATATAGAGTATAATTTCCAACACTTGCATTCTTTTTTCCAAATGTAATTTCTGAAAACTCAGCAATCCCATTACTCCCAACAGATGCATTTTCTCTATAAAATAAAGAACCATTTGGATAGAATATCTGGAGAAAAGCCTTAGTTAGCTCAATATCAGGTATAAGTTCATTATCTATTGATGCATTAATTTTTAATTTATCATTGATTTGGAATGTTGAGTTCTGAATCCAACCTATGCTATTATTCTTATATATATCTACATCTCTTACATAATTGGGAGCTTTTGCACTAAATCTCCATAAGCCATTAGTTACGATATCATTAGGGATTATTAAAGATGTATTTCCATAACCTGATCCAATAACATCATTTATTTTATTACTAGAATAAGGATCAATTACTTCAGTAATATTCCAATTTAAAGGCCTAGAGATGTTAAAATAGTAGTCATTAGAATAAGACCCAGGCGGGGATACAGTGAAGTACATGGTCCATTGTGCCTTAGTACTGTTTTCCACCATAAATTCACTCCCTTCGACAGATAAACTCGTCATAGTTTTTCGAGATGATGTAGCTTTTACATAAAAATCACTATAGATAATTAAATTACCCGTAGAATTATGGGAAAACGAAAAATCATGATATTTTCCCCCTACTTCTCCATTCCAAATATTATTTAATTTTACTGTCCCTTTACCAAATTCAGTAATATCATTGATACTTGTATCAATACCATTAGTCAAATCATTGATAGTAAGATTTATTTGAGAGGGTTTAGGTATTGTTGATATTTTCAGAGTAATGTTATCATAAAATACTTTTAAAAAACCAGTTGGATTAATAATAGAATTCTTAAAACCTAGCTCAAATCTTAATGCAATAGAGCCTGGAAGGCTCCAGCCATATAACTCTGGCTGAAATAAAGGAATATTCCCACTATACCATGTATTATTTTGTAGTACATCAAGTTTCTCTTGAGAAAATTCCTGAGAACTACCATCAACATCAACAAATAAACTATGATATGAACTTTGGCCGGGTAACCAAGTATAGTCGGTACATATTACACGATAATTATAAGTTATTTCCCAATTTTTAAATGGTAAATGTTCTTTCGGAATTAAAAGTGTATAATTCCAATAAGCATATTTTCCAGTCCAAGGATTTCCAGCTGCGTCAAATCTCATATAAATGGAATCATTTGATCCAGTGGGGGTATCATACCAGCCAAAAGAGACGTAATCTGAGTTAGTATTATTTTGCCAAAAATTTGAATCATACCCCGAATCAAATGTACTATTTATCCAATACTTGTCATATTCATAAATTTCAGATAAATTACATGTAACTTCATTGGCTCTCCAATAATTTGGAACCAGTATTGAAGCCTCATCATTATTTGTTATGTTCAAATCATAATTTTGAAAACTACCATTACCCGATTCCGACACATTTTGCGGTTGTCCAATTCCAGAATATTCAGATAAAGGGGAGTCACTTAATTTCAAATCGAAATTATCTTCAACTTCGATATCTTCTGTTAAATTTGATATAATGCTAAAATTACTGTTTAAAACTGAGTTAAAGCTAAATAAAAATATTAAGCTTGAAATGAATAAAAAAGCGGATAAAGTGAATCCTGTCTTTCTTGTATTTATGGAAATATTTATCTACCCCTTAGATTTAGAATATAATAACTTGAATTGAAAATAAAAATTCCGAATCTATAAAAATACGTAACTTAAATTAATAATTAAATATTCCAATTATAAATTAATTGATTTTCCTTTTTGTCAAGGAACAAATTAGACTTTTCATAAATTGAAATTTGAAAAAATTACTTGATATTAACTAATTTTTTAAAACATAGATTAAAAATGCTTAAATTATAAATCGATACCTTTATTTAGCATTTCCATATTCGTTTGATACTTTTTCCCCGAAAAATTTTTTCTTAATATGTTCTCAATCGTCTCTCTATCAATTGGTAAAAATTTTAAAATATAACCTAAAATAAGAATGTTCAAATATTTTAGATTTCCTGTATATTTTAAAGTTATCTCCGAAGCGGGTATAAAATATAAGTTATCTGAAATTTCAAAGAGAATGTTTAATAAAGAGGGTAAGGGAGGATATTCAATACTTCTTATTTTTTTTTCATAAGTAGATATAACTAATATTGTACTTTTATCTAGCTTAGCATATTTTAGTACATTTAAAACACTACTTTCTTCTAAACCAATTATCATATCTGCTGATCCTACCAAAGGTATTGGAGAATTCAATTTATTCCCAAAACGTAGGAAGCAAGTTACATTTCCACCTCTCTGACTAAGACCATGAGTTTCGGAAGTTATTACTTTATACCCATTAGATACCAAGCTTTGACCTAAAATCTGTAATAAGCGAATTAATCCTTGTCCTCCCAAACCTGTAAATACAATAGTAAAGTTATTAAAATTCAAAATGATTCCTTCCTATAAATAGCGTTATTAACACATAATTCTTCACAAATACCACATCCCAAGCATAAACTTGAATCTATAAAAGCACAAATCTCTCTTTGATCAATAGCAGAACATGCATATTGGCTATAACAAACACCACAATTATTACATAATTCAGGATTTACATATCTTTTTATTATCGGTTTTCTTTTTATTATTTTTTGAATACACTCATCTTTTATGAGAATTACTTGAAGAGACTTATTTTCTAATACATCTATACCCTTTTCAAATATGAGATTTGTTAATTTTGCAGTATATTCATCATGTTGATCTTCAGAATGATTAATTACTGTCACATTCGCTCCAGTCCCAGGAAGAAACTCTTCTAAATCAATCCTTTTTTTAAGATCTCCCACCTCATAATAACGTGTATCACTACCAGGATGAGCTTGTTGACCCGTCATTCCGATCCATCCATTATCTAATATTAATACAAAAATCGGAGCTTTATTATAAATCCCATTTAAGAGCGCTGGAATCCCCGAATGAAAAAAAGTTCCATCTCCTATGATTGCAATATTTAAGCTTTCACTTGTATGAGCAATTCCTTGAGATAAAGCGATACTGGATCCCATACAATATTTAACATTAGCAAAAGAAAATGGAGGAAGTGCTAAAAGAGTATAACATCCAATATCTTGGTAAAAATAGACTTTTTTTCCTAATTTTGATTCAATCTTTTTAACTGCCCTTTGTAGTGCATAACCTGTTGTTCTATGCGGACAACCTGCACACATTATTGGTCTTCTTTCCATTACATCATATTTTTTCTTATAAATTTCGTCTAAATCTACTTTAGGTTTTATACCTGTTATTTTTTTTAATGCTAAAGCAACTGTTGTAGGATTTAATTCACCTACATAGGGTAATAACGATCTGTCTTTAGAATAAGAAAACGGATCTTTCCCATGAATTAGCACTTTAATACCATTCTTTTGAGCAATTGCAAGGACCTGTGTTTCAAGATAAGGATCATTTTCTTCTACAACAAATACTTGATTACATTTTTCAAGAAAAGTTACTATTTTTTTCTCCGGAACGGGATTTATAAATCCAATTTTGAGAAGAGGAGCATCTAATTCAAGAAAATCTAATGCTTCGAGTACATAACTATATGATACTCCGCTTGTTATGATTCCTAACTTAAATTCGTTTACAGTATCTTCACTTTCAACTGTATTTAAGGTGCTGGTTTCAGATATTTCAAGTGCTTGTCTCATTCTATTAAAAATATGATCTTTCTTCATTTCTAAAAAATAAAGTCTTAATGCCACATTCACTTCTTTAGATAAATCAAAATCGTCTTTAAGTCGAGAATTTTCTAAAGTTCCAATATTTACATTACTCCTAGCATGCGATACCATTGTAACGGTTCTTAGTATTACAGGAAGTTTTAAACTTCTCGATATTTTAAATGCCTCTTTAGTAAAATCCAAGCATTCTTGAGGGTTACTTGGTTCCAATGCGGGTATTTTGAAAAGTCTTAAATAATTTCGAGAATCCATTTCTACCGCACTCGAATGTTGTTGAGGATCATCAGCAACTAATATGACTAATGCTGAATTCTCATTTTTAGGACGGGTTGTAGAGAGAGCAAATAAAGGATCTGAGGCAACATTCAGCCCTACATTTTTCATACCAACCATAGCTGCAGCACCCCTAGCGTATGCTGAACCAGCAACTTCGATCGCCACTTTTTCATTAATACTACATTCCACCCATTTCATACCAACCTTCTTGAAAATAGACATAAAAGTTTCTCCAACTTCAGAGCTAGGTGTACCTGGATAGTATGTATAAATGTCAACACCGCTTTCTAAAGCACCACGTACAATCGCTTCGTTGCCTAAAAAGAACTTTTGCTCACCAGGTATTCCTTCAACTATTTTCTCATAACTCATTTTCTTAAGAAATAAATATCCTTATTATTTTCATTACACTTAATTAATAATTAACTTCAAATTCCTAAATAATTTTTGAGTATTTATGGGTTTTAGAATTATTTCACAAAAAGATGATGAAATTGAGCAATTCAGAGAACAAATTGTAAAGTTTGTCCAGACTTATGAAGCAATGGGACTAGAATATTGGCTCTTTGTATGCGAGACAACTCCAGTTGCTTTATTTTATTATGGTAAGGAACCTGTGAATCTGATAGCCCCTATTGGAACTCCAATATGCATGATACAGATAATAGATCATGAGAAATCACAAAAGTGTATTAATGAAATTGCTAAGAATGCTTTTAATAAAGGAATAAGTCTTAATCCTATGTATATATTTGTTCCCAACATACCTAGCGAACATAAAAAAATTATTAAGACCTTCAGTAAACAAGGTTTTCAGGAAAAAGCAACATGGTATAGGATGGATCGCCCATTAGATAAGATACAAGAACCACAAGAACAACTAAAATTTGAAAAAATTAAACAAGATAAAATTAGAGAATTTTTACAAGCCGCAGACACTTCTACAAGCGGTTCTTATGAGGGAGAATCTGTAGTGAATTTAGCTGGAGTGCCAGATATGCTTTTAAATCTGTGGTCTAATATGCAAGAACTCTATTTTGCCTATTTAGGGAGCGATAGAATTGGAATTCTAAATTTAACTCCCGGTTCCCAAAGTAATCTAAATAACATTGGAGTTGAACCAGAATTCAGATCAAAAGGATATGGTAAGTTAATTTTAAGATTTGCCCTTGAAAGATTGAAAGAATTAGGCAAAGAAAAAGCAGTTCTTCGAGTACATGTAAAAAATGTTCGAGCTACAGAACTCTATAGATCTTTTGGATTCAAAATCATAGATAAACAAATTGATCTGATTTATTGGAATCCTGCTTTAAAATAAATCTAATTCTTTTTTTTCTAATTAAAATTCAGTTATTAGAATTTTTCTCAAAGAATGAAATTAACATTATTCTAACATAAATATTTAAAACAAGATTTTCTTAATTCCTTCATATTATCCAAAAAACTTTAAACAAAAAATTTAAATTTTAAAGAGTAGATTATAATGGGAAAAGGTGGAGTAGTTTTAGGTTTGATAGGGATTCTAATTGGTGCAGGAGGATTAGTATTTGGATACATTGCTTGGAGCTCATTAAACACCATTCAAAACTCAATTGGAGATGGTGAAAATATTGAAACGTGGACTGCAACAGATTATACAACATTTCCAGTTTCTCCTGCTGCTACAGTATTAGAATTAACAAATTTAACCATTTCATTTGAATTAACTTCAGCGGCTTCAGTTTATATGTCATTTACATGTAATGCTGTGATTTCTCCTGGTGGAACCTCTTCTGTATTTTGCTTATTTAAAGTGGATGGTGTAACTCTTACTGAACCGATGACTCAAGTTGGTAATACTAATGGCGGATCGACAACAGATTATTTTTCAGTAAGTTTACAGCATTTTATAGAAAACATGATTGCTGGCAACCATAACATTACTGTATTAGTATCATCTGGTACTTCTGTAAATTCAATATCAGATATGGTACTTTTCGTTCAAAGTTCCACTTAAAAAAAATTTTCTATTTTTTTTTTTTGTATTTTTTAATAAATAAAATAGCTAATTTTGGAAAATCCAATTCTTCCTATATTAAAAAAAAATATGATTTAGGGAATTAGAGTTTGTATAAGTAAAGATGATCCCATAAAACTACTAACGCCCCCAATTTGCGCAGGACAATAAATATAAATGACTGCAACGTGAACAGAAATAACATAAGTGTCAGGATCCAAATCCTTAAATACTGCATAAAAATTTACTGGTATCCATTCAATATCGTCTTCAGTAGCATTATCTAAATTTTCCTCATATACAAATCCAGGAGTTTGAAAGTCACCATCAATAACAAAGTATAATATAAGAGAATGTCTTAATGTATCAGTAGGATCCATTTCTGCATTACTTGCATACGAAACATAAACCCATTCTCCATTATTTACTTCAATAGTGGTGTTTAATTGATCTATTGGTTCATATGTAGAATTCACATCTATGGTATTCAATACTATGTTATGCCATGTGTTTACTAACCCAGATTCATCAACAGGGGGTGTTGATATAAAAAATATTTGATAAACTCCAAGTCCTAAAGCCCCTAACGCGATTATAAGAGCTAAAACAGCTAAACCAGAAGATTTTGACATATTTTACACCTTTTAATAATAAATGGATTATTTTTGATATAAAAATCATTAAAAATTCATCTATTGATAAATTTGCTTTTCAAGTTTGAAATATACATTATTAGTTTAATAAATTTAATAGTAAGATTCAGCTACTAATAAGTATGGATAGAACGGTTGTAAGTATTTCCTTAATTGATAGTATAGATTACAATCATTAACAAACTTTATTTCTTGTTCAAATCAGTGTTCTTCAACAAGTTTTAATTGATCAATATGTCTTTCTTGTGAAAAACCAGATAAAATAGAGTGTTTATTACTCTCCTCATTATTTATGGGATATTATTTCTCTGTTAATTTTGGGACAAAATTTTTAACATTATTATAAAATAGAAAGTAATTCTTCACCCACTTTAGGAGAAGGGATAACAATTCTTTTCTTAATAATCGATTCAAGACCAATTATTACCAAATCTTTATTTTTTTCATCGATTGTTGTTAATACATCCTCCAAGTAGAATTTTGGGTTTGTACTGGTCATTGACTTAATGACATTTATAATTCTAGATTCCATTGTTGTTAATTCTGCTATACTTATTACTTTATTAATATGTTTAGGCTTATTCAATATGAAATATTCTTTATAATGTAAAAATATATAATCATTTAAGCTTGGGGTTATAATTTTCTCATATTCCTCTAAACTACCGTCCCAATCTGAGATTCTATTGGAGACTTGTGAACTAATTGCTTTTAAGAAAACCATAGCTTCATCTTTAAGATTTTCAGAAGGAGATTCTTTAAGTATAAAAACAGCTCGCAAGTCTTTATAATCGCAGATTAGAAAATTAAAGTATTTGAAGTCTAATTCAAAGATACTTTCTATAGCCTCTAAGTCTTTTTCCTCTTGTTTAACTTTTTTTGCTTCTTCATAAGTCATAAATTCTTTACTGATGGTTGTTATTGCATATATGAAACCAGAAAGTAAATCTTTTTTATAAATCTCAAATTCATAATAACTCTTTGTATATATAGTTATACCACCGACACTAGTAGACATTACTACACCATTGACATTCATAGCATCCTTAAATCTTTGAGTTTTCGCTAATAATCTTGCTTCTTTTTCTCTTTTTCTCGGTAAAAATATGTGTGATCTTACCCCAATAATGCCTAATACACTTACAAGAATAACCACTCCTATTATTAGGATATATACTAGATAATTAGGTAGTTGTATCTCCGAAATGACAATAATAAAGGAAAATTCCTGTGTTTTGTAAAGATTATCTTCTGTTGAAATTGTTAAGTTTATTTTATGACTTCCTTCAACATTGGGAAGCTTGAGGTTTAATTCATAGTTCCCATTTCCCACGTAATCAAAAAATCCTGTTCCAAAATCCCAAGAATAATATAGAGTTGCATTCTCAATAAAGATACTTGATCCTTGGTCGGTTAGATTAAGCTTAATTCCAATTCTTTGTCCTTTAACAGCTTGTATAGAATCTTGAAAACCAATAGTACTAACTTCAATTTTTCTCTGTTCAACTACTACAATAATACTTTTATAAGCTGTTTCGTATCCCACCTTTTCTAATTTAAGTATTGCTGTATATGTATCTATAGAAAGATTCGATGTATTTAAAAGTAAAATAAACCCTTGAGGTTGCGAGATTATACTATAATCTCCTGGCCATGTTACACTACATATAGCCCCATTAATTAAAGCTCCAGATTCTTCCTCGCTAAAAGATAATTCTACTTCTTCTCCATCATCTATAGAAATATGTACTACCGAGAGATCCACACTGATAATTGTTTGTATTGGATCTATTGTCAATGTTAAAGGATGAGAAGTAGCGCCATAATTTTTTTTGTCTGAAGATATTAAAATAGTGTAAATTTCACTAATACCTTGAGTTGGTAAATTATATGTGGAAAAATTAAGTGTAAAGCTACCATCCCCATGATCCACAACTGAATATGGATTTAACCAATCTGTACTTATGTTGACTGGATAAATTAAAGCACCTGTAAATGCTCCAGTGATATTTATATCACAAGTGATATAACGGTTCGCCATAGCGGTTAAAATTTCATGGGACACTTCCAATTTTAATGGTTGAGCTATAATTCTTAAGTGAATAATATCTTCTTTATAATTATTTTCATAATATTCCTTTGTCGCATTGAAAGAAAAATAATAATCTCCTAATTCCAGAGCATTAGTATCTAAATCAGCAAGATAAATACCTGAACCCTGATAAGTCATGGATCCAGATTCACCATAAGTAGAATTATAATAAATATCTCCAAATGGAATTGATTCATTAAAATCAGAATCTATAAACTTTATTCTTAATAACAGAGGATCTCCTGCATATAATTCAAAAAATGAATTAATAGCAGTTAGATTAGTATTATGAATTACTTGAAAATTTAAACATGAATATCCAATTTGTGTCATATTTACATCAAAATTATGCCATTTAATTTGAACTGAATATACTCCACTCACTGCGTTTCTTCCAATTAATGTTTTCACTGAAAATTCATAATTTCCATTAAGGTCAACTGAAACGCTTTCTTCTTGATACCACAATGTCTCGTTTGGATAATATATTTTTAAAGTAGCATTAGTATTGTCAATATTAGGAATTAGGGAGTTTTTATTTATTGATCCATTAATTTTCAGAGTGTCAAGATAATGAAATGTAGCATTCTTCTGCCAATCTGAACTTGCTTGTCTGAAAATATTTGCTTCTTTAATATAATTCGGAGCTTCTGCTATGATCTTCCAAATCC
>JAHPYZ010000008.1:34934-93431 GCA_019058425.1 Promethearchaeota archaeon
TCAGATACTATCTCATTTGGAATTGTTAAAGTAGCATTTCCATACCCCGCACCAATAGTCTCATTTATTCTATTATTAGCATATGGGTCTATTACATGAGTTACATTCCAGTTTTTTGGTTTTGAAATATTGAAATAGTAATTATTATCATAAGCACCTGGAATAGAAATTGGTATATACATCTTCCAGTTATAAACTGTATTGTTTTTAATGATAAATTCACTTCCTATTAAGTTGATAAATTCTCTTCTCGTATAAGATTGAGAGGTAGCGGTAACTTCACATTCTGAAAAAATTATTAATGTCCCTGTAGAATTTGATTCAAATCCAAATATATAATTCTTCCCCCCAATATCTCCAAGCCAGTCATTAGATATAGTAACTTTTCCACTACCATAATCAATATCATTAACTGGTGTAGATATAGAATGCTCATAATCAGTTATATTCAAATTAATCTGAGATGGTTTTGCAATTGTTTGCAGTTTCATTGTGAAATTGTCAATAAAAAGTGATAAATTTCCCGTTGGATTAATATCATCAGTAATACTAATATTAAAATTAAACTTTAGATTACCAGGGGGATTAAAACCATAGAATTCTGGGAAAAATGAGAATTCCACATTTTCCCACGTATTATTATTAATTTGATTTATTTTTGGATTAATTAATTCAATCTCTATTTCATTTAACCTAATATAACATTTGAATCTGCTCTTCTGGGAGTCGTCCATCCATGTAGCGTAATCAATAAATTTATATTGAAAACCTACTTCCCAGAATCCATAAGGAATTTGTTTACGATCTAAATAGCATGAATATTTTAGACACGAGTCTATGTTTTCCCAAGAAGTAGGACCGCTTGTAAGTTCTTCTAATGTTAATTTAATTGAATCATTGTTGCTTAAAGAATTTTGATACCAGTTGGATTTGACATAAGCTCTATGTGATGTTGCTGTATGATTTGACCATAGAGAAGAATCTATAGGATCATTAAATGTCTCATTAATCCAAAGATTATTATATTCATAAATTTGATTCAAAGACCAATTAATCTCACTAGCTTCCCACTCATTAGGAACAATAATCGAGGCATTTTCATTATTTGAAATATTAAGCTCATTATTAACAAAATAGGCTTGAGCAAATTTTGTTACATTTTGCGCTTTTCCTACTCCAGAATATTCAGATAAAGAAGATTGGCTTAATTTGATTCCAATTTCATTATTAGGATCATTATCCCGATAGAAATTTGAATCTTTAATCAATTTTTCATTTAAAACTAGATTTATGTTAATAATAAAAATAAAAATTGAAATAATCACTAAAACAGATAAAATATTAACAATAGGTCTTAATCTATTAGGAACAATTATCCCTTCATAAACTAATTATTTAGCTAATGTAAAAAATGGAAATAATTTTTCTCACTTAATTATTTATCAAAAGATATAAATATAGTTTTCTGTCATTTTTTTTTTTAAAACTAATCTCTATTTGAATCTTTATTTTTGTTTAGATCTTGATATTTGTAACTATTTATAATCAATTTAAGTATAACGACTTTATTACTTTTTCAATAACTCTGTACCAGAGAGAAATAATCCAAATTTTTAAAATTCCATAACGATTTATAGAATTATTCGAATTAATAAAGAGAGATATGAAAACAGATGACAATTTTATTAAATCCTAAAAAGCATGATCGCAATTATCCCGATGAGAATTCTAAAGAAATTATGCTAAAAACGATCGATTTTTTCGAAAAAAAGGGTAAAGCAAAACTAAAAGAAGGTTATCACGAAAGGGTTTGGTATGCTGATTTTATTGAGTTTCAAAAAAACAATAAAATTTTTGCACAACTTCTAACACCATCCCAATATGGTGATAATGAGAATTATCGCTGGGATACTTGGCGTATTTGCGAATTTAACGAAATTCTTGCATTTTATGGTCTTAACTATTGGTATACTTGGCAGGTTTCGATTCTAGGGCTTGGACCTATATGGATGAGTAACAACGAAATAATGAAGAAGAAAGCTGCGCAATTACTTAAAGAAGGTGCTATATTTGCGTTTGGACTTTCAGAAAAAACTCACGGCGCAGACATCTATGGAACTGAGATGAAACTTACATTACAAGAAGATGAAACTTATCTAGCTAATGGAGAGAAGTATTATATTGGTAATGGTAACGAAGCGGAGATGGTATCTAACTTTGGGAAACTTGCGGATATGGATGGAAATATCCCTCCTTATGACATGAAAAATAAAGAGCAGTATGTTTTTTTTGTAGCAAATTATAAACATAAAAATTATGAATTGAAGAAAAATGTCTGCGACAGCCAAAATTACGTAGCTAATTTTGCTCTACATGATTATCCCATAACTGAAGATGATATTCTTTCTAAAGGAGAAGATGCATGGAATGCGTCACTGAATACTGTAAATGTAGGTAAATACAATTTAGGCTGGGCTTCAATTGGCATTTGTACGCATGCATTTTATGAAGCAATTCATCATGCTTCTTATCGTAGATTATATAATATGTATGTGACCGATTTTCAACACGTAAAACAAAATTTTGTAGATGCTTATACAAGATTAGTCGCCATGAAATTATTTGGATTAAGAACTGCAGATTACATGCGTGTAGCTTCTAAAAAGGATCGGCGCTATCTACTTTATGCTCCTGTCATGAAAATGAAAACAACAACTCAAGGGGAAGAAGTTATCAATCTCTTATGGGATGTAATTGCGGCAAAAGGTTTTGAGAAGGATATGTATTTCGAAAACGCAGCTCAAGATATTCGTGCTCTCCCAAAACTCGAAGGGACGGTTCATGTGAATATTGCCTTAATTTTAAAGTTCATGTTAAGTTTTTTCATGAATCATAAGAATTATGAGGAAGTTCCAAAACAAGATGCTATAAGAAATGATGATTTCCTTTTCAATCAAGGACCAGCTCGTGGATTAGGACAAGTGCGCCTTCACGATTGGAAGCCAGCTTTTGAGAAGTATGATTTACCCAATGTTAAAATTTTCTTGGAACAAATAAAACTATTCAATCTTTTAGGAACTAAAGCGACTCCAAATGCAGAACAGCAAAAAGATATGGATTTTATGCTCTCTGGAATTGGTGAAATCTTTTCTCTTATTGTCTATGCTCACCTTATCATTGAAAATGCTCCAATATACAACATCGATGAAGATACGGTTGATCAAATTTTTGATTTTCTTGTAAGAGATTTTTCAAAATATGCTTTAAACCTTTATCAAAAATCTGGCACTACCCCTGAACAGATGGAGTGGTGTTTAAAAATGATAAAAAAACCTAATGTAGATGAAGAGCGATTTAATAAAGTCTGGAGCACTGTACACGCCTTAAAAGATGCATACCAGATGAATGATTAAATCATTTACACTTAATTTTTAATTCTATTTTTTTAAATCAAGTTAAATAAATTATAAATAAAAAAAATAAGTTAATTGCTTATTGTTTATCTTTTCTTATAATATATGGAAACTCATCACTAAATTCAAATAATTCAGGATAATTGAGTTTCCAACCACGAGATTTGAGAATTCTTTTCTTAATTTTTTGCCTGTGGATAATTTTCCTGCTAATTCGATTTCGTGGATATTTAGTTTTTTTTTTCTTTTGCCTTTGATATATTACTGACATGCTAATCCGTCATAGCGAATTAGCCACCTCTTAATTTTGTTATAATTTATAAAAAAGCATTTATATTTCAAGATTTAAATATTAAATATCCTTTCCACTATTTAAACCTTGCTATCTTTGATAAAAATAATATAAACCTAAATATCTCTGATTAAAACCCCAAATTCAATGATTTGTTTATATTCCTCGAATCTTGAAGCTATTATTCATTATATGCATCTACTATGAGATTACTAATCAGTCTAATTGATGATTAAAACCAATTAATTAGATATCATTATAATTTCTCATCTATGCGTTTTCTGGAGTAACCTTCAAGGGTTACGTATGCGTTATTGACATTGATAAGGGAAAACGCTATTTTTTCTAATAAGAAAACGAGAAATGTTAAAAAATTCGTACATAATAATTAGAGTAAATCCAATTCTGCCAAAATTATTAGTAAAAATAAGAAGAATTACCTATATTAATTTTTTTATCCTCAATTGTACATTTCAAAATTCTTAAAATATTTATTTTAATACATCCATAAGAAATTAATTATGAATAGTTTTGATCGAATCTGGAAGGCATTAAATCTTGAAGTGCCAGATAGAATTCCTACTCACACAATAAACATTGATGGCAATGTTGCTGATATAATACTGGGAAAACCAGAAAGAACCGCATTTGATGTGTTTGACGAGATGGAACAGAAATATCCTGATGAGTGGGTCGAGAAAATTAATCAAATCCTTGATGATATTGAAATTAGTGTCTTTGCGAAATGTGTTCGGGCAGGTTATGAACTCGGTTTTGATGGTGTTGGTATCCAATATATCCCATTTATCCTTGAAAGTCAAACTGAGATGACAGACATATTTGGGAAGAGGCACAAGGTAAGGAATATTGATGGAAACCCATATCCAGATTACTATGGTGGATATATTAAAAATAGGGAAGATTGGGAAACATATCCTAAACCAGATTTAAAAGAAGAATACAGAAGAGCTAAAAAATTTTATAAAGGAGTTCTTAGGAAGTGTCGTGATATTAAGGATGACATTTGCATATTTGCGCAAAATGCCCTTACTTCAGTATTTC
The DNA here is from genome assembly GCA_019058425.1 of Promethearchaeota archaeon. GTDB lineage: Archaea > Asgardarchaeota > Lokiarchaeia > Sigyniarchaeales > SOKP01 > Loki-b32. Next base: position 39,702 of record JAHPYZ010000008.1, read on the forward strand.
CCCCTGTTTGGCAAGGAATGGGAATGACCAATTTCGTTAGAGCTTTGAAAAATGACCCTAAATTAATTGAGGAACGCTTTAGATATACTACAGATTTTGTTTTAACGGTATTTAAAGCCTATTCAGATTGTGGGGCTAAAATTTTTTTAGAGGGTGGAGATATTGCACATAGTGGAGGACCTATGATAAATCCAAAATACTTTAATAAATATTTATTACCTTGTTATCAAGAAGTAGCAGAAGTTATTCATAATTGGGGCGGAAAATACATCTTACATACGGACGGAGATATTACCAGTCTTTTAGACTTTATAGTTGATTCTGGTTTCGATGGACTCCAGTGCTTAGAACCTCCATTAGTAGATCCTTATTTAGTTAAGAAGAAAGTAGGAGATAAATTATGTCTTTCAGGAAATATTGATACTAGACATATCTTGGTAAAAGCCCCAAAAAATGAAGTTATTCAAGCTGTGAAAGAGGCAATTAAAGCGATGGGTTCTGGAGGGGGATTTATGTTATCTCCAGCTAATTTTCACCCTGAGATCTCTGTTGATCATTTAAAATGGATGATTGAAGCAACAAATATGTATGGAGGTTATCCATTAAAAGACCTTTAGAAAAAAAAAAAAAAAAAATATTATTCGATTTTCTTTAAATGTCTTAAACCCTTAAAGAATAAGGGAAGTGATATCACAAGATGTATGGAAATATATATTATTGTAGGAGCTAATTCCCAAGTAATGAGAACACGGAAGATGTCCCCCAACCATATCATCAAGAAGATAAAACCCATGAGTACTCCCATTTGGATAACAATTAGCTTAAATATATTTATTCCCATATGTTTTCCTTTCTCTTCAAATGCAGGGCTAAAACCTTGTATTCCAATTGCTTGAAGCAGTACCATTATTCCATATGCTAAATAAGCGATGAAGAAAACTATCACAGAAACTACATCATATTGAAACAAGAATGTAAAGAAGATGGTAACTACCAGATCTAATATCAAATTAATAATACTCATTGCAAAAATATATGAATATACTAACCCATTGATGTTCCTTGGACTCCGCTTATAAACCCATAACAAGTCTTTACTTCCTACAAAGATGAAACTCCCAAGCATTATACCATAAAGCATACCTCCCATAAATACAACCATTAGTCTTGTAAATCCTCCTGATATAAACTGTTGTTGAGCATCCCTTACAGAAAATGAGAAGATCACACCATAAACGCAAGTAATACCACCCAGATAAATTAGCTTCATGATATTTTCCTTCTTTCGGAAAAACTGCTTGAACTGGGTGATTATTAATCCCTCCCATTTTGTACCAATGATTCGTCTATTGAATTTATAAAATGCGTTTTCCTTTTCTATAACAGAACTTACTTTTTCAACACCACCTTCGAGTGTATAGAATCTATCAGCTTTTTTATAAGAGATATATAAGATCATTATTGGTACAAGAATTACAAGAGCTAGACTCGTCCATATATTTAAGATGTAGGTGCTTAATAATGTAGGATCGAATGAATACAGTATTACATTAGAGAACCATAATGGTGGATACCACATAAGATAATTCTTAAATTCTGGATGATCCATGATGAATTGAAACCCAAACTGTAAAGAATAGATAAGTGCAACCATCCCAATTGAAAGGAGGATTAACAATGCTTTAGCTATATCTCGTGCTTTTTCACTCTTAGCAATCTTGTGTTCTAACCAACTCATTATTATCGTACCAACTAAATTTGCAAGAAAAACAAGGCCAAATACACATGTATAAATAACAAGGGTTTGTATAAAATTCAAGTTGAAAATGGGATTTAACATATTTACAAAGATAGGTGTAAGTGCAAACACATAAGAGAACAATATAGGTATTTTTCCTGAGAACTCTCCTAAAAAGATATCCCCGGCTGTGGTTGGGGATGCTAATAGTATTTCTTTAAATCCAATCTCTGTTTGACGATAAATATTATTTAGAGGATAAATCATAATCATAATAAAAAATATCATCATCAATTGTTCAATTATCATTGCTATAGAGGGAACTAAAATTGGAGAGAGATCCTCCAATCCGGCTAATGTCGGCATAAATTGGTCAAAAATCAAGGGACAGAGAAAAAACGCCCAGAAGATCAAGAAAGAGTATAAAACTAAGAAAAATGCTAACCGGTTTTTACGAAATTTTGAGGTTCTAACCCTCATTTCATTCTTAGCAATTTTCGTCCATAACGCCATGTTTTATCACTTCCTTTTCTTTTTTTCTTTCTTTTTTGGAATTTCATTATTTGGACCATTTTCACGCCAAGCTAATAAATCTTCCATACGTTTTGCGCCCATGATATTAAGGTACGCCTCTTCTAAGTCTTTAGCATTTTGAGATTCAATTATTTCTTTTGGACTACCTTGTAATTTCAAAGTTCCTTTATCTATGATTCCTATAATATCACATAATTCTTCGGCTGCATCAAGAAGATGGGTACAGATAAAAATAGTCTTATCTGCTTTCTTCGCCAAATCTGAAATAAGATCTTTAACCATTCTCGCCGCTGCAGGATCCAGATTAGACGTTGGTTCATCTAAAAAAATAATCTTGGGATCCTGAATTAAAGCTGCACAAAGACAAATCTTCTGTTTCATCCCACGTGAATATCCTTCTAATAAGTCGTTTTCTCGTCCTTCAAGATCAAAGATATCAAGCAGTTCATCAATACGACTTGAAATTGTTGCCTTCGGTAGATAATATAACTCACCAATGAATTCTAAGAATTCTTTTGCAGTTAACTTTTGATATAATCCAGGTGACTCTGGGAGAAATCCACAAATCATCTTCACATCAGTAGTCTGGGTGAGAATATTGTACCCTCCTACGAAAGCAGTACCACTTGTCGGAGATATAATTCCATTTAACATCCTGACTGTGGTAGTTTTACCAGCTCCATTTGGTCCTAATAGACCATAAGTAGTACCATATTTAATCTCGAGGTTTAAGTCTTGTACAGCTACAATATCTCCAAAAATCTTGGAAAGATCTTTGGTTATTATTGCCAATTTTTCCATTTTTTTATTTTTACAACTCCAATTTTTTATTTTATTCGTTTTAATATATTTTTAATTTTCAGCTTCTTCTTCGAATAGGTCCTCAAATTTGATTCCTAAACTATTTGAGATTTTAATTAACAAATCCTCATTAAAACTCGAGGTTAGATCGTCATCGTCTATTTCACTTAAAGAAGCCAGTTTTTCGAGGTTGATATTAGCAGTTTCAGCAACTTCCTTTAATTCTGCTAATGATTTGCCCTCCAATATTTCCTTTATTATTGGTTCTTGATAAAAAATGTTATCTAATGTAGTTTGAAAAATTTCAGTTAATTTAAACGATAAAGTTAAAGAAGGGTTATAATCCCCTTTCTCTAAATAATAGATCGTTTGACGAGAAACCCCTACTTCATCAGCTATTTGTTGCTGTGTTAAGCCAAGATTATCTCTTAATTCTTTAACTCTTGACCTAATTGTTTTTTTAAATTTCAGGTATTTCTCACCATAGTTATTTTGAAATTAAAATAATTTTAAAAAAAATAATTATATTATACCAATTTAAACAACTCTTCTATTTTACATTGTAATACTTCAGCGATTCTATATGCTAATGCCAAACTTGGATTATACTTTCCCTCTTCTAGGTATTTTATTGTTTGAAGTGGGACACCGACTTTTTCCGCAAGATTGGCAGCAGTAATTTGAACTTTTTCTCTCATTTCTTTTATTGTCGTCTGTAAATATTCCCCTTCTCGCATTTTCGAAAGAATATAACTAATAAAATTATCAAAAGCTAATTCTTCTGGTTTGAATATTTTATCCTCTAAACCACTTGGAATTGCTGAGTACTTAGTTAGTCTTTCTTTTATTTTTTCCTCAATTATATTAGGATCGATTAATCCGGGAATATACCCTTCTGGACGAGCAACTCCTGATTTTGCACTTGCAGCTGCAGCACTCGATCCTGCGGTTTCAATTTTGACTGTGTATATCTTATACATCCTATCAAAGACACCATTGGTGATATTTATATTTTGAATTCTACTATATGGAATAGTGGCTCGGACTCTGTTAAAAACTCCATGTTGAAGAATTATATCATTATCTAATATTTCAAATGAAAACATTTTGACATATCGATTATAATACCACATTGCAGATAGTAAAACAACTACAAATGGGAGCACAACTGAATATATCATTATCCATAAAAACCACTCATATAGGAAGGTCGGTTCAAAGAAGTACACAAGCCAAAATGTAATGATCATCCAAGATGCATAAAACAAGAAATATCCAATGACTGTCTTAAAAACCTGTTTTTTTGCATATTTAGAAGAGATATTTCCTTTAAATGTTTGATCTGTTTTACTCATTTTTTTTCCTCCATTTTTTTTTATTTGTAAACTTTAATTGTCCTAGAGTTTTGATATTTTAAACCCTAAAACATATTTTTTTGAAAAAATTAATTATTATGTAATATATATTTACATTAATATTTAAATGTATCGAGAAGAATCTAGATTTTTAGCCTATGAAGTCTAAATCAATATTCTGTTTAATGTTAAACAAACTTTACCTTTAACTATTCATAAGATATATTATTAATTTAGAATTCTATACTCATTTAAGTAAAACATTATTTGGAGTTTCTAAATTCATATCCTTTAAACAGAATAAATCTTCAAAAAGAAGTCAATCTGAGAATTAGTTTTAAGACTAGTATAGTTAATATTAGAAAAATACTTTCCCTAAGTAATTAAATGAAACATTGATATGTGAAGAAATATGGCTAGACCTAAAATTATTTTACCAGAAATAGGAATCCCTGAATCTGATCTATTGAAAAATATGGAAGATATACGTAAAGATGATATTAATTGGAGAAATGGGAAAGTCTGGAGTTTGGTATATCATGCTACAGATGAACATACTGAAATGCTTAAAAAGGCCTACACAATGTTTTTTTCCAAGAATGCATTAAGTCCTATGGCTTTTCCGAGTTTAAGGAAATTCGAAACAGAAGTAATTTCAATGGCTGTTGACCTTTTTAATGGAGACAAAAGATGCTGTGGAAGTATGACTTCCGGAGGAACTGAAAGTCTTCTTATGGCTATTAAAACCTACAGAGATTGGGCAGAGGAAAAGTTTCCAAACATAAAAGAACCAGAAATGGTGGTACCTAGCTCAGCCCATCCCTCGTTTGATAAAGCTGCTGACTATTTTAAAGTAAAAATAGTTAAAGTACCGGTTGATAGAGAAACTCATCGAGCAGATGTAAGTGCAATGAAAAATGTTATTACAGAGAATACTATATTAATTGTTGGTTCCGCATGTGATTTCCCCAGAGGAGTTGTTGATCCCATTTCTGAATTGGGAATTGTTGCTCAAGAAAAGGGAATTGGATTACATGTGGATGCATGTTTGGGAGGTTTTATGTTACCCTTTGTTAAAAAACTTGGGTATGAAGTCCCTGATTTTGATTTTTCTGTACCTGGTGTGACATCTATTAGTGCAGATGTCCATAAATATGGTTACGGTGCAAAAGGAGCATCTACAATTTTATATAGAAAAGAGAGGATTTGGAAACATCAATTCTCTGTGTATACAGATTGGACAGGTGGTATATATATTTCCCCTTCTATGAGAGGAACACGTCCTGGAGGTGCTATCGCAGCATCTTGGGCAGCGATGAAACACCTTGGAATGGATGGATATTTGAATTTAGCAAAAATTGTTATGGATGCTTCAGAGAAATTAATTGATGGGATAAATCAAATACCTGAACTATATATTATTGGAAAACCGGTAATGAGTGTCTTTTCTTTTACATCTGATAAAATAGATATTTATCAACTAGGTGATCGAATGGATAAGAAAGGTTGGCATTTAGACAGAATTCAATTTCCAAATGCATTACATATGATGGTAAATCCTCACCATTCTGAGATTGTTGATACTTTCTTGAAAGATCTTAGAGAAACTGTTAATGAGGTTGTTAAAAATCCTGGAGAATCTACTGATGGAGACGCTGCTATTTATGGTATGGTAGCGAGTTTACCCGATCGCGATAAAGTAAAAGACTATATCGTCAATTTCTTGAAAAGTCAATATAAAATTAAGTAATTTCTATTTTTTCTTTTAATATTTATTTCTTAACAGTCTTCATTTTAATATTCTTTTCTTTAATAATCGATTTTAATTCTTTGTCTAAGAATTTTGCTTTTTCTTTATTTACATGTTTTAGATCTTTCATTAGTGGTTGTGCTGCGAGTATCAATTCGTTTTTTCTCTTTTTTAATTCTTTTATCTTTAAATTCAACTCATCAAGAGTTTTTTCGATTACATTGAATTCATCGCGAATAGGGCCTAATTTTAATTCGATTTCATCGATTTTAGAAGCATACTCCTTATCAGTTCTATCTCTGATATAAGTTTCTTTCTTTTTGGCTCCTTCCTCAATTTTACTAATTTCATCCTCCATTATAATATTTTTCCCCTTTTAATTTTCTTATTTTAATCTCTATAATTTAATTCATAATTTTTACTTATAAAAATAAGTATAAAAAATAGAAAAAAAAAGATAAAAAACTTATGGTTTTAGATTTTTTTCGTTTACTAAAGAAACTATTAAAAATCAGAACAAAAAAAAAAATTAAGAATTATTAATTTAACTTTTAATCCTTCGGCGCTCGTATATTTGCAATAACTACGGTGCTTAATAAATTTCCTAATGCTCCTCCTAATAATCCAAATACAAAACTCATCAAAAAAATAATTGTTATTAGTAACCAACCAAAACCCGGGCCAATAATTATTGCTCCAAATTGGTCAAATATCAAATAAACATTCTTCACGATTAATCCTGATATTGTATATAAACTCCATGCCATTAATGTACCTATTCCTCCTGCTAAAGTAGCTCTTCTCATAGTTTTATTTAACAATCCAGCGATAATTCCTGGGATTATAATTAACTGCCAAACGGGTAACACACTAAAAACACATCCAAAAAAAAATGCCATAATAATCCCAATAAATAGATCTTCGTTTTTCTGCTTCATGTTCTTTTAACCACCTGTTGGATTTAAATTTATGATTGACTCAATAAACTTTGAAGGAAAAGTAGAAGTATTATATCCTGAATATGTATAATGAAGCTTTCCTTGTAGAAATAGTTGTTCCAACTGATCAGCGTAATGTTTTGAATTCGATAATCCTCTTTGTCCACCAGATATTACTGTTCGCGAATTACTTAAATTACTAAAATCCATAATTATCCTGTGAGCAGCACCCCCACCGGAATATCCGACACCATTCCTAATATTTACTGGTGAAGGATGAACTGTAAAACCCTCGCCATCACCATCGTAAGGTCCTTTACTTAATGCATCTAAATAGGTTAAACTAGTAAAATAATATTTATGGATATCTCCCCATCTCCAATATAATGGATCCGCAGTCCCATAAAAATTTTCAAGCCATTCAATGGTGCTATTCAATGCTAGTAAGAGTATATCATCTCGAGACTCAGTGATAAAAGTAGTATCAATATCATTAAACCAGTGTGAATTTTCCTTTTCTTTCATGAGATATTCCAAAATACTCCATGCAGGGCCTCCTCTTCCACCATAAGATTCAAATTCATCGTTAAATGTATAATCCCTAAAGTAATCACGCCACTTACGATAAATTGTTGGAGCAGCCAACTCTTTATCCATTACATAGTCCCAGTTTTTTAATAATGTTAGAATATTACCCATTTGACCAGTAGGATTCAACCCAAAATTATTTTCAATAGTATCTATTATATATGGTGTAAACGCTTGCGCCATAGTTGAATTCACATCAGAAAGGAGCGTGGTCATAGTAGAAAGATCTATGCTCCCAAGTGCTGAATTATTGAATACATGATTAACTCTTCTTGCACGATAACCCTCAGCATATTCATTTTGCAGAAAATATTCTTTATATTCTGAACCAGCTGCAATCTGATTTGAAGATGCTAAATAATGTTGAACAGGATTAATAGAATTGGGCAATTCATAAAAAGGGACGTACCCAATCCAATCACCTTCTCCTCTAGATCCATTATATGGTAGCGAACCATTTCCATAATACCATGATGGTATTTTTGAATCATCTCTAATGGGAACCTTGCCAGTAGGGCGCATACCGATATTTCCATACACATCTCCATATACGAAATTTATAGGAGGCATATCCCAATAACTTGAAGCGTTATCAAAGTCTGCCCGATTCTTAGAATGGATCATTTTATAAACTGCCAGCCATTCATAAGTAACTTGATGTGGAACCCATTTTGCAGTCAAAATAGTATCAGGATCTTCAAGTGAGTCCGGAATAGTTCCACTACTTAAAATATCATTCATCACAGGACCGTGAACAGTTTCCTTAACTGTAAAGTCTACAGGAGCTTTCCCTTTCACCTTAATTTGATAATTCCTTGTTTTATATTCTAAGGAACTTCCATTATAGATATAATGGTCATTATCTAAAGTATCAAAATAATACCAATCCAATTGATCTGCGACGAATATTGTAGATCCCCAACCAAGATATTGATTATATCCTACAATTGGAAAAGAAAGTCCAGGTACAGTATATCCATAAAAATTAAGGTCTTCATTAGATATCACCAAATGAGTTTCATAAAGAAATTGTGGAAGTGGCCATCCCCAATGTTGATCATTACATAAAATTGGTGCCCCAGTACTGCTCAATACACCATCAACAACCCAATTGTTTGAACCTCGAGAAAATTGGGATTCTATTAATTTTTTTTGTGAGTCAATTTGTTCTACTTCACTTAGAAAATCCGAAACTATATCTATTAAATTGGACTTTATTTGAGGCGCAGACATACTAGGAGCTGAAATTTTGGGAAAACTTCCATAATTAGGACATACGGGAATTTGATAAGGTCCATATTTAGGATAAATTTCTGAATACCAACTGTCATTTACAGTGTAAAATGCATTAAAATTAATTAATCGATAAAGATCACTGTATCCCCAGGAATAATAAAAGGACATAAACTTTAATATTGACATCATATCTAATAAAGTGAATTCGGTTGGTTCAATATTTAATAAATAATACTCTAAAGGTTTTGAATCTCTATGCGTACTTATATAATAATTTATACCATCAAGGTATCTTTCAATAATAGGTAATAAATCAATTTCCCCTGAATTTTGCATTTCTAATGCTTTTTGAATGCTAATATTTGCCCAATATTCCATCCCTGATGCGATATGTACTTTATCTTCTCCTAGGAAAGATTCACCTAAAATTTCTGCTAATCGCCCTCTAGCAAATCGCCTAAACATATCCATTTGAAATAGTCTATCTTGACCATGACAATAACCCATAGCAAAATATACATCTAGTTCATTTTCTCCATATATATGTGGTACTCCCCAATCATCCCTAATAATAATAACCTCATCTAAAAGTCCTGGAATTTCTTCTGAACCATACCTGGGTACTTCATCTCGAATCTTCCAAAAGCCATCTCCTGGAAAAAAAACACCACCTAAAGAAGAAATGCTTAAAATTGGAATCGAGAACGCTGTCATAACCACTGCTGTTATAGCTATCACAATACATAATTTTCCAATTTCTTTTTTCTCTGGAATCCGCATTTTAATAACTCAATTTTTTATTTAGTTTTTAATAAATATGGTCTATCTATAAAACATTTTATTCAACTATTATAAAAAAGTTTAATTCTCAATTTTCCTATAATGAATAATCCAAAAATATTTGAGATTAGTTGTTTTAAAAATACCATAGAATAATCGGAGTTTTTTTTACTATGGCAAATATGGATGAAAAATCTAAAGAAACATTCGATATATCTTATGAAGATTATTTTAGGACGCGGTTTAACGGGATTACTGAAATGGTAAAAGCTTTAACTCCTATTATGGATAAATTTGATGCTTTAGAAAGAATTAAAGCACTCTATGAAAAAAAAAGTAGGGCTTTAGTTGCTAGGCTCCTAAAAAACAAAAAACCTATAACTAGTTTCAAGGAATTTAAAGAAATATATAAAGAACAGATGAATACTGATTTTATTCAACATTGTCTTGATTTTACTATTACTGAAGATACGCCGGATAAATTAACATTCAAATTTACTAAATGCCTTTGGGCTAAAACTTTCCAAGAAATTAATGAAACTGGTCTTGGTTATGCTATGTGTTGTTATCCTGATTATACCATGGCTAAGACTTTCCACCCAAAGCTTAAATTAACCCGCAATAAAACCATAATGCAAGGCAATGAATGTTGCGAATCTACTTATCATTGGGAAGAATAATTAAAAAAAAAAGTTAAAATTGGATTTCTGTCCATACAGATGGATGATCTGATTCGAAATTATTGATATATTGTGTTTCTGATACTATAAACGTAGGAGATACAAAAATGTGATCTATCCGAGTCGCTAAATCATAAGTGCCAACCACACTTCGGGATGTTGCATTTACCCACACATCTTGTAACTCTGCCACTATATTACTATAATAAACGGTATCATTTCTAAAGTTGAAATCACCTAAGGAAATCACATTAGTTTTACCACTCATTCGATCTAACAAAGCTTGCATATGTGCTGCTTTAGCATCAGCATTTCCGTCAGGATGGTTTACATAAATATTAAAAATGTCAGCTCCTATTCTGATTTGAACTTCTGTTGTACCTATTTCATCTACATTACTATAGCTAAAAAATGTTTTTGCATTCAAAATTGAATATCGAGATAGAATTGCTGCCCCAAAAGTTCCTGTTACTGTTCTAGGACCATAAAAACAATAATAATTTAAATGAGTAGCAAAATAACGAGTAATATCCAAGTTATTATAGGAAATTCTAGCTGTGTCAGATTCTTGTAAACCAATAATGTCGGGATTAACAGCTTTTATAATATTTAATTGGTTGTCAAAATTTTCATCACCCCAAAAATTTACTCCTTGTCGTATATTATATGACATTACAGTAATTGAGGTTATCCCGCTTGTATCTTGTAATCTAGGACGTAATTCCCAAACTAAAGCTGAAACGCTAGTTCCAATTAATAATAGTGCCAAGAAAGAAGCTATAATTTTTTTATCCCGTACATTAGTAAATAATGACTTGAATTCTAATATTCTTTCTTTAAAAATTGATTTTCCCATAATAGGGATTGCTATACCAACTAAAAAGAAAGGAAGCCAGAATAAATTGCGAAATATATTACTAACTGGTTCTACATAGCCCCAGACATTTGTAAAAATAAGTATAAGCGACATCAACATTAAAAATAGACCTCCAGTAGCAAAACCTGCTCCCAATTTCGATGGAGTGGGATTTTGCTTAATAAGCTCTCGAGATAAAAGAGTAAAATCGATAAATACAATAGGTAACAACCCAATCATTACCACTAATGGGATATAATAATACCAACCGATTGGTCGATTTATAATTACTGGATTCGAAGTAGGACCAGCAGGAAATGGAAATGTATGAACAGCAATAGTTAAAACTAGTGAAAGTACAAATAAACCATTCCATATCCAAAGTATGCGTGAATTGAGTTTACTAAGAATGTTTGGTTTAAATGTTAATATGAAAATAGTTATTGCAATCAACACTGCTATAGCAATTGTTATTGCTATATAATCTCCTTCTGTCCACCTTGAAATAACAGTTGGACTAGTAAAAGCAAAATAATTAAGAGTCAAAACACTAAAAAGCCCAAGTGAAAGTAGTTTAACCCCTTTAAAACGTTGCTTCTTTTTTGAACCTACTTCTTCTTGAGATATAGGAGAACCCTTACTTAAATTATTTATAGATTTGCCACTTTGTTTTTCTTTAAATTGATTAATTATTATTAGAATAACGATTATTGCAAGAACCCATCCAATTATCTGAAAAACACCATAAGTTGAAATATCCGCTGTAGAATTAAGCGTTCTAAAGGTAATTGAAAGTAAAACAGCTGAAGCAAGTCCTGCACCAAATTTTAAACTTAGCTTTTCCTCTTTTTCTATGCTATTATTTTTTATTCCTTGTGAGTAATACGATGGAAGAAATAGCATAAAACATCCAACTCCTAATCCTGAAACTATGATTTTTGTCGCAGAATCTAAAAATGGAGAAATTAGCCTTGTAATTATGGTTACGATAATTGTAACTTCATAGAAATAATTCGGAATCTTCCGTCTAAATGCCAACATGATAACTGGCGTTAAAATAAATAATAAACCCAGTACTTTTTCATCCATTGCCATCCCCAAAAGTTCTAACACATATATCGATTCAATTAAATCACCAACTAACTGGAAGAAGAATAAAAACATCACCGTTAATAATGCAAGTTCAGAATTTACATTTTTAAGTAGATTTTTAATGGAATTCATGATTAATCAATTCTATTTCAAACTTTATAAATTTTATAATTTTTTAATAATACTTTTTAGAAATTATTAATAATGATTCTACATACTGTTTAAAATAACATTATAGTAGGTGTACTTAGAAAATGGTATTAGAAAACTCTAAAATAATAATAGATATAGATACTTGTACAAAATGCAAAGCTTGTGCTGATGAGTGTAATTATTATTATTTTGAATCAGATAATTTAAGTTTCAGAGAAGAAATGGAAGAATATTGCATTGAGTGTGGAAAATGTGTAGCTGTTTGTCCAGTAAATGCAATAAGACTAAAAAGCCATAAGGATAAAACACTTAGAGGTATTCCTTCAAAAAACGACTTACCATCATTTGATTCATTAGTGAATTTATTCATAACAAGAAGATCTCGAAGGCAATTTAAAGATAAATTAGTTCCAAAAGAATTTATTGAGAAAATTTTAGAGTTTGCGGCTAAATATTCACCCACAGGACACAACCAAGAAAATGTTCATTTTACAGTTGTGCAAGATAAAGAAACATTGAAGAAATTATCAGAAGAATGTACACATCAAGTTTCGAATCTTGTTAAAACATTCGAAAATCCTCAAGGTATAAAAACATTAGAAGCATCATTTCCTCCAGCTATGATAAAAAAAATTGAAGAAGTCCTTCCTTCTTTTAAAAGAAATCTAAAAAGAATTAAATCAGGAATGGAAGTTTGGCGTTGGAATACAGAAATTATTGTAATTCATACCCCTAAAGATGCCTTAACTCCAATAGAGAATTGTACATTAGCAGCTTGTCATATTATGTTAGCAGCTGAAACATTGGGTTTAGGAACATGTTCACTCGGATATATTACTTCTTTCTTTAATGAATTTAGACCTGTCGGAAAAATTATAAAACTTCCATTAAAACATATTGCTGGATACACATTAGCTATAGGGTATCCAAAAGCACGCTATTACAGAATCCCAGCACGCAAACCTATTAAAGTTAAATGGCTTTAATAGAAAATGTCTCTTATAAGGAATTATAAGGATAATAAGAAAAGTTAAGATGGGTAAAAGAATTTTCATTTATCATATATTTCTCTTAAATATTCTTCAGAATTTAAAAAAATCTCACAATCACAAAATCCACCAGATTTTCTGCAATTTTCTAAAAATTCTTTTCTCTCATCTATAGAGATTTTCATTTCCTCTAATACGATTTCGGTATTAGCTAAATCGCGTCCATTGCATCCATTAACTTCCAATAGTACTTCTAACCGATTAAAAAAATTTTCTAATTCCTTTTTCTTCATGTTTAATTATTCTATTAATGTAGAAAATCTGATTCTATTAAATTTATTTGTTAATTATATATTTGTTAAAATCCTATCTACTTTTTCCTTTATATCAAGTTTCGCTGTATTTGGATCTTTTAAAACATGTTTTGTTTCAATAAAAATATTAGTACTCAACTGTTTCATTAATTTAAGATCTGGTTCTCCCTCATTAATAAATACGAAATAAATAGACTTTTGATCCCCAAATAATTCTTTGGTTATAATTGCAATTTCATATTTATCCCCGTAAGATATTGTAGCAATCTCTTCTTTAAATAATTCTTTTCCTATAGCACCTATAGCAGATATTAAACCACTAAAAATTGTTGGATCTATCTCTCCCATATTGGAATTGATCTTCTTAGAATAGAAGGGATATCCCTGGGAGTCACATACCAAGATTGATTTAATCATAAATATTTAATAACCTAAATGTTTCTTATTTTCTTAAATATGATAGATATTATTTTTAATTTTTATCTTTCAGTTTATTTTATATCGATAGCAACATACAATAATTATTTTTTATTTTATTCTAATCAAAACTATATATTAATAGTTTAAACTGTTGAACTTTAATAGAACTATATATCATTGTTAAAGAAAAATGCTAACATAATGAATTATAAATTTTACAGCATCTTATTTGAAAAATAATTATTAAAAAAAAAAAAGGGATCAAAAATGTTTTAGATTTATTTTTTAGCGGGGGCTTTTTTTTTTGGTCCTGCTTTTTTAGCGGGAGCTTTTTTTTTTGGCGCTGCTTTTTTAGCGGGAGCCTTTTTCTTTGGAGCTTTTTTTTTTGCCATAATATAATACCTCTCCTTAACTTTTTTTTAATTTAATTAATGATTAAGTTTTTAATATTTATGGTTGGATCTCTATATAAAGATTTCTAATTATTCTAATGAAACTTCAATGAGTCAAACCTATTTTACAAAAACAGAGACATAAGAACATTTAAGTTTTAAATTGTTCATAAAATTTGATAATAAGTGAAGTCTGGTAAAAAAAAAGAAAATTCTAAGCATTTCTGAATCGTATCGCAAAAACTGGTAAAATATATTATCTAATTTATATGCAAAAGAAATAATATTATCAGATTTTAGCGGATTACACTAATTTTTGAATTTAGTTCTATTAAATTCAAAGACAAAATATTATTTTAAGTAAAAGCTGATTATAATTAATTTTTTTTTCCTATTACGCCGACATATATCGCAGTCTCATGAATACCATCAATACTTATTAAATTATTTAACTCATCATCATATATAGCTCCTATAGTGCATGCTCCCAATCCTAAAGCCTCAGCTATTAAGTAAAAATTCTGCCCAATATGCCCCGCATCAATATAGATATATCGGTAACATCTTTGGAGATATTTCCAACTGGATCTTTCTATATTTGCAGTCCATATGAAATTAATAGCTGAATTATAAGCCATAATTTGATCTAAACAAGCTTTTGTAACGTCTCCTCGAAAATCTCCATCCTTTAATAATTCTAAGCAATGTTTTGCGATATTATAATGATATATGCCTTGTTCAATACTCTCAACATTATTAATCATGGGATATATTTCTATTGGATATAAACCTCCTGCTGAAGGTACTGTTCTAAATGCAACTTGAGGATAAATACGAGTTAACCCAGTCATTCCAAACAGTAAAAGACTAAGTTGATTGAGCGTAATTGGTTCATTCTTAAACTTACGTATAGATTGTCTATTTAAGATTACTTTCCAAAATCTAATATCTTTATTAAATTCTGGATCAGGTAGTTTAATTGATTTTTTAGCATCTGGGTATGACTTGAATGAATCGGGCTTTTTTGACCAATCTAATTGATGTCTTGGTAGTTGATTTCTAATATATTTCGATTTTTGCTGAAAATTCTCTCCATATTTCTCAAATTGATTATTCATACAGAAAAGAGATCAAATGAGCATAAAAGTTTTGAATTAATATTTTAAAAGTTTTTAGAAGAAGTTTTATTATAAAGTTAAACTTCGGGTAAGGAAAAAATCGATAAACTATTTCTTATCTGCTGATTTTAACTCTTTTTCTAGCAATTTAATATTTCGATCAATTACTTTCGTTTTCACTTTTTTTTCTTTAGCAATTGCCTTACATTGCTCACTGATATATTTTTCCTTCTCTTTTTTCAAAATACTATATTTTTGTTCTAAATCTTTTACAACAGGTATCATTTCTTTCTTATTTGCTTCTAATTCTTCAATACTTTTTAAAATTTCATTAAGTATTGCTTGTTGGCTCTCCAGGTTTGATTCGATTTCTTGAATTTTGGGGTCAAACTCTTCACTAATTCTATTTTTTACGTATGCTTCCTTTTTCTTAGCAATTTCCTCAATACTTTCAATATCAACTGCTATTTTGTTAATTTGATCTCGAAGTTCTTCGTCAGACATAATTTTTTATTTGTTTTATTTATATTTTACCTTTGAGATTAAAAACTTTTAGCATTAAAAAATCTACACAAATTTCAGATAATTGAATTACAGAAGTAATTAAAAAATTCAATTATAATCTATTTAAATATTTGAAGCTTTATTCTTAATCATAACAAATTGAAATTCAATCCTTAATTTATTAAAGTGAATAACTCATGTTTTTAAAAGGTTGCTGGAAATGTGGACTAGATCTTGAAGTTAATAAACAAATTTGCCCTAGTTGTAATTATGATTTCAAATCAACTTCCCATGTAAAACCAAAATGCCCATACTGTAAAAAAGAACTACATATTTATGATTTCTATGCTACGGAGATAGATAAAAAAGGACGTAAAAAATTCCGAGGATTTAAAGGTGAATATACGAAAAGAAAAAAGATATGGTATTGTCCTTTCTGTGGAAGTATTCTAGGATTTTCAGAATGGAATACCAACTAAAGTAATTTATAATTCTAATAAAATCTTGGTACTTTTTTATTTATAATAAACTTAATTAGATGGTTCTTCTTCCATACTACATTATGCAAAAATTGACCACAGCAGATATAATTTCTCTTGTGAATTTAGAAAGTATTGACTTAATTGGAGTTTCTCCGATAAAACCACTCCTTATAGATAGTAGATATGAGAAAAATATTAAGAGAATCTGCCCAAATGCAAGGTGTGTGATAGTTTTCGGAAATATTTTTCCTCAATCGATCTTAGATGCTTGTCCAGAGAACCCTCGACCAGCGCGCTATACTTTGGAGGCTTTATATTCAGAAGGGGCAGGAATTTGCTTAAAAATATCAAGATTCTTAGAAAAGAATGGTTATCGTGGTGTAATTATACCTGCTTATTTACCTGTCGAGATGAATTATGAAACCTTTGGATTAAAGGGAGAACTTAACCTTAAGCATGCTGCAGTTGAAGCGGGCTTAGGTAGTAGAGGAAAAAATGATTTACTTATTACACCTAATTATGGCCCTAGAGTACGCCTTTTTGGAGTTATTACAGACGCAGATTTAAATCCAACTCCTAAGGACAGTAAAGACTATTGCACCAATTGCAATACGTGTATAAAAAACTGCCCTTCTGGAGCATTATCTGAATCCGGCTGCGACCCAAAGATATGTAGTCCTTATGCAATGAAATGGGGTTTGCCACAAATTCTCCGTTTTATTTCAGAATTAGAAAAAGAAACATCGAATAAAGACATTTTTAAGAAATTGCGTGGATTGGAAGTCTGGAACTTTTGGCAAGCATTATCACAAGGTTCATATTATGAATGCTTCATGTGCATACAATCATGTCCAGTTGGAAAAATTAAATTTAGTAAAATGGAACATACGTGAGAATTATCTTATTTTTTTACTTTTTTAAATATATAGGTACTCACCTATAACTATGACACTTTATTTCCTATTTCTTATCAAAATCTAATGAGATTGAATTGATACAATAACGACATCCTTTATTTTTAGGAACATCTTCAAATACATGTCCTAGATGACCACCACAATTTTTACATATGATTTCGGTGCGAACCATTCCATGACTTCTGTCTACTTTTTCTTCAATATTCTCATTATTTAATGGTTTATAAAAACTCGGCCAACCGGTTCCAGAATTAAATTTATCCTCAGAAGAAAATAAAGGTGCCCCACATCCTGCACACCTATAAATTCCATCTTCATGATATTTTACATATTTCCCCGTAAATGGTGGTTCAGTTCCTTTTTCACGAAGAACTTTATATTGTTCCTTAGTTAACTTTTTTTTCCAATTATCTTCAGTTTTTTCAGATTCCATACATTTTACAAATCATTTTGAGTATTATAATGAATTCCTTATAAACAATTAAAGCTTTTTTTATGATTACTTATAAAAAAAACATAATAATCATCTCTAATTTATAGAAAATTAGCCCTAGGTTTAATTTTTCTAATTTTCTAATAAACCTATGGATATTCAAAGAGCAATTTTTGCCGCTGGTTGTTTTTGGGGTGTAGAAGCAAATTTTCGCAAACTAGAAGGAATTATTTCTACTAGAGTAGGATATATTGGTGGCTCTTTTACAAACCCTACCTATAAGGACGTCTGTTCTCATAAAACAGGTCATGCAGAGGCTGTAGAAGTTACATTTGATTCATCTAAAATAACATACGATGAGCTATTAGATGTATTCTGGAGTATTCATGACCCAACCACTTTAAATCGACAAGGTCCTGATGTTGGCACACAATATCGTTCAGCAATCTTTTATTTAGATTTAGATCAAAAGGAAAAAGCTGAGAGTTCTAAGGCTAAAATGGAAGTGTCTAAAAGATTTAAAAGACTAATTACCACTCAAATTGTCCCTGCTTCAGATTTTTGGGAAGCAGAAGAGTATCACCAGCAATATACAGAGAAGAGAAATAAACAATATAATCCATTTCACTGAAAAGATCTTAAAACCTTTAAGTTATAAATATATCCAATACAATTCTCCATATTTTGGTGAAGTTATTACTTCTATAGTTGTTTCAATAAAATTTTTTTATTGTAATCTTATTTGACTTTATTGAAAACCTTAAGTTATATATTTTAAGGTATCTTATTCGATATTACTAAAAATTTAATTCAAATTAAATTGAAATAATCGCATGGTTTTAATTATGGAGAAAAGAAATATACCTCTTTTATTAATGCTGGGATTAATAATTGCATTGATTTTGACTGCCATAATAGCAGCTGTATTTAATGTTCCTGTAGTAGCAACGAATGAATCAGAACTCTCAATTGCATCATTTGATTTTTGGACAATCGCACATTTCCTTTGGGGTGTTGCATTATTTGTTATTGCTTTCACTATTGGTTGGATAGTGAAAAATAGAACTGGTACTGCAACAGATCCAATTAATGAACCAGAATTCAAGAGTTTCGTGATCTATTATATAATAATTCTTATTATCTCCGGTTTGTGGGAACTTATAGAAAACACGCTTCTTCTATTTGCAGGTATGAAAGTGAGACCTGATGGTCCAGCAAATATAATAACCGATATAATCATCTGGGGTATTGGAGGGTGTGTGAGTTGGTACATGACAGATATAATGTTTTTAAGTGATAAATACCTCCGGGCATACTATATTTATGGATTTATGTGCCTTACTATGGGTATAATTATATTTATCGGCTTTGGTTTCGCTTAAATATAAATATTTTTTTTTATTTTTCTTTAATATTCACTGGAACAAACCTTTTTAATAACAATTCTAAACACATTTTATGGATATAAAAATAGTTAAGACAATATTATTAGTAATTTTTGCATTAGGAATAGGTTTTGCTGGATCCATGCTAATGGCGCAATATTCTGAACCCAATGGAAATTTATTCTTATAATCATTATAGTCATAATCCTAAAAAAAAGAAAGTTATAAACCACCAAGATTACTAATTTTTGAAAAAGTTTTTTCCTAATAACAATGGTGATTTAAACTCAAGATAGATAATTTACTTTAAAATTTACATATTTTTAATAAACGGAATCAATTCTAAAATATATTGTATAGCGACAATCTCCCATATCATATCGAGATCCAGACCAATACCATCCAGCATTAATATAATTATGCCATGTGGATGGATTCCACCACCACTGAAATACAGGATAGCCATCGTCTCCATCAGGCCAATCTTCTTCCATAGCTTGAACTCTAACTTTACAATAGGAATTATAACTTAGAAGTGCATAATGGTAATTATTCCAATCTAATGCTCCCTTACCACTCTTTTCTGTGTCATCTCCAGCAGTATCAATTTTATCTAAGTGATTGTCATTTTTATCACCACCTGCAGCACAACTTGGGAAGTATGCTTCACCAATCCACAGCTTAAGATACATTTCACCATCCCCTTTTGGCCATGGATCATAGTCATTATCATAGTAAACCTCATCAATAAATACTGTTAATTTATAAAGATCATTAGAAGCATCAACTGTATATGCACCTCCAGGAACACTATTACCATTTGGATCAGAGTTCATTTCGAGAGCAATTACTTGAGCATATTGGGACCAATAAAGATCCTCAGGAGAAACACCTATATTAAAGGGTGAAAAATCGCCATCAAGATCAATGCCTAATAGTGACTTATAAGCAGCCCAAGCTAATTCTGAACAATAATAACCATCTGGAGCGATCTCAGGATCTGCAGTATCAATTCCAATTTGCTTTCCAAGCCAATTCCAATCATAACCTTCATCTAAACCGATTTTATCAACAGCAAAATTCACAATTGATTGCCTTTCAGTACTTGACAGCAAGCCACCACCAGGTTTTAGAACTCTCATAGCGACAACATTTCCCGCATGGTCATTAACCGCTGTACTATACCTAGATGTTCGTAGACCTGAATCAATACTATCCTTGGTTGAATGAACAACCCATGCTTCACCCTGTGGTACCCATATTCCATCTTCTGTTGCCCAAATCTCATGATATCCGGCAATTCCCCCAAAAATTACTGTATGAGACCATTTTCCTGGGATCAAATAATCAAAAAATGAATCATCTGTCCCTAAAAGAATTATATCTCCAGGTAAGAGATTATTAGAACTCATATCATTTGATCCTTCACTAGCAAATGCAGTTGCAGGTTTCGATAGCACGTTGAAAATCAAGATGCTTGTAAAAAGTAATAGAATTGAAACAAAAATTGTTTTCTTTTTTTTTGATTTTTTTAGTTCCATGATTTCTCACAATTTAGCAAAAATGTGATTACTTTTATTAGATGATAAGGTTATATAAAAAGATTTCTGATAAGCTACTGATTTAAAAAGACAAATAAACGGTGTTCATTAATATTTTTTATTAAAATTTGATAAGTATCAACGAATATATAAAATTGGTAAATAAAAAAATCCAACAATAATCAGTATATTGATTAAATTAACTTTTGCTTTGAAAAATAATGTGAGATCTCAATTTGTTTATGAACTATATCTCTTATTAATCCATTTAACTAGCCAATCTGGCATAATTAATGATAAGTATATCAAGATTATGAAAATTATGCCAAATATCCACGCTACATATGTAAATTCAGAATATCCTGGGTGATCAAAGAAAGTTACGAGGAGCGTATCGAAAATTAACATTAAGAATAATAGCATTAAACTTATCATAGCATAAATCAATAACACTAATCCAAAGTACATTGTTTTATTCTCAACTTTAGATCTAACCTTATTGGATATAAAGGCAATATATCCATAAATTAAATATGAGTAAATAACAAGACCTAGAGTGGTGTAGAGTCGTATATGTGGTTGTCCCGCATAATCTTCAGGAGGAATCCCCCACCAGTTCCATGGTAAGAACATCAAAATTATCAGTATTACACTCATAACAATTATTAACTTAAAGCCTTTATTTCCCCTATTTGTAATATGACTTGAAAAGCGATACAAAAAAATATCTGATAAAATAACCATACTATACGCAAACGGTAATGAAAATCTGTAAACTTCTTTATAATATCCAGTAATTAGTGCTTCCAATAAACCAATACTTGTCATTATCAATGCGATTGATAAAAATGAAAATGCTAAGGTCAGATATAAAGGTGGAGGCACTTTCCTTTCTCGCCATTTATAATACATTTTTATTGAGACCAATGATCCAAAAGCCGAGAGAAAAATATAATATATCAAAATGGGTAAAACTCTTATTTCAAAAGGAGTATAAGTCATAGTTTTAAATCATATAATTTTTAATTGATAGTTATAAATTTTATAAGATATTTAATAATTTAGTATAAGAATATTATTAGCAGACTATTAAAAGCATAGAAATTCGAATGACTAAACTCATACAAGATATATGGTATTAGACTATAGCGGTATTGTACTGATTTTTTTATTCTTTTTCATCCTTGAGCCCCGTTAACTCTCCTTCTAATACGCGAATTAAATCTTTTTTACTCTTCTGAATATCAGCGTTAAATTCTTCTTCCGTAGCCAACAAACCATTATCATCCTCAATATCAAGTACTGTCATCTTCTCTATATAACCCTCATATAAATCATCAATTATTTTATTCAAGTTTGATATAGAATTTTGGATATTAGTATTTTTTTTAAATGAATTTTTGCTCAAACTGACTTCTCTACTTATTGTCTTTAACTCTCTTGACATTTCCTCTAATGATTCGAATATATATCGATCATTTAATAATAAAGTGATTTTCTCTTCTTCTGATTTTTTTTTTGTATCTTCCAATAATGCCCAATATAAATCCTGTACATATTCTTTAATGAGAGAATCATTATTTATTATCACCTTTTTATCACTTTCATTAAAATTATCAAGTTCCTTTATGTGGAATCCTGTAAATATCCCTTCATTCGATTGCATTTTTTCTGAAAATTTTCTACATAGTTGTGAAATTGTTACTTCAATCTTAGGTGATATCTGCTGATTAATCATTATGGAGACCATTACCATTTCTTTTTTACCTCGAGCCCAATCCGAGTCTAATTGAAAATAATAGATCAATAACTTTGCATTTTCAAAAGATTGGGTTAAAAATTCTTCCTTTTTTGGCTGATCCATAACATCACAAATTCTTTCGAGTATTTCAGGGTCAATCTGAGATTGTGGAAAGGAATAAAAAATAGATGGGCCAATTTTAGTATGAAAATGTGATAATATTACGATCATGTTCTTCTATGCATTTTTTTTATTGTCTTAGAATTAATATGAAAATCTCAAAATATAAATTTCTCATTTTTTAATTATATCTTTCCAAATTAATATAGAGTAGGGATTTCAGCAAAATTCAAGCTTTATAAGATTTAATTTTTGACTGCTGAAAAGATAAAGTGGAATGTTTAAGAGAAATACTTAAACATTAGACTCCACTATCTCCATCTGTTTTTAGAGTTGAAAAAAAAATGAGATGTTAATTTTTTTAGATTCAATTTCCTTTTAAAGAAATAGGTATACTTTTCCCCAATTCTAAGATAAGATCTTCAAGATAAATTATGTTTAATTCTATTCTTACGTAGTGATTATATTTAAATAAATCTTGAAAAGATAGCTTAACTCATTATTATTCAAGGATCTGGAACCATATTCAGTGGAAAAATTTGACTTGAAGTTAGTATAAAACTAGAATCTAAAAAGAGTTCTAGCATTTCTTATTATCTGCTTATTAAAATCTTCTAACTTAATTCCTTTTAACCTCGCTATTTCTTCAGCTACTAAGACTACATCTTCAGGAAGAATGAATTTTTTAGGAGAATCCATTATGTGATAGGGAGAATCTGTTTCAGTAAGCAAATATTCCATCGGAGTAATTTCAATTACTCTTTGTAATTCCTCCTCCTTTGGATGTATATATCCAAATGAAAAGTAAAAACCCATATCGATTAGTTCGGAAACAAGTTCCTTTTTGGACATATAACCATGAATTTGGCCACCCACATCCTGAGCTTTTCCTTGTTTTATGATTTCCACAATATCTCTATCTGTACCATACCCTGCATGAACTACTATTGGAATATCAATTTCTCTTGCTAAAGTAATTTGACTTTTAAACAATGCTTGTTGTCTTTTCTTGAATACATTTTTCTCATTCTCTTTTAACCCTTCAAAACCATAGCTATAATCCAATCCGATTTCTCCTATTCCATGAGGTTTTTCTCTCTCAATCTCTTTTTTTAATAGTGATATCATTTTTGAAAGGTCATTTAATGCGTTATTCCTTGATATACCGATTACATGTATTATGTTTTCCCGCTCTAATTGCTCTTGGTATCTTGGAAAATCTTTTGGATTACTAATAACTCCTATGATATAATTAACTCCTTTTTTTTTCGCGTTAGAAATCATTTCATTTATAAAATCTATTGTGGGCGTTGGCATCTTCCCTATAAGATCCATATCAACGCTCTCTGTGGGAAAAGGACTGAAAAAAACATGGGCATGACAATCAATGTACATTATTAACACATTTTTTTGATATTAATTAATATTATTTTATATGTAATATTCGTAAAATATTACTATTTAAATAAAATACAACTCAATCTATTATCTAGGAAAATGAGCCCAACAATAGAAATAAATGATATTGTTAAAAAGAAATTAGACGAAATTATAGAAAAACTAGGAGTAGAAACATATTCAGATGCGATTAATATTAGCCTGATACAAACAAAATTGCTAGAAGATAATCAAAAAATTTTATCTGAAATCCGAGATAAACTCACAAATTTAGCTCCTATTGCGCATGAGGATACCCAAATGATTGATGCTTTAAGATCTTATGTAAATTCTGAGGATAAGGGAGACATATTGGCAATGTTTGTCAGACTTGTGGATTCTAAAGCCAATTTGCATAAACTATTGGTATCACAAGGTAAAATTCGGGAAGCTGAAAACGTTCATTCAGAATGGAAAGCATTAGTCGAAGTAGCGAATTTGCTAGGTATTGAATCTGAACTTGAAATGATTAAGAAAGATTAAAGGAAAAATACGCAGAAATTACTCAAATCAGATTCTATAATCTATTCTAGGTAAATTATCGATATCATACGGAAGTATAGAGTTGTCTGGGATTGGATCAATATAAATACGTCTAAAATTTGGATGTTGCATTCTGCAAAAAGTACTTCGATGATTATATGCTGGATGCCGAATCATCTTTTTCCATATATCCTTTAAAGTTTTATTTTTTATATTCCCAAATGAAAGAGGTGTGAAATCACAAGGTGAAACATCACCATATGCTGAAACATAATATTGGAGATTCACTGCTAAACAACCAATACCTCCAAGATATCCTTCTATAGAATTTTGCCACGATTGTGAATTGAATTGTGGGACTTCTTTTTGCTTAAAAACATTAGAAGAGAATTTTCTCAACTCCTCATGTTGTTCTGGAGTAAGCATCTCGCTAGTATTGTTTAACATACTTCCTGTTGGTACCGCATCAAAAAGGATTAGATTTTCTACTCCAAGTTTTTTTCCAAGTAAATAAAGCTTTTTATACATTCCTTTTTCAGTTGATGAACGAGTAGCATACGAAGACATTCCAACAAAACCCCCTCTGTCTTTCATTTTCTTTATTCCTTTAATTGCAGCTTCGAATAGACCTTCCTTACCCCTTAATTGATCATGTTCATCAGGAATAGCACTATCAATGCTAACAAAAAGTGAATATAATCCAGCATCAACTAGTTTTTTAATATTCTCTTCTGTTAACAATAATCCATTTGTAAATAGAATAGGTAAAGCTTTCCTTTTATCCACATATGTGATTAATTCATAAATATCATCGCGTAATAATGGTTCACCTCCCGTGAATGCAATGAGTGACACACCAAGATTTTGACTCTGATCTATTAAGGCTTTCGCCTCTCTAGTTGAAAGTTCACTCAAATCATTCCTCAAGTGCCTACCTGCACTACAATGCCTACAATTACATTGACATCTATAAGTAACAGCAAATGTCATGGCAACAGGAAAAGTGTGACGAAAGATTTTACTCATTATAATGGCTTTCATTACTCTCAGCATTGGATGACTTCCAACTGGAGGGGCAAATGTATTTGCTACTCTTTTTCCTTTCCAATCTCCTAAATTGTTATAATGTCCATAAAAGCTTGCTTGGAGCGCCATCATAATAAGGAATTTAAATTTATCAAAAATAGGATTTAACAAACCCGTTCCAATAATTTCTCCCGTTTCTAACTTTTTAAAACTTAAAAGCTTTTTACCTAAAAATTGTAATAATACTCTTTCTCTTATCATCTCCAATTCAATAAAAAGAGCAGTTTTAATTTAAATATTAACATTTAATTTTAAGAAGATATATATTTTTTAATTGACTTCGTCATATTACATCCTTATTTCACTTAGGGTATCATCAAGGTAATGAATATTTATGGGTTCGAGAGTGTCCCTTAAAGCATTAGCTAGTGAATATCTAAAAGCCCATATTTCTACGTTTTTATTCAGTTCTTTCACTTTCTTGACAATTGGAACAAAATCACCATCTCCTGATACCAACACTGCTGTATCGTATATATCTTCATAAGCAAATGAGACAATATCAATTGCAATATTAATATCAATTTTCTTTTCAATAGCTCTACTTGATGTTATTTTATCAAAACTCGCTTTAATTACATAACCACTTCGATTGTTTAACTCCTCATACCATTTCTTCTTCTCGGGACTTATTGGATATACAACACCCTCATACAAGCAAATTTTCTTTAATTCTCGATCACCAACTATGATCTTTTTCAATTTTTCATAATCCGCCTTTATGTCATATTTTCTAAATCCCTTGAAAATATTACTATTATCTATGAAAACTACGATTCTTTCCAATTCTATACTTCACTTGCTTCTACAAAATAGAATTAATTATATATTATTAAAAATAGTTCTTTGCTGTAATAATTTTAACTATAAAAAAAAACTATAAAAATATTGTAAACTATTGACTCTTTGAAGTAATTTTTCTTACAGAAATAGGTTTCTCAAATGTAAGATTATAAATCTTTTCTGCTCTTTTCTTAATTTCTTCTCTTTTATTAGTCTTAGCTCTTTTGGAATTCTTATATCTCTTCATTGCAATTTTCCGCCATTTTTTCTTCCAAGAGGGAAAACCAGTTTTAACAAACCGCTCTCGATTTGGAAAATCTCGGCATACCCAATTGAATAAGATAAAGTATCTTTGGATACCTGATTCTTTTGTAAGATTACTAGAATTCACTCCGAGTTTTCGAAGGTGTTGAATAAATCTACCCTCCACAGCATCTTGAAGTTTTCCTTCAATAATAGCTGGTTCGTAGTATATATCATTCTCGTTAAAATATTCTCTAACAAGATCGAAACAATTACCCCTACATAGAAGAATTCTATCCTTCTTGCTGTGTTTCAGCTCTCTAAGAGCATTAATTACAATTTTTACTATATGTTTTTTCGGGCGATCATCATCCTTATTGTCTTCATTATAGAGCCCCACGGGTACAGCTCGAAATATTATCCTTTCAGTTTCCGTGTCTCGAAAGCCAATGAAGGCATCTCCGACAAGATCTCCAGTCCCAGCGTCATCAATTTCTATTGTTCTTCCCTTCCACTCGCTGGGATTATTAGTGGATTGGCACGACACATCGTCGTCTTTTTCCATTTTTGTCTTCATTAATAAATTATATAATTAGAGCCATAAATACCTTGGGCTTATTTTTTAAAGTGGTTTAAGTTAATTAGTATTTAAAAAAATCATTCTTTCTCGAGCTCTCCTCTTATCTCGTCTTCTGGCAAGAACGATGATAATTATAAGTCCTCCTATCAATAAAGGAAAAAAAATGAAAGGAAATAGTCTTCCCCAAGGATTATAATATGAAAAAGAGATATAAACACTATCTACATTAATGATTTCATTTTCCCATTCCCAAACATAACTTATACCATCTTCAATATCGGAGATAGTGCAATTGTACTCGAAATGATCCTCTCTATATTCTGAATATGAATCTGGGTGCTTTCCAAATACTCTAAATTCAACTCGTTCTGTTATCGTTCCATTCCAAGCACGAGATGTTCCTACATCATAAAAAATATCTAACCCATCATAATTTTCAGGTTTATCTACATACGCATTAAAACTATATTCAACAGTTATAGAATTATTTTCAGGAATTGTCACATTAATAATTATAAATTTCCTCATACTCATATAGCGCCAGTCTAAATATTGATCCCATGGACTTAACGTATAGTTATACTCAAGAAATCCATAAGGAATTGAGCTATTATTTATTTTTATCACACATGACGATTCTAAGTTTGTAAGAAGTGTTGAAAAGGGAGCCGCTAGTGTTATATTTTTGGCTTTATCTGGATTAAATATAGTATAATTACCAGTGAAATTAATATTGATTTTCCTATGATGATATACCGCATCAATGTTAAAAAGAACACTTGCATTTGTCATCATTAAAGAAACATTTTCTTCGGGAAGAAAATTGCCCATTCCTGTCCCTACAATTCTTATTACGTCAGCTTTAGATTCTTTAATTTTTATAGGAAAACTAATTATTATAATTAAAATCAAGTATATGATAATAAGGAGGCGATCTTTTTTCATTATGACCCTCTTGACTCAATACTTCTTATTAATCAATAGATCAAATGATGTCTTTATAAGATTTATTAATTATTATCTTCATTTGTCTTTTTAAAAAATATCATCAAAACAAAATTAGAAGTTTTCAAAAATCCATCTTAATTTACATTGACGGGAACAAAAAAATCGTTTTTTTGGTTCTTGAGCAATATTAATATGGTGATATTTCTTATTCCACTTAGTACTCACGATGCTTTTTCCACAGAATTCACAACGTGGTATTTCTATTTTCTCCCTTTCTTTAATTTCTTTAAATACTTCCATCAGATGTGATGTAACTTTTACAATTTCATTTTTGCTCAAAGAATTTTAATTTCAAATTAAATGGGCATATTCAGATTAATGTTTAAAACCTTTTATATATAAGTTAAAAATGTAACGAAAACTTTCAGCAATTCTTGAAATTTTTGTTCAATAATGGGAAAACTGATTTTAAGATAAAAATAATTTAAATCCTTAACTAATTAAGATGATTTCTAAAACATAAACATATGATAGGTGATTATTATGTTAGTATTCTTATGATCTCTAACCCATCTTCCTGATCAGCTACATAAGCAATATTACCAATAACATCTACATCAGTTGCATGACCACCATCCATAAATCGCGCAACTCTTCTTGGATTCGACGGATTACTCACATCAACAACTATTAAACCCCTTTGATAATCTGCTAAGAATGCTTTTGTTCCATTTACAACGGCACAAAAAATATTACTTTGCTCATCATAGACACCTACTTGAACAATTTGGGAAGGATTAGAAACATCTAGTATTCTTAATTCTCCTCCTCCCATACCATGATTACCAACATATACATAATTACCATAAGCATAGGGATTCCAATAGTCCACTCCACTAGGAGTATGACTTCCAATTTGGACAGGATTTGAAGGATCACTTACGTCAATAACTATCAAGCCAGTAAATTCTGAATGATGATCTGATATATAAGCGATATTATTAATAACACTTACATGAACACACGACCCAGGTATATCAAAACGAGCTATTAGTCTAACATCGGAAGGATCAGTTACATTTAAAATTACTAAACCCCTCGACCAATCTGCTAGATATGCCACATCTCCGATAACCTGTACGTCATAAGCAGCAGCGCTTCCAATGTATTCATCTATTTTAATAGGGTTTGATAGATCACTTATGTTAAGAATCTCTAATCCTACCATTCTATTCGCTACATAAGCAATTTCTCCTACAACATCCACGCTAAATGGAAGTCCGCTTTGATAATATGACCCTATTTTATAAGGATGAGTAGGATCACTCACATTAATGATTAATAATCCACCAGGATTGTTATCTGCTGTATCCACTACATATGCAATATCTCCCTGAACCTCAACTTCAGTTGCTCTTCCTCCCGTGTTAATTTGGCCTAATTTTTGTGTATTTAACGATGAATATGGGAAAAAAATATTTATCATAATGCTTACTATAACTAATGAGCTTAGAGAAACAGCAAGTATCCTTAGATGATGCTTTCTTTCCATGATCGATCTGTTTTAATTAAATTAAGATGAGTACTACAAAAAATAAGAATTTAAAAAATTATTGATATATTGGATATTAAAACTAAATATTTGGATTTATTTTATGATTTTATAAAATTTTATCGCTATTTATATGGTAAATTAATCAGGTACTTTTTTAATTAATTTTCGCTCAAAATCCATTGCATCTAAATTAATCAAAGCACAAGTCAGAAAATTTTCATGTTGATGAGATTGTCCTGGTTGGATACATATAGTCTTCCCTATTTGAGAATACCATTTACCCGAGGATTCAGGAGATTCGTGAATATGACCATGGAGGGATAATCTTGGTTGATTTTCTTTAAAAAATGAATATTCTGCTTGTGACCCTACTTTTTTACCATCATGGGTTACATCAAGATCTATATTAGCTGGGGGATTATGAAATACATAAATAGTATTATTCATATCAGATGGTTTTACTAGATTTCTAAGTTCTTCTTCAATGGTAGGGAGTGTATTAACGTGTGAAGCCCAATCTTCAATTTTTTTAAATCCATTAGGAGTAGAAAGATATTGCCTACCAATTTGTTTTGGAAGCTCAAAATTTTCAGTATCTTTTCGTGCTCTATCTTTTAGACCAAAAGGCAAGTCTGTAACCCAATTCATCCCTATAAACTCATATTTAGTCCCATCAAGCTGGAATCTCGTTTGAGCCATATTAACTACATAAGAATATTTATCGCACGTTTTTTGAAATAAGTCATCAAATACCCCTAAATCATCATTTCCTAATAAACCTAAATAGTATATCCCGGCGGATTCAAATCTCGAAAAGTATTCATCAAGAAATCCTGTTATAAACTTGTCTTGATGCATTAAATTTCCTTTAAATGTGAGCATATCGCCACCATTTGCTACAATATCAACTTTTAATGAACGGGCGATTTCGAAAATTTTATTATGTTTCCATTCAATCCCGTGTATATCTGTTACATACAATAACTTCATAATTATGTTTTAGAAGTGTGTTTAAAATTAAAACTCATGATCAATTTTTAATTTTAGGATTATTAGAAATTTTCTTGTTATAATACCGTTCGATTAATAAAAAGATAAACGCATATAAACCATATATAGCAAACGAAGTGATAAACCATATCGGAAATCCGAATATATTTATCACGGGAGGATTTTGATAATAATAAATTCCTAATGCTGCTGCTACTGGATCCATGAGGAGTTGAAAAAGAATTCCGTAAACAGTTACCACAACAGAAATACAGATAATATCTTTTATAGATAAATCAGTTCCTTTGGATTTTTTGAGTGAAGCCCGTGCTAACTCAAATACAACTATAAATACGGTAAAAATAGTAAGTGTGTCATTAACTGAGAAAATAGAGTGTGGTAAATCTAGTTCCGTTCCCAAATCTGCTAGGGAGTGACTTCCCGTGAAAATTAACGCTAGAACCATAGACGACAGACATAAATTTGTGAGAATTGTTGCTTTTAACCCATATATCTTAATACAGTAGTAATAAACTGCTATTAAAATATAAATATTGAGTACAAGACTAATATAAAAATATATTAGACCAACCATGTCAATCCCCCTTCCTTCGAATAAGTGTTATTATTAATGGTATTAGAGCTAATGGTCCTGAAATTAATAATATGTCAAATCTCATGACAATAATAAGGAAAATGAAATCTAATATCAAAATTGCAGCATAGCCCCATATAATTAAGTCAATCTTCTTCACACTTATCACTAGTAAGAATTTTTTAGCTTTTAATCAGGGTTTTAATATATAAACATGTACTAAACCTATAGCTTAGTATTTATAATTAATTACAAGTGCATAAAATAATAATAATTATTATTTCCTTTAGTTCATTAGGATATTTTCTATTTTAATTATAACAATTTGAAAATAAAAATTGTATTTCAGAAAGAAAGAATAATATAGATAATGATGAATAAAACAAGTTCTAAAAAACAAACTGCAAAAAGTTTAATTCTCATAGCAATTTTAGACATATTCTCTCTAGAATTTTGTAGAAACATCTTAGAAATACCACTTAGTTTACTTTACTTTTTATCAATATTCCTAATTTTTTTTTTACAATTAAGCTTTTTAGCTTTTATTAATTATGTTTTGAAAAGAATTACACAACCAAAAAAAGAATTTCAAATTAACAGATATTTAACATTAAAACTTGAAAACAAAATAACGAATATATATGTACTTGGAAAAGTTTTTGCTCAGTGTAAATTTTTATTATTAAATATTCCAATTGATAAAGTTAGTGAATTTGATAACATAGAATCAATTGATGAAGCGGCTGAAAGGTTAGATCATAAATTAGAATTTCACTCCAAATCTAAAATTAATATTTCTCCTGAAACAGAATTTTGGGGTCACTGCTCTAATTTGCAAGCATGGGTGGAATATTATTATAATCCACGTTTGTTACATAGCAATTTAGCATTTCCATTGTTAAGAAGATTAACAGATGTTGAAGATCCAATCGCAAAGAAGGTATTTAAACATGAAGTACTATTAAGATTTGAAAGTTTTAACCCTTCTACACAACAATTTTTAATCAAAAATGGATATTTGGAATATTTTGATAAACAAGAAAAAGAAGAAATCTTTAAATTAATTTTGGATGAAAAAATATGGATTAATTTAGGTAATAGTTATTTAAAAGCTAAGAAAATGGATAAAGCACTTCATTCTTTTCTCCAAGCAAGAAATATTAATCCTATAAATTTAGAGACATTATTTAAAATATTGCAAATTTATGTTAAACTAAAGGATCATGACAGAGCTTCAAAAATTAGTAATGAAATCTTACAACTCTCAGGGAATTATCCATAAAAATTGAACCTGAAATATATAAGTTCCTACTAAATTCTCGGGAAAAATGTTCTGGAGATATTATTTTGGATCTGTAAGGGTCAAGAATAAATATTTCAATCTTGAAAATAAAATTATTGATAAAAAAACTCAAAGTAGTATTACACAAAAAAAAATCAAGGATTAGTGGATTCGATTAAACTAAACAAATCTCTTGCTAGCTTCTTCATAATAGGAACATGACCTTCCATTAGAACGCGATCATCAAGCATGATTGCTGGTGGTGTTAAATCCCCATATTTTTTTATGTTATCCTGTGAATAGATATCTTCATAACTCACTTCAATTTTTTCTTTCAATTCTGGTACTGATGCAAACATTCGTTCAATGATGTTCATTGTTTTACAACATTTTGCACAGTAGTTTTCCTCTTCACTTTTCAACAAAACGTGCATTACTACCTTCGATATTATGTATCACTACTTTCCTCTTTTTTTACTAAAACTTAAGATATAATATGTTTTAGCTAATAAATGATTTCTGAAAGAAAAATCTTTAATTAAAATGTTAGTGAAAATACTAGATAATCTAATAATAGAATATCAAGTTTAAAAAGATACTTTAATAACTAAATTTTAAGATTTCAATCTAATTAAAGTTCATTTTTAGAATTAAAATATAAGAACAACGCTAAATCTAGGAAGATATACTAAAGAAAGCCTTTCTAAATATAATTTATTCTAGTAATCTTTTTATTACTTCCTGTTCTATGATATTGTATTGAAAAAATAAAAAGTAAAGAGTCTTGATTCAATTGGAAGCTATATTAGGTTTTATAATGATTTTTGCTATTAGTCTTTTAAGTTTAATTGGTGTAATTATGATATCACTTAAAGAAAAGACTTTAGATAAGTTATTGTTCATTCTTGTAGCATTTGCTACTGGTACTATTCTTGCTACTGCGTTATTTGACCTAATTCCTGAATCCCTACATCATCTTGAAGAGTTAAATGCAGAGGGAGCAAACCTTATTGAAAGTCTTCTTTTCACTATTGTTATTATAGGATTTGTAATTTTCTTTATCTTAGAACGATTTATCTATTGGTTTCATGGGCACGCTCATGAAAAAGAAGACCAATTAGTCTGTTATGAAACTCTTATGGAAGGGGCTGATACCATTATAGATAGAGGTAATAAGATTAAAAATTTCGCACTTCTGAATTTAATTGGTGATGGGTTACACAATTTGTTAGATGGTATTATCATAATGGTTGCATTCTTAAGTGGAATTGGCAATGGGATTATTGTCACTCTCGCTGTTTTATTCCATGAATTACCACAAGAAATCGGAGATTTTGGGATTCTTATATATGGAGGATTTTCAAAAAAGAATGCTCTTTTATTTAACTTTTTAAGTGCATTAGTTGCATTGCTTGGAGGGATCTTAGCTTTTTTCTTATCAGTTCAAATAGATATATTTAATTTCTTCTTTTTAGCGTTTTCTGGTGGTGGTTTTTTGTACATAGCTAGCACAGAACTTATGCCTGAAATGCTAAAAGAAAAAAATTTAAAGAAATCCATTATTCAAACATTAGTATTTTTGAGTGGTGTTATCACTATAATGGTGTTAATTATTGCTTTACCACACGCATAAAGCTGATACCTTCTTATAGTTTAAACGAAAGTTTTATTGTAAGAATTTTTGAGATATGATGCGTTTTTTATAGAGAATTAAGCCTAAACCGAAAAAGATGAGGATATATACTATTAATCCAAAGACATAATTTAAATTAGAGATACCGCCAGTTAAAATTGTACTTTTAATAATATTAAAACAATATGTAAAAGGAATAAATTCAACAACTGATTTTAAAGGTTGCCCAAATAATTCAATATCTACAAATCCACCACATAAAAAAAGAGTAGCAAGGACTAAAAACATTGAAATTGGGAAAGTAAATACTTGCTCTGGTATAAACATACCGAGAATAGCTCCGATTAATGATCCTAAAATAATTGTTCCTAATATAATCAATAAAAATCCCGAAAAATTTATTGGAAAAGGAAGCCCTATCCATAAGAATATAATTGTCGCCCCTAGTGTAAAATTTATTAAGAGAGATAAAAGTGTTGTTGATAAAATCTTTCCAATAAAAGTATAATAAAGATTCAGATTGGGGGATAAAGCAAGTTCTTGTGCCATTCTGTTATTTTTTTCATTAAAAATAAATGCTGAACCAATTATCATAGAAGCTACTAATGCAACAAATCCTAATGCGCCTATCCCAATAGTCCACATTCTTGGGTACGTTTGTCTATTAGGATCAGCATCATTATAGAAATAGATAGCTTCTATTTCATTATTTAACACAGTATCATAATAGGCTTTTAGTTTACGTTGAAATCCGAAATAAAGGTTTTTAAGATAATCCTCATTTATATTTAAGCATTTTAAAGAAATAGTTATTTCACCCCCAGACCATGAATTATTTTTCACAGCAATAATCATATCTTCAAAATTCTCAGGTAAGATAACAATCATAACAATTTCTTCGGCATATAATTGATCTTTAAATTCTTCTTCTGATATACCAATACCTTCAATGTGGCTTTTTACAATTGTTTTTCCTACTAAACTATTATTGTTTAAATAATTCAAGAATTCTTGAGTATTGTTTAATTCGTTATTATTTAAAGAATAATTTAAATCATCGTTTGAGTTGTAATCAGGAATTACAACGGCAAATGGGTAATTAAAATTTACCGCACCAAAGATAAGATTCATAAATATTAAATAAGTTATAGGAAAAAGTAGGCAAAGAAAAAATAAGGTACGAGTGGGACCCCTAAATACTATCTTGATATTTTTTAAAATTTCTTCCTTAATAATGCTTATTGAAGATTTTTTAACATTTTTTTCCGATATCATCAAAGCTTAAACCCCCTTTTAGATATTATATACCAAATAATTATCGTAAAAGAAATTGTCATAATTCCTAAAATGTTTAGACGAAATAGTGAATATGATAATGAAGGATAATATGTTTCTGAGAAAATAATTTCAAACCAATAAGTTCCAGGAAGAAATCTTGAAACCATATAGATTTGTTCTCCTAGCATTCTCACGGGGGCAAACCCCCCCATAAAAAACCACAAAAACACCGCAAGTACGATAGCTACAAGGATTGTAGTCATTTTATTTTTAATCCGTAAACCTATTAAACCTCCAAGGCAAGCATGGATCCAAGTCGACATTATAAAGGCATTTATAACGTTTAAGATATTACCGCGAAATTTTATATTAAAGATAAAAAATAATAAAGGAGATAAAATTCCAACTACAATCAATCCTAATATTACAGCAATTAATTGTTTTGATGCAATATAAGCAGTACGTTTTACAGGACTATTTACAATCTCAATTATTGTATTGTCTTCATATTCTTTTGCTACATTTAATGAACCAAAAAAGAGTCCGCAAGTTATACTAAACATACTAATAACTCCAATTACTAAGCCTCGAATTATACTCAAGTCTTGATCAATGACGTATTGTTTTTTTGCTATGATTGCAAATCCATCAACATGTCCATAAGATAAATGAATTTCTTGGTTAAAAGTTAAAATGGCTTCATCTAATCTTTGAATATAATTTTTCACATAATCATCATTTATGTTTTGAACTTCTAAATATACAATCCCCTTTATATTCGGATCATTAGCTGTTATATTAACGTGAAATCCTGCGGGAATATATATTAAACCTAGACTCTCAAAATGATGTAATTTTGTTTTAGCTTCTTCTAATGTATCTATAGTAATTACATTAAACCAAGGAGCAAACTCACTACTAATATTTACAATATAATCTTTCATTACATTAGAATACGCTGTATTATCTTCATCAACAACCATAACAGTATATGTTTCAGGATCAGATACGCCTGATAGAGAAGTAAAAACAATTAAGATAACTATTGGAGGTATTATAGCACCAAAAAAATATTTTTTAACTCTCTTAGTAGAAATTAAATCCTTTCGTAAGATTGTTATCAAGTCATAAAACCACTGTCTTAACTTCATCAATTTTCCTTCTTCTACAGGGTTTCTTTTAGTTTTCATTATCCCTAAATTCCTTTCCTGTAAGTTTTAAAAAGATATCTTCTAAAGTCGAGCTTTTAATTGTGAATTCAGTTATAGAAATATCATGAGTATTGGTGTAATTAATAAACTTTTCAAGTAATTCTTTTATATCTGATATATCAAATATGAATTGAAATAATCTTTGTTGTTCGCTTATTTCTTTTTCCAAAATAATTTCTCCATGCAATGAATTAATTAAAAAGTCATTAAGAAACTCAGAAGTTACTGCATCTAGGCTTGTTTTGAATTCTATTATTGTATTTGGAAAAATTTTTTCTTGAATTTCAGGAAGTCTACCAGGGCCTTCAATTATTGACGTATCTAATATTAAAATACGATCTGCTAATCGTTCTGCTTCTTCCATATAATTAGTTGTTAATAATATTGTTTTTCCTTGCCGAGGTAATTCTAAAATATAATCATGAATTGCTTTACGAGATTGGACGTCTATCCCTAAAGTTGGTTCATCCAAAATAATTATTTTTGGGTCATGTAATAATGCTCTAACCAATTGAAGGCGCCTTTTCATCCCACCTGAATATGTTCTAACATAATCATTTTGACGTTCTGTTAACCCTACAATATCTAGCATTTCATCCACTCTTTGTTGTATCTTTTGTTTAGGAACATTATATAATCGTGCATGAAATGTTAAATTTTCCCGACCTGTTAATTCATCATATAAAGCGATTTCTTGGGGAACAAGCCCAAATATTCCAAGTAGTTTTCTTCGATCTGAAATGGGATCCATATTATTAATTTTTATAGAACCTTCAGTCAATTTAATTTGACCTGTTAATAGTTTAACTATTGTAGATTTTCCAGCACCATTTGGTCCAATAATAGTAAATATCTCGTTTTTACGTATTGAAAATGAGATATTTTTCAATGCAGTTGTATTTGGATATTTTTTAATTACACTATCAACTTTAATTATGATATTATTACTCTCTGAATTGGTAACATCTTCAGGCGCCCCTTCTTGATTAACAGTCATTATTAATCCTCTATGTTTATATTAAAAGCTCTAATTTATGATAAAAATAAAATATATATATTTATACTACTATAGTAGTATATAGCATTTAAAAATATTTTGAATTATCTCAAGAATAAGCTAATTCATTTATTAAAAAAGCTTGTAAACGCTCTGTATCAAAGTTATTGAATTTGTAATTAGATTTAATGATGCTGGCACCCTAATAAATTGAATTTGTAAATAAAATTAAATTGGATAAGATGTAATTATGGATAAATTACCTGTGCTTTTGAAAAAATTAAATTTCACTCAATATGAAGCTCAAGTGCTTGAAACTTTAATAAAATACCATATTCTAAGTGCTCATGAACTTCATAAATATAGTGGAGTTCCTCAACCCAAAATTTATGAAACAATGGTAAGACTTCAACAAAAAAGTTTTATTGATATAATTCCAAAAGGAAGAAAGAAACTTTTTATGATTAAGCCTAGAGAACATATTCAAGAAAAATTGTTAAATTATACTAAACAGGTTCAAGAAACTGGGATAAATAGTATTAAAATCATTGAAAAGATTTACAATTCAGAAGAAGCTGAAGAGATTCCTTTTATAGGTATAGCTGGAAGAGAGAAAATTCAAGAGTATTTATATATGTTAATTGATACCGCAAAAAGTTCTGTAATTTCATTTTTCCCTATATCTCATTTTGATCAAAAAATCATTTCAATAATTAATCAACGAAAAGATAAATTAAATATAACATTAGTTTTTCAGGACGAATCCGTTATAGAAATCCAAAAGCAACTTCCTAATGTTGAGTTTCGCATACTTAAATCACCAGCTTTTACATTAATTAAGGAAATGTTTGGAAAAATCGAAAGTTTCCTCCAACCCAATCAAGTGAATTCTTATGGATTTCAAATTTTAAAAAATATTGTATTCAATTTAGAGGAAATTTTTGGATTAATTGTCATCGATGATAGAAAAAGTTTCTTTAAAATTCCTATTCCAATCGATTTACCAATGGCAATTTTCAGTACATCACCTGAAGTTGTCCAATTTCATTCAACTGGAATTGAAGAAATCTTAGCATCCTCTGTTCTAATAAAAAATAAATCAATATAATATTTATAAAGTATTAACAAGAAATTATTCTAATAAAAGTATCCTTAGAAATGTCTTATGTCTATATGAAAGCCTTGGAAAAGAAGGCAGAAAAATACAATAAGGGAATAAACTATTTAACATTAGGGCGCTTACCGAAAATTAAAACATATATTTCAGATTATTTAATAAATAAGAATGATAAAGTTTTAGATATTGGCATGGGTACTGGATCATTCGCCATTCTTTGTGCTAAAAAAGGAGTAAATATTACTGGTATTGATGTTTCGGAAAAAATGCTCGAGGTAGCAAAAAAGGAGATTAAACAAGAAGGATTAACCGAAAGTATTCAAATTGTTAAAATGCCAGTTATTGAAATAGATGAAAAATTTTCTGATAATTCTTTTGATAAAATAACAGCAATTTTATCATTTAGCGAATTTTATCAAGATGAGCAAGATTTTTGTTTGAAACAAATCTATAGAATGTTAAAGGCAGGTGGGGAATTTATTTTAGTTGATGAAGTTAAACCAAAGAAAATTTGGAAGAAAATTATCTATTTTTTTGTTAGAATTCCCTTAGTGATCATTACCTACTTTAAGTCGCAATTAACCACTAATTATTTAAAAAATGTAGAAAAAAGACTTGAAAGTCATAACTTTTCATTAATAGAAGAAAAATATTATTTATTGGATACTTTAAAGTTATTTAGATTGAAAAAAAAGATGTAAAAATATAAATTTAATATGAGAAAAGAGAAAAATGGGTGTAAAAGATTCAATAAAGGTAGGTTTAAGTTATTTTTTTAGGTGGACTGGTTTTCCAATAGAACCAACCCTTATAGAAATCGGAAATCCTACAAGTGAAAGTCCCGTTTTACTTACATGTAATTTCATTTTAACTGTAAAACGAGTTTTAAAGGCAATAAAAAACCTCGATTGTTATTTACTGATTGCTCCTTCTAAAGGAATCAACGTATGGTGTGGAGCGTGTGGAGATGATTTTCATACCGATTCTGTTTTGTCAATTTTAAAAACTAGTGGAATTAATGATCTAGTGTCTCATAGAACTTTAATTTTACCTCAATTAAGTGCTCCTGGAATAGACCCAATCGTCATTAAAACAAAGACTGGGTGGAACGTAAAATTTGGGCCGGTGTATGCTAAAGATATTCCTTCCTTTATAGAACAAAAATTCTATAAATCAGAGGTACAGAGAATAGTAAGATTTCCTCTTTCCAACAGAATTGAAATGGCTACATTATATTTTTTCATTTTATTTGCTTTAATCTCAATTATCTATTGGATTTCCGCTATTTTTTTACCAATTTTAAATCTTTTACTTTATTTAGATACAATTCTAATTTTTGTCATTATAATTTACGGTACTATGGCAATTTTGCCCAGTATTTCTACAAAAACAGGAAAAATTAAAGTATGGATTTATGAGGGGACTATTCTTCTTTTAATAGTTTTATTTAACATAATCATCAAATTTGATCTTTTATATCTAATTTGGAATATAGTCTCTTCTCTTTTAATTACATTTATTATGGCAGAAGATTTTCATGGATTAACTCCAATCTATAAAAGTGAACTAGGCGAAAAAACTTGGAAGAAAGGAGATGAGAAAATGAAATTTTTGTTTGGCGAATATAAATTACAACCGTATGGAAAAATTATTATCGAGAGAGATAAATGTATTGGGTGCAAAATATGTATTGAAGTATGTCCCAGAAGTTTATATGTATTTGATGAAAAAGATAAAAAAGTTGATTTAAGAAATTTTGAAAGATGTATAAATTGTAATGCTTGTGTTAAAAGATGTTTGGCTCAATGTCTTGAAATAAAATAAAATTCTATTAAATTCATCAGAATGACTTTCACAAGTTATTTTACTAATTGATATTCTAAAAATCAAGTAAGTTTAATAGAAGTGGGGATTGTTCTACTCAAATATTTTATTAATTAATTGAAAAAATTTAGGCAACTTTCTTTAATCCAAGAATATATTCAAATCCAAAATGACAATCCTCATAGTATTCAATTTTAAATGGTTTAGATTTGAGATATTTGATAATGGGACGATGGATATTGATACCCCATTTCAAATAATAATTATCAATGTAGGAATTCAATAATTTAAAAGGATACCTTGAGCTAATTTTCATACCAACAATGGCTAGTCTCCCCTTTTTTTTGAGTAAATTATATATTTTATCAATTGTTTCAATATAATCTGGAATTATTGAGATCGCATAAGTACAAATAGCAGCATCAAATTGAATGGTAGGATTATAATCTCTAATATTTATACTTACTAATTTAACATTTGTCCAATTATTTTTTGTAATCCTTCCATTTGCGTATTCAAGAGATTTTGGAGAAATATCTAACCCTACAAGCATTCCACTATTATTTAAATAACTTTCAATTATTTTAAAATTAAAACCCGTTCCACAAGCAATGTCAATTATTGATG
This sequence comes from Promethearchaeota archaeon, assembly GCA_019058425.1. Lineage (GTDB taxonomy): Archaea > Asgardarchaeota > Lokiarchaeia > Sigyniarchaeales > SOKP01 > Loki-b32. The sequence goes on from JAHPYZ010000008.1 coordinate 81,228, forward strand.
ATTTTGTGGTTATATTCAAGCTTTTTATTGCTTTTTTTCTATATCGAGAATTTTCAGTAGCTCGAGTAAATAATGCATCTAAATACCAAAATAATAGGTTATCCGCCTCTTTATCAAATATCTCTTTTACTTTATTATTACTAAATGTCATTTGAATCAAATAATTCTATGTAAATTATTAAAAAAACTCACTAATAGTGATAAAAATTATAATGATTTAGAGTGTTATTTCTTCAATAATAAATCATCCAATGAAAAGGTTTTCTACTGGGACTAATTCTAATAAATCAAGATCGTTTTTGATAAAATCTTGAAAATTACAGTTATAATCTTAGTTCTGTTTATTTTCTTAAATTTATAATAATTATATATTTATAGAATTAAATCATTTCATATAAATAATTAATAAACTTCTTTTCATAGTTATAATGTCTAATCCAAATGAAAGTAAAGTAGATAATGAACAGTTACCGCGTAAAGGATCTGTAATGTTTAACTTTCATTCTCAAGATGAACTTTCCAAGAAAAAAACGTTAAAAAAATGGAAGAAAGTAAATAAATATTTAATGGTTCCATTATATAGAATAAAATTATTACCACTCTTTGGTTTTGGGAAAATCTTTTTAATCTTAATTACAAAAGGATGGAAGACGGGAAAAAAGCGAAGAACTCCTTTAGAATATAGAAAGTATGAGGGTGATATTATAATATTTGCAGCTAGAGGTGAAAATGCAACTTGGGTTAAGAATCTACGCGCTTATCCTGAGTCTGTTTTAGTTATGCGTGGATTTCATAAATTCAAACCTGAAATTGAGAGTATTTCCGATATTAATCACAAAATTGATATATTAAAATGGTATATTTCAAAATTTGAAAAAGCGGCCAAAATGCTTTTTGGTTGGAATCCCAAAGAAGACGATCTTGACAAAATCGATCTTTCACATTTAGCTGGATTAACTACAATCTTTAAATTGAAAAAGTAGATTTTATTTTTTATTTCGAAAATTTATTCTTCTCTTTCCCATGCTTTTTGAATTACAGGATTTTTTTCAAGAAACTTATTAACGACTTCTTTAGATACTTTATTCATCGCACATGAGAAATTAGGACATCGCTTGCAAGCATCCCCTAATAATACTTTGCTGAAATAATATACCATATAAGTAAAAAATATTGTGATAAGAATTAAGCCGATTCCATAAAATAATTGACTGAAAGGATTTAAAGCAAATATAACAATTCCATAAACGACTCCTATAAAAGGAAAAAGGTCAATAAAAGAACCAAGTATAAGCATTATTTTCTTTTCAGCCTTACCAATCGGTCCTGGGTTATATCTCCATAATTTTGGCATTCCACGGAGTGCCCAGCATTTTAAAAATTTACCAGATCGAGCATAATGAGGACAATGACTGCAAAGCAGCCGAGGTTCAATAATGACGAATGTAAGTGCAACTATTATACCATAAGAATAGAACCACCACCATTGGTTTGTCATTAAACCAATAAATAGAAAGATCGTTAAAGCAGAAAATCGATAAAGAGTGTTACTCAATACAAATTTTCGTGCCATCTTTACATCTATTTCGCATATTAGCAAATTTTTAATATCACATGTTTCACAATCTAATTTTCCCGATACAATACAGGTTTCCTCTTCTTCCAAATCTTTCCTTCTCCTATTTTTTTTTAATTATTATTTTTAAACTAATCCATTGGATTCATTTAATTTCAACTATCGTTGCTAAATTTATCAAAAATTTTGATTTTTAAATTGCCATTATTATAATCTTTCTGGAGGAATTATAACATAATAGCTTCCCGCTTCAATATTTTTTCGAAGTGTCATTAAGCTATACCCTAATCCATAACAGAAGAGTTTACTATTGGGTATTATTTTAACAAATACAGCTGTTTGTTTATCAGAAGCTAACTTATTTGCTTGTTCTATATTCAATCTTAAAATTTTAGGACCATTTAGAAATACACGTTGAGCATTAATGTCAGTAAAGGGTATAACCTCTGCGGTTCCCTGAAATTGGATACATGAAGAAGGAACAAACCTGAGCAAATGGTGGGGGAAAGGAATAACAAATGAGACTGAATTATTATTTTTGATATTTTGAACTTTTTTATAATTATTCTCAGTTAAAATATATAACGAGAATTTTGATTCAGGTAATGATACGCTGTATATTATTCCAGTTGAATGAGATTTTCCGTTTTGGTCAATCGTACTTAAAATCCCAAACGTTTTTTTTCTAATTTCTTGTTCTACAAACTCAAAATCTGGAGTAGATGATTTCTTTTCTATCAATTTTATGTTTTTTAATTGTTTATAATTAGTTTATTATCATAATATCCAACTATTAGTAGGATTAGTATTATAGTACATCCTAAAAGTTCAAATCCTCCAACCGGTAGAAATAATAATACAGTCAGTATCATAGTTAGAATTAGACTAATTAATCCAATATATAACCCCCATAATCGATTTTTAAAGAGGCCAATCGTGGAAACAACTCGCATCAAGGTAAATGCCCAGAAGATGGGTGCTAAAGTTAGAGGTTGGGTTTCTAATAATTGTTGTATCATTGGAACGTTAAATTCGAAGATTAAATAGAAGTTAGGCACTAAATTTAATGTCATTAGGAGAACAATGATACAGTCTGACATTTCAAGAATAGAATAACACAGCATTGAAAGGGATGCTGCATATAACCATCTATTTTTTTTAATTGTTAATTCCTTCATATTGAATTTTCACTATAAAATTAAGTCTTTTTCCTTAATTTTGGAAATAAAGCACCAGTACTTTTCTGATATTCAATGTATTTTTCACCATATTTCTTTACTAAGTCTTTTTCTTCATAATGAATCATAATTGGAATATAAGCAATGATAAAAATTGATGAAATTATTACTAAGAACCAAGAATTAAACATAAAGGCTAAAGCAGGAAACATCGGAAATTCACCAAGAGTTTGGGGGTGTCTAATATATTTGTAAATCCCCCCATACATCTCTGTATCTTTAGAAGGGCTTAAAGTTTCAGATCCGGCATCTTTTACTCCCCTTAACAGAAGATAAGTACCAGCTATCAAAATACAAAGCCCTATAATTATACCAATCCAGATGTTTGATGAGATAATCCACTCATTTACAAGAGGGAGTGGAAACCAAATCCACAGGATCAAAGTAACTATAGAAATAAACTCAGCTAATCCTCCAATTGACCGAAATTTTTTACAATCTACCCACGCTTTATCACCATATTTTTCAGAGCGCTTCATAGGTTGGATACTGAGAGTATAAGTATAACCCATTACAAAAAAAGTGCTTAACATTATTACAAAATTGATTACTGCAATTATTGTCAAAGTTTTACGCTTCTAAAATAATAAATTACATTTAAATGGAGTAATGTGAGGAAATTTTTATAATTAATTAAAAAAAAAAAAAAGGAAATGAGTTAATTAATATTAGAAGCTACTCTTTTCCAATAATGTATTTAAAAAATTGCCCCCAGTTTTTTGGACGTACAAAAAAAGCTGGAACATTCTTCCTATACTCCTTATAGGAATCTCCAAATCGATTAATCAATTCTTTCTCTTCTACAAAATGGATATGAATAAGCATTCCAAAATATAGAATAAAGAAAAATATAATTGAATAAAGGGTTAATTGGAGAATTGCTCCTCCTAAACAAATAATAACCGCTCCGGCATACGTTGGGTGTCGTAAAACGGAATATATTTTATGATCTTGTAGTTCACTTTCTTCAGGAAAATATAGATATATTACAGTCATATAATCAAAACCAAATGTAAATAAAGCTCTGATGGCCATTAATAATCCTAATAATGCCAAGAATAATCCACATATCAAACGTAAATAGTCAAGAAATAGAGTTATCGGAAAGAGATATGAATTTAAGGCAGTAACAAATAGAGAATAGGGAAATTGAGACCAGAACCCAATATTCCATCTATAAAAAGCAATGTAAGTATGAATTACTATACTAAATATGACTATCACACCGCCAAATCCCGCAAGAAATACCTTTTGGTAAGAAAGTTGTTTATATTTAGCTTTTAGGCGATCTCGGTGAAACCACATTTGATAAACTAAGAATATTGCTATTATACCCATCATTAGAACTCCAAAAACAGGAAACCATGGAAGAAAAAATCCTAATAAGCCGTCAACGGGCAATATTGTAGGCAAAATATCAAACAGGAGTTGTACCAATAAACTTACAATCATAACAGAAAGTAAATAGAAAGGAAGTAGTATAATTTTCTTTCCTGAAAATTTTGGTATCTTTTCAAGAAACTCATTCATTCCTTTTAACTTCAAAATTTTCACTAATGTACTTATATTCTATTATAGTTTGAAAAATACATAGCAACTTAATTACTTGAGTAAATTATTAATAATTTATGAGCAACCGTGGAGAAAAAAGTTTTATTAAATTGCCAAAATTTGCCGCTAAATTTTATGATAAAATGATGCAATTAGAACCAATGAAGATACAAAGAAGTCAAATTGCAGAATTGCTATTGCCTCTGATAAATGAAGGAACGTTTCTAGATATTGGAACGGGACATGGAAGGCTACTAATAGAAATTAATAAGTTGAATCCTAGGATCGAGTTATTTGGACTTGATATTTCAGAAAAGATGATTAATCTTGCGAAAACAAATCTTAAAAACATAAAAGCTAATTTACAACAAGGGAATATTGTAAGTACTAATTATGAGAATAGTTATTTTGACCTCATAACTTGTACCGGAAGTTTTTATCTATGGAATGCTCCCATAGAAGGCTTAAACGAGATCCATCGGATATTAAAACCGAATAAAACTGCAATCTTATTTGAGTCTCATAAAGAATACGATGAATCAATTCTTAAGGAAGAAATTAAAAAAAATCTTTCTAATGAAGGATTCTTTAATCGAAAATTAGTGCCATACTTCTTAAAAAAACAGCTTAAAATGACATATGAGATAACAGAACTAGAAGATTTATTAAACAAATCTTTATTTGAAAATAATTTTTCTATTAATAAGATTACTTTAGCAAATTTACCTATTTGGTTAAAAATTGAATTAAACAAGGAATAATCATATTTAGATTTAATTTCTATTTTGTTCCCATAAAAATAAGATACCCAAAATGACCTTCCTTTATGGTCTCCTGGAACTTTCTTGAAAATTTCAGAGTAGGAGATAATTTTTTTCGCATTTCTTTATTCACTATCATATGGTAAAGCATTTTAAACATAATTTTTACGAGGTCACCAAATGAATATGATCTTTTGAATATATCATCATAATAGTCGTCAATTTTAATGCCGTTAAATCCAGATTCAGTAAAAATTTGTTCCCATTCTTGAAAAGTTCTGATTCTAATCGGTGTTCCGATAACAGCAGACATAATTTTACTTATCTCTTCCACTAGTTCTTCACTAAGAGATTCCTTCATAAATAAGTCTAGTGTAGCAATTTTGCCGTGTGGTTTTAGAATTCTTTTATATTCCTTAAGAACCTTGATTGGATTTGGAACAAGTGCAGTAATTGCCTCACCGAACACAATATCGAATGAATTATCGGGAAATGGCAGAGATTCTACATTTGCTGTTTGAAATATTACATTTGTTAGGTTTAATTTCTGTGTTTCTTCGTGGGCTATTTCTAATACGAGATCACCTAAATCAATACCTGTAATCTCACAGTTGAATCTTTTTGCGATATATCTGGTGATATAACCTGTTGAACATCCCGCTTCTAAGATTTTTGGTTTCTTGATCTCATTTATTTTCAATAGCTCAATTAATCTGTTGGTTCCTTTCCATCCGCCAAAAGTTGGGCTATTCATAGCCCCTATATACGCTTGAAATTCGTATAGTCCGAGTTTTCCGATTTCTTCTTTAGAGAGTTTTTTCATATTATATATAACATTTCTATTAAGATATATTCCACCCCGTACATGTACGGGAATAATTTATTACTTCTATAAACAGAATATGTCAATTTTTTTTTAACTTGACCGGATGCCAGTTAGAGGGATTAGTCTGAAATATGTCTAATTATATCATAAACCTATTAGAATTTGTTTAATAAGTGCATTTTCCGCCTTGCGTAAGTGTTCCACAAGTGTGGATTTCGTGATATTCATGTATTTTGCGATTTGTCCCGCATTCATCTTTCGAGGAAATTCATAGTAACCGAGTTCCTTTGCAACAAGGATGGCATCCCGCTGACGTGGTGTTAGTGCATCAAGGAGGTCTTCTGAGGATTGATTTGGCTTTTGGACGCTTATTAATTTTATCTTCCCGTATTTTTGGAGTTGGGTACAAAATAGGTCGAAATATTGGTTTTCTGTCATGAGTGAAAAGGTAAATTTAAACTTGTTTCCAAAAAAGGGAAGGTCAAATATTATATCATCAAATAATGAGAACATATCTCTATTATAATTATCTACAGCAAAAACAGTCTCAGAAAAGTTCAAACTCACCAAACAAGTATGGATGAATCTTTCAGAACGAAAAACCTCAAGTATTTTGAAGTTTCCATCGGCATAGCTACTCATTAATCGTTTACCGGGCTTTAAATGAATGTCTAGAACTAAAAACTTGCGATTATTCTCAAAATCGAGCTTTAAAAGCTTCTTTCCTTCTAAATAATCAAATTCCTCGAAAATCTGCTGGTAATTCAATCCAAAGTTTTTTATCTGTGAGGGATCCATCTCAATTATGTATTTTTTCATGATTAAGTATATTATCATTTTCATGATATAAAAAATCCCATAAATATACGAGAATCACTCTATCCATTATAAATCTACTCATAATTTACGTCTTATAGATTAATTTATTAATAAGAAATGAAATTCTAATATTTCCTAATTTTTATTGATTCTATACGGAATTATTGAATATTTTATTATCTGAAGGCTTAATATTCTTTTTGTCTCTATTTAATTATGTTAAAAATATCCTCTGAATATCAAAAACTTACTCCTCTGTGGATAGCTGTCTTTGTAGACATTCTTGGTTTTAGTATAATATTACCCTTTTTACCATTTTTTATAGCAGAATTTAATGTATCACCTATAATAATTGGACTTCTTTTAAGTTCGAATGCTATTTTTGCTTTCTTTTTCGGGCCAATATTAGGTAAATTAAGCGATAAATATGGTAGAAAACCTTTTATGTTAATTTCTCAAGCGGGGACTCTATTAGGATTTATAATATTGATTTTTGCTAACAATATTCTTGTCTTATTTATCGCGAGAGTAATAGATGGAATATTTAGTGGGCAATTTCCAATCTCCAAAGCAATAATTGGTGATGTAGTTCCTCCAAAGGAACGTCCCAAACAGATGACTAATATAGGAATTGCATTTACTCTTGCTTTTTTAATAGGACCCGCGATAGGCGGATTTTTATCACCATTGGGAATAATGGGCCCCGGGATTGTAGCAAGTATATTAGCTGGATTTACTTTTATTTTTACAACCTTTTATCTGAAGGAAACACTACCCACAAAGGTAGGTATTCAGGAATGGGCTAATTCAGAGCAATATTCTCAATCTTTCGAAGATGTTCCTATGATCACTAAGGAATTCAAAAGAAAAAAATTGTCTATCTGGAAAAACAAACGAACTTTAACACTCTTAGTTCAGTATAGCTTCATTGTAATAGCTGCAGGTATTTTCCAAACAACTTTTAGCCTGTTTGGAGGACTTCGGTTGGGTTTAAACGCACAAACAATTGGAATTTTACTATCTCTGATGGGTGTCTTTCAAGTGATTTTTCGAACATTCTTCTTTAATAAAATGCGAAATAGACTTGGAGACCCTAAAACAGCTATGCTGGGTTTAGGTAGTTTTATTCTATCCTATTTATTGTTAGCTTTTGTTTCTCAAACTTGGCAATTAGTTTTAATTCTATTCTATATAAGCTTCTCAGGTGCTACTTCAAGGGGAATAACAATTGGCTTTACTAGTCGTTCAGTAGATTATCTTAATCAAGGAAAAATCATGGGTATAACTTCTTCTCTAGATAATCTCTCTCAAATGATTGGGCCTATAATTGGGGGATTTTTACTCTCATTGTCAGGTAATCTTCCATTCGCTCTTATGTTAAGTGGGTTGAGCATTTTACCATTTATAATAAGTTTCCAAGTGTTAAAATTTGGCTTTGACAATAGAGAAATGCATCAATTAAGTGAAACTCCCCAATTTTTAATCAAAACTCAACCTCAAAAATGAAATCTTTTTATTTTTTCATTAATTTATTGATATTCGAATATGGTAGAGACATTATTTGATGAACTCGATAAATATCAGTTAAAAGAACTTCTTGTGAAATGTTGGATGACTCATGATGGTGCATGGTTTTATAACTGTGCCCGCGAGTTAGGTATTGAGACTGCTAACAAACTAAATAAAGCAGCTATTAAGAATTTGTCTGTCATTGAAATGCAAAGAGTTAAAAAGGCTATGGGATGGGAAAATGTGAAAATAAAAACATTTGAACAAATAAAAACTTTCATTACTAATGGATTTAGCATAGTAAAAGGTGATTTTATGGATTTTAAATATAGCTTCCCTGAAAATAATCGTATGCATTGGGAAATGAACCAGTGCTTTGCCTATAACGGCATGAAAATGTTTGGTTTTAGCAAACAATATGAATGTGGCGTAATTTATCGAGTAAGTTGTTGGTTGGATGCTCTTGGAATTAAGCATAGAATTGAGCCTGAGATAGAAAAGTGTTTACTAAACTCTCGTAAAAAATGTTCTGGAGATATTATTTTGAATCTATAAAGCATAATTATAAAATTAATATTTTAAAGGCTATTTATTATGAAAATTACGAATAGTCTTGCGAATATTCTTTGCTGCTTTAATTGGTTCTTTTACCCGAGTTATTCCTCCTCCTACAATTATAATATCCACGGGAAATTCTAATATTTGAGAAATGTCATTGGCTCTAATCCCTCCAGCAATCGCTAATCGTGGATGGTCTCGTAATCGAGCTATTGATTCTAACTCAAATAGCGGAGCTCGTCGGGATGCTTGCCGATCTAAACCACTATGTACAAGGGCATAATGTAATTTTGTATCTTCATATTTAAGATCTATGAGACCGGCTAATGTGATGGCAGGTGATCGAGACATAATTAAGTCTGCCATAATTTCAACATGAAAATCATTAGCAGCACGTAAAGCCTCTAAGATCGTTACTTCATAAGCATCTGCTAGTATCGAGACAATATCTGCTTTCGCTTTAGCTGCCATTTGTACTTCAAGGTATCCCGCATCTGCAGTTTTTAAGTCTGCGCATACCAACTTGTCTGGGTGTGCATCCTTTAAAACTTGAATAACGCGCATTCCTTCGGATTTTATTAATGGTGTTCCAGCTTCCAAAATATCTATAAATGGAGCTACTTTTTCAGCAATCACTATTGCATCATCCAATTTTTCAAAATCCAAAGCAACTTGTAGCCTAGGAGATCTTTGCTCCTCTTTTTGTTTTGGCAACTGATTATTTATAAAACCTTACATATACTCCTAACATAAATGTGTAAATATAATTTAAATAATTTTTACTTTCTAATTCCAATGAATAAATAGAATCTATATTTTTGAAAGATAAAAGTATTCTCTCATAATAACATAAATTTCTATAATTCCTATAAAAATAAATATTAAGAATTAAATTGAAGAGTATTAAAAGATTTAACAATCTATAATATGTAATTAATTATATGCCTCTCACACCGTATCATTTTGGACCAGGTTTATTTATTGGATTATTATTTCTTAGCTTCATTGATTTCCCTACATTCCTTATTGCTAATGTAATCGTGGATATAGAGCCGATTTTCATTTTATTTTTTCGATTGAATTTACCTATGCATGGATTTTTCCATAGCTTTCTGGGTGGTACAATCATTGCCCTCATTCTTACTGTAATAATGACTAAAATCAGAAAATATTTCACTCCCATTATGTCATTCTTCAAAATTGAACAGAAAATCTCCTTTACAAGAATTTTATTTGCATCTCTACTTGGAGTTTATATTCATATTTTATTCGATTCTCCAATATATACAGATATAAGACCTTTTTTTCCCTTCGATTTCAATCCTTTCTATAGAAGTACAAGTATGCCCGGATCATTAGAGGCAAAGATATGTGTTTGGTGTTTTTTAAGCGGAGGAGCTGTCTATATAATAAGATTAATAATATTTCTGGTAAAAAACCGAAGAAAATCGGATAATTCTAATAAAAATAATAATCTTAATCTACCACAAACTCTCTCAGGTACAAATAGTCTTTTCATTTAGAGTACTGATTAATAGATTTTCTGATATTTTCTGCCGCTTCATACGGATTTTTAGCTCGAGTAATTCCTCCTCCTACAATAATAATAGCCAATGGAAATTTCACTATCTTTTTAATATCTGTGACTCTAATTCCGCCTGCGATCGCTAATTGTGGATGTTCTCGTAGTCTTGCCACTGCTTCTAACTCAAATAAAGGAGCTCGTCGTGATGCTTGTTGATCTAGACCACTATGAACGAGGGCATAATGTAATTTTGTTTCCTTATATCCTAAATCTATAAGACCAGCTAATGTGGTAACCGGTGAACGAGAAACAATTAGATCTGCCATTATTTCTACGTTAAAATCATGTGCGGCTCGTAAAGACTCTATGATTGTAACTTCATAAGCATCGGCAAGGACTGTTACAATACCTGCTCCTGCTTTTGCTACCATCTTTACTTCAAGATATCCAGTATCAGTAGTTTTTAAATCAGCACACACCAATTTATCTGGGTGCGCATCTTTCAACGCTTTAATAGCTCGCATTCCTTCAGATATTATTAGAGGTGTTCCAACTTCAAAAATATCTACAAATGGAGCTACTTCATTTGCAATTGCCAAAGCATCATCCAAGATTTCAAAATCTAAAGCCACTTGCAAGCGTGGGCTTTGTTTCTCTTTATTACCTGTTTGTGGCATACTAAGTATTACTCACAAATATAATGTTCTAATTCTTATTATGTAAAAATAATATAATTAATTTTTCTTTATTTTTGGAGGAATGATATTATATATCAAGAAAGGGATTAATTAACTTAATTGGATAGGAAATATAATGAAATATCACTTATAATGAGTGAAGATTATTAATATAGAGAATCCCAATGAACTTCTCTTCCAGCTTTTTCTCAGTACTTCGATGGTTACTGATTGATCATCGGAGCTTGACATTTAAAACATTGTTTAACACCGCGATAATTTATTATCCCGCACTCTGGACATTTATTATTATCCTCTATATTTTCAATCCATTTTTCAGTTCCCAATTCACGCCAGATAGATATTTCCTTAAGCATGACTTCCTTACCTTCTGGACTGGGCCAATGTTTTAAAATCTCACATGGAAAATCATCACATTGACGACATCCCTCTAAATTTTTCTTTTTTATACAGTTTTTTATAGCACATGTTTGACAAAATGGAAATACAACATCATCAGATAGACAACCTGTACAGGCGATATCTTCAATAGTTTTTGCACCCCACTTCTCAAAAACAGGTAACAATTTTTTCTTAAAATCATTATCATTTGAAATATGAGCTAAGTAAACCGCGCAAACTCCACAATATAAGCCACAAGGAGATAATAATTCTTTTTTTATTTTAACCATAGCTAATCCCTATTAATTGATATATCTTTAAAACATATCAAATTTATTTTTCTTTAATAATTATAGTTAACAACGATTCATTGTTACTAGATTTATTCACTTTCTTGTGCTACTGTTTCCTTTACAAATTCTTCTATTTTCTGAATTTTAGGGTATTTTTTCTTTAATCTTGGTGGGATGATATAATATATTAAGAAAGGGATTAATAAAGCAAAACTTTCCTTTCCAAAGTTGGTTAAATAGTAACTAACTCTTATGGGACTACTCGTAATCACCTCTCTTGAAAGAATACCTTTTCTTTCCAAAAATTGAAGACGATCCGTTAGTGTCCGTGAATTTATTTCCTTTCCATCCCTTAAAGGTAAGGATTTCTTAAGTTCGTTGAATCCACACTTTTCTAATACCATTAGAGTAAAATAAATTTCAATACTCCATTTCCCTTGGATCACGTCGAATACATTATTATATAGGT
>JAHPYZ010000081.1:0-18271 GCA_019058425.1 Promethearchaeota archaeon
TTCTAAGAGCCTATCAGCCAATTTTGACAATTCCCTTACCTTATTTTTATTTTTTAACCATTCAACTTTTATTACCCATCTCATTATAGCTACTCTTTTGAATAAAATCTGATCATAAAGAATTTTTACCCAATCTTTTAAGATCAATGTTTCTATAAGTTCATTATATGTTTCCTTTTCTAATTCAATTATAGGGGGTTCATAGATGTTAGTACTTCCACACACGCTTAAAATCTTAAGAAAATCTTTTTCCTCTTTAGATAAAGTTTGATTCCATAGAGAAAATACTCTTTCTTCGAAGCGAGTAATTGAACTTAGCCCATTAGGTTTTACATCCCCTAGATTTTCTTGCTTTAAAAGATATAATTCATCTTCTATAACCTCTATAAATCCTTGAGAAAAATCTATAATTGAGTTGACTTGTAGAATATCTATTCCTTGTTCTAATAAAACTCTTACAGCTTCATTCTTGATATCTATATCTTTAAAATTTAGAGGTTTTAGTTGAATTCTTTTTAGTAGTTCTTCATTTCTGTGAAAATAATGGTTAATTAAAAAGTGTTCTACCAATTCGCCTCCTCCTGAAATGACAATTAATTTAATATGATTAATATTTAGTTCAAGTTGTTGAAATTCCTCTAAAATTAATTCCCAATTTTGGATTCTATCAACATCATCAATAATTAAAACTAATTTTTTATTTTCCTTTTGAATTTGTTCCTTAATAAGATCCCATGAAATTTTTTTATTTGAAAGTAGCCATAAGAATTCCCATTCCTCTTGATTCACTATTGAGGATTCGAGTAATAATCGAGTTTTTCCAACACCGTGATCACCTGTTAGAGATAAAATTTGATATTGACTTGAGAGGAACTGTTGAATAGATGAAAGCTCTTTTTTTCGACCTATCAACTTTAATGTATCTTGGTACCGCATGTAAATTATTTCTGGTTTAGCCCAAAATCGATCTAGTCTTTTAGGAGGAAAGATAAAAGTTCCATTTTCAAGACATTCTTTACCATAATAATCGTTTCCAATAATCCAATTACCTATTAATTGTTTAATGTATTTTTCATTTAAATTGCAGATTTTCCTTAGATTCTGAATAGGCAAATCTACATTCATAGGTGTTTTATAGACAGCAACTTCAATATATGCTCTTAAGATAATTTCTTTAGGACAAAATTCATGATGATTAAATCTTTTTGAGAGACATTTTTCTGAAATTGGATAAGCTTGAATAAAATATCCACGCCACCATTCTAGAAGAATAATATTTTGAATTTGATTTAATATTTCTCGTGTTTGATCTGTTATATCAAATGTTTTTGTCTTTATAGGTTTAATATAATCCCACACTTCTAACATTTTCTTATTGACTCTTCGACCTCCATCAAGTGGTCGTCCAATCTCACTAATATGGTGTTGAATGAGTTCCTTAGGTATAAAATAATCAATGAATAACGTATTGCTCTTATTATTTTCATCATGATAATGGAACTCTGGTTTCACTAATTCATTCCAATAAGCATTTTTAATTGAATTTGGATTAATAAAGATTGGTTCTGAAGATCCTGTTTGTTTTCCTACTTTATATCCTTTTAATAAATAGAATTTAGATGTTCCGTTATATAATAGGTTCTTTTTCAATTCGGGAGAAAGTTGAGAAATAACAATAAAATCCAGAAATGTATCACTGATAAGACCTTCGTGCTCTCCAGGTTTTGCATTTATCCAGAGTACTGATTTACTTCCTTTTTTATTTACTTCTTTAGATTCAGCAAGAGTCTTTAATAGATTTGAAGTTATTGATTCTCCTAATTCTGTTTGAAATATCTGATTTTTTTCTTGATTTGAATATGTTAAGCTTGGAAAGTCATAGCTTATCCCAAAAATCTTTCGAAGGCATTGTATTAATGGTGAGAGTCCAGTAACTCTTAAAAATTTATTATTTATTTTACTATTGCTATCAGTGTTAATTGAAGTATCCATAATTTATTCACTTCTGAATATTTTCATTAGTTACATACATGATTCCTTGGGGAGTATAATAAAATTACTCTCCAGATTTTTTTTCCTCAATCACTTAAAAAGTGTATAATATAAAAAAATTAATTAGGAGAAAAAAAAATGAATTTATCTATAATTCGATAGAATTTTAGAATTTAATGTGTTTTTATGAAATAAAATGAATTCCGATTCTATTCTTACTGCATATACATATAATATAAGACACTGGAACAAAAAATTTACAATTCACTAATTTTTGAAAATGATTTCTCATAATTTAGGATTCGTATAGAGTATAGGAATTTTAAATATATACTATTAAAGATTAATAACATTTTAGTAATTTGAAATCATCCCAGTAATTTTCTTCAATAATTTCGAAACCTACCTAATTAATATTCATGGTGTGCTTCAAAAATTGGTTTATGACACTACTTAATATAATAAAATCTTATTTATTTAATTGTCTTTAGTTTTGAAATTAACAAAAGATTTTACCTTGAAATCCCATTTCACAAATTATAATTTTTATTGAATAAACTAATTATCACCAAAACGATCTATTATATCGTAAATTTCCTCTATTAATTCATCTAACTCGATTGTTTTTTGCTCTTCAGAAACCATATTTCTTATAGCAACTGTTCTTTCTGCTAGTTCTTCGGGTCCAATGATTATCACTATATTAACCCCCAATTCATTAGCCCTACTTAATTGATTTTTTAGATTTTTAAATCTATAATCTATTATACAAGGAAAATCTTCATCACGAACGATTCTAGCAATTTCATATGCGTAAGTAGACATATTTTCATTTATAGATGCTATATAGATTGTATCGCCGTAGTCTTTCTCTTTAATGTCATCTGGAATTAAACTATAAGTTTTTAAAAACAAGGAAAGTGTGTATACTCCCATGCCAAATCCGGTACCTGTTATTTTTTCATCAGAAAATATTGATAATAAATCGTCATAACGCCCTCCGCCAAAAATGCTCCTTAAATTTTCCTTTCCAGTATCAAAAACCTCGTAAATAATTCCAGTATAATAATCAAGTCCTCTTACTGTCCCAGATGAAAAGGTACAGTAATTCGATATATTTACTTCATTGATGAGTCGTTCTAAAGTAGTTATTTCATTAAAGCCCTCAGAGTTATAAAATTCTTCTGGAATATTATCAAAAATATCTAATAATTCGTTAACACTTTTTGCGTCTTTCAATTTATATATTCCTTGAGTAATAAATTCATCTTGAAATGTATCAATTACATACTTCTCAAACTCTGTCTCCTCCATTTTGCTTGATTTATCTAAAACTTTGTATACAGAGGGTAATTTATCTTCACTAATTCTAAGGATTAACCTACAAACTGAATCCATAAATCTTCGGCTATTATAATAGATCTGAAATTGGCGAGAAGTAGCACCAAATTCAGTAAAAATATCTACAATTATGTTAAATATTTCTAAATCAGCATAAAGACTTTCTTCGCTCAGAATATCAACGTTAGGCTGTTTAAAGCTTCTTAATCTACCTCGTTGTGGTTGCTCATATCTAAAACAAGTCGGTACCGAATACCATCTAACAGGCTTTTTTAATTCTTGAGATTTCTTAGCAACCATTCGAGCTAAAGAAGGTGTAAGTTCGGGTCTTAAGATCATTTTCCTATCTTCAAATTTTTCTACATAAAAGGATTGTTCGTATACTAATTCATGTGAAGATTTTACCGCAAATATTTCAATTGGTTCCAATAGAGGTGTTTCATATTCATCATAACCATAACGATCTACAATATCTTTTATTACACCCAATATCCAATTCACTTCCCTTAAATCTTCAGGATAAAAATCTTGCATTCCCTTAAGTGGATTTGTACTAAATTTTTTTTTAGTAAATTTCTCCCAAATTCTGAATTTTTCTTCTATATAGTCTCTTTTTTCTTTAAGATCAGTAATTTCCTTTATATTTCCCAATTTATCCATGAAAATAAAATTTTTAAAGATTTCTAAGTAATTATCAGCTCTATAGGATAAATAACTAATACCAGCATCTTCAAGTCTCCTACCAAATTCAATAGCCTTATTATAAAGATTAAATGCTTTTTTAGCTTCATCAGTTTGCTCAATATAGCTTTCTTCTTTAATTTCTTTTAAAAGAGTTTGTCTTTCATTTCTTAATAATACTTTATGCACATATAAATCACCTAATATTTCATATAACTCTTTTGATCGTTGATAATAATCTCTATTTTCATCAAGATTTCCTAGTTCTACTTTGATATTATCTATGGCTTTATCCAAATTAGAAAACAATCTTTCATAAACTGGACTTACATTTTCGTTAAGGAAATCAAGGATATTTATATTCCCTTGAGGTCGCTTATGTACTATTAGATTTCTCATGTGTAAAAATTGTTCATAGATTTTAGTATTTAATCTCAAATAAGAGGAATAATGAACATTTTCACTCCCTTGCATTCTTTCAGATGTCTTAATATATTTTTCATCAAAATCTAATGCTTTTTTTTTATATTCGAAAATCTCATCATAATATGATTCTTTTGTAATGAAAGTCAAATTTTCGTAGTTTAATATATTCTCTTTTAATAGTCGAATCATCCTTCGATAAGAATCTTCTAAATACTCCAAAATTGCGTCAGTTTGTTCCTCGATGGATTCATATCTTCTTATTTCTTGAGATAGTTCTTCAATATTATTATTTATTTCCTCTATATTAGTTCTTATATCTTCTTGACTCAAGCAATTTCACGATTTATTTTATATTCCTAATTATAATAAAAATCTAAAAAATTTAGAATTTGTTATTTAATAAAAATTAAGATAAATCTATACTTAAATTGAAAATTTTTTCATTAATTTGTTATATTTAACCTGTTGGTCTTTTCTATTGCCAAAATTGAGTTTTAATTCTATTCTTGCAGTATTGGCGATTTCCTTTAATTTTTTATACGCATTTAGATTGTAGGGTGCCTTTTTAGCCAACCAAATAGCATAAATAATTTTTTGCTTCATAAAATCGCTAAAATCGAAAATGTTCAAGAATGTATTGATATCAATTAATTTAATACTCTCTTTATATGGTACATCTAGGGGAATGGAATAATTTTTTGGTTTATCAATAAGCATGACAATTAATAATAGCATATCCTTACTGTGATAACCTTTATACATTTTAGGATATAATCGAGTAAGATTAGTTGAAAAAAGGTAATCAAAATTTATAATTGATTTATTGAAAACTTTTTTTTCTAAGGATTTAGGATATATAATGGAATTATCAATTCTAGAAAGTCC
Source organism: Promethearchaeota archaeon (assembly GCA_019058425.1). Lineage (GTDB taxonomy): Archaea > Asgardarchaeota > Lokiarchaeia > Sigyniarchaeales > SOKP01 > Loki-b32. Next base: position 5,326 of record JAHPYZ010000081.1, read on the forward strand.
AGCATTTATTGAAGGTGTAATTTCATAGAATGTAAAAATATCAGTATTTTTAAAGTTTAACATGAAATTATATTCAATTATCTGATGAATTTTCTTTCCAATATCTACGATATTATCACTCAGAGAAAACTCATTTAACCAATTATTATAATCTATGCATCTTGTTTCTAGATATTTTTTTACTCTTCTTCGAATTACGCTAGGTCTAATATTAATCCCTAATATATCTCTAATTTCATTATTTACAGCAGGATAGCTCCCTAATTCTTCAAATAAAGATGTCCATTCAGAAACATCAGAATCTGTATAGATCGTGGAATGATGAATATAATATTTGTCATACCAGCTATTAAAATCCTTCCCCATTAGCCTACCTAAATTCTTTTTAATAGCTTTAACATCATGACCCGTTAGATCTGAAACCTTTCCAATAGAACCCTCTCTTTCATATATAGTTTTCCAACGTATTATTTCTTTTTCTGTAAATGGTTTTTTTGAAAACTTTTTCTTCCAAATTTCATATTCCTTTCCTAAAATTGATCTCAATCCCTTTCTGATTGTAGAATGATCGGGAGGACCATCATTTAACTCCTTTGCTATATATTCTTTTACACATTTTATACTTCCTAATTTTTCATATAATTTTTTCCAATAATTATAATCATCTTCATTATATTTGTAAGGTTCAGCTTTATGGTATTTTTCTACCCATTTATCATAATTTTCCCTTAAAATACGATTTATATATTTTTTTAAGTATTCTCTAATTGTCTTCTCAAATGGTCCATTTTGACCAACTTTTTCTTTAATATACAACTCTACTTTTTTAAAAGAATTTAATGATTCGTAAAGGTTCTTCCATAAACGAGCATCTTCCCATGAATATTTACCAGATAATTGATATTTTTTAACCCACTTTTCGTAATTATAAGTAAGAAGATCTTTTAGTCTTCGCCTTACTGTAAAATCTGAGACAATTTTTCCAGTTTGTTCTCTAAATTTGTTGATAACTTTAGAAAAATTACCATAGCTTTCAAATAAAATTTTCCAATATTTAACATCTTCTTCACAGAATTTACGAATAGGAAAAACACCAAGTTCGTTTAGTTTTGGATATTTTGCTTTTAATTTATTAAGCTGGACATTTTCATCATATAAATAATTATATTTACAATTCTTGCGATCTATTCTTGAATCTCTAGACATAAATGGTTTATTATATTTTTCATCATTATTCTGGTTTTCGATAACATATTTAAATTCCTCTGATATTTTACAAGGATATATCTGAATTGTAAACCTATTACTTGAGAAATTATGATTCCTAGCAGTTTTAAAATTAATTGGATTTTTTGAATATGAGCGCTCCCAATAATTAATTTTTTCCTTATCTCCATCCCTTTTCTTTTCAATCATAATAAAGCATTATCTAATTATATTAAATAATTGGTATTATCTTTCCAATTTAGTAATTTTTTAAAACTTCATTCTTATGACTCACTAAAACAATTTTTCCCCTTTTTTTTATTGAATTAGTGTACTAAATTAATAGAAGTTCCAATTTCACTTCACTGGTGGATAAAATTTAAGATAAAAATCCTATATATGACCTGAAAATGAAAGCAGAAGTTTTCCTAATTACTAAGTTATCTATTCTTCTTAAATAGCTATTATGATTTTACATTTATAAATATATAATTCTTCTTTGTAAAATCGGATTATTATTTGATTTTGTATTGGAACCCTAGCCTTTATTACAAAATTGTTTACTTCTTTAATAAAATATAAAAAATTATTTTTGAAATTTGATAATTAAAAAATTAATACTTCTTGATAAACACATAAAGTTTTGAATATAAGTTTACTCCATTCATAATTATAAACTCATAGTTATTACATATTAATTTCTCGTTTATTTGATTTTTTAAATTTATAAAATTAAAATGGATATTCTTTGTTTATTAATATCAAAAATAGGAAAATAAATTTATGTTAAATTAATATACGTGCTACAAATTAAGGACTAAACTAATTTGATAATATATAAATTAAATGTTTTTTAGTAGGATTCTAACTTTTTTTTATATATTATTTTCTACATTACTCATATTTTATTTTCAAAAAGGATTTCTTCTATAATAACAATAAGAATCAAGTAGATGTTATAAGATTAATGTCTTATGAATTAGATTTAAATATTTAACTTATTATGATCATATTAATGAAAAGACAATGTTCAAATGATTTTCGAATAGAAAGAAAGAATTTCATAAAGAATCCTTCAATTCCATTTAAAAAGAAAGTAAAATTTATTTTTGAATTAATCCAGCATATTCAATTTTATGATAAAAGCAACAAAGGTAAACTTAAAAGGTTTTTCAGAAAAAATTTAGATTATTTCTCCAAATCTTATGCTAATTTTGAGGATTTTTTCAGTTTGGATAAGATTAATGAAGAAAAAAGATCAAAACTAGTATTGGCTATTACAAGTGACTTAGATTCTTTATTTAAACAGAGGGATTACAAAACAATTTGGATTACTCCTATTTCACTTATATTACACCTTGTTTTTATATTTTTTATATTGTTTTTATATAAAAATATCGATATATTTCAGTTATTTAATGAAATTTATGCACCGATTCTTTTTTTATCAGCTATATATCTATTGTACTCTTTTTTCTCTCTCATCGTTGTTAATCAATTTTTTACCCTATTAACCCGCTCAAGAGAGAAAGTAAGGTTATTTTTGGATATAATAGATAAAGTAATACATTTTATATTATTAGGATTTTATTTGACATCGTGGGTTATACTTCTTGGTTATATAAGTCCGAAATTTCAATTACCAGATTTCATTACTTTTCTGATAATAATTCCTCAAATTCTCTACCATATCATACCTTTTATAGATCAGATAGTTGGACATAACTTAGCATCTTATGATAATTTCTTTCTATATTTATCACATCTCATAGTTCTTTTAAAATCGCGTTACAAAAATTTTTATGATATTCCATATTTTTTTGAGAAATTGCTTAATAGCATGAATCGGGAATTAATCCGTAATTATCGAGTGAGAATTAAAAATCAAGAAGAAATTGAAAATAATTTCTTACGTTCTTTTTTCACAGGATATGATTTAAAATTAAAACTGCTTGGATTTAAGCTGGAAATGATTTATTATGGAATAAAAGACATTGAAATTCGATCTAGTAAAAACTTTTCTTTAAGTTTTTTGAAAGATATTATAAATAAACTTGAAGAAGCAAAAGAACTTATAGGTCAACAAAAATTCCATTTTGCTAACATTACTTATTGGGAAAAATTATTTATGAAAACTGAAAAAAATACAATTCTCAATAAGATGATTTTTCCTCTTATGATGGGAGCTTTAGCTGCTCTAACAGCTATATTAATCCGTTTAATATTTTTAATTTAACATAAAATCGTTGAAATCCAATCTTAGAAAATAATGACTATAGTAAAATTAAAGAAAGATACAATTATAGGTAAATGGAAGATAGTATCAGATAAACCATTCAAAAAGGGTGGACAGGCTAAATTATATGACGTAATAGATCAAAATGGTGTTAATACATATGTTTTAAAGCTATATAATGAACAAAAGGCTCATCCTCGACGAACCGAATTTACTAACCGCTTTGAAAATGAAGTAAAAGCATTAAATCTTTTAAAAGGAGTTGATAAAATAATCGATATCGTTGATGTTAAGCGAAAAAATGATAAAAATCCCTATTACTATATTGTTATTGAAAAGGCAGAATGTAATTTAAAAGAGTATTTAGAAAAAGAGGACCTCAGTGATACCGTTATTTTTGAATTATTTTCCTTAATTATTCAAGGAATTAAATCAATTCATCAAAAAGGTATAATACATCGAGATTTAAAACCAGGCAATATCCTGATAAAAAATAATGATATAAGAATAATAGATTTTGGAATTTGCTTTTTCTTAGATTATCAAAATCAAGTTCAAATTGATAGTAGAGTGACTAAAGAATTAGAAACCGTTGGTTCAAGAGGATACATTGCTCCTGAATCAATAGGAGGTCGTGTTAGAGATATTAATTTTCAATTTGATATATTCTCACTTGGCAAGATTTTATACTTTTTACTCTCAAAAGGAAAAGAATTAACCCATATTTATTTCGAGGCTGATGAAAATCGAATAGGAAATCTCAGGAAAGACCTAAGATATAATGTTTTCAATACTTTTTTTAAAAAAACTATAACTGTGGATAAATCGATTAGATACATATCAATAGATCAATTGGAAAAAGGATTTGAAACCTGTAAAAAGCTTTTTTTTAAATACGAGCAGCTAGGAATTAAAGAATATAATAAAATTCCTTTAATCAATTCACATATACTGGAAAAACTCGAAGAATTAGTCCAAAATGCAATACCCAATTTAGAATCATATGAATTTACTAATAATACGTTTGGATTTGTAGAAGAATATTCTAGGGTCTTAAAATTAGGACTCCCCGATAAAAATTTGAATTCATTACCTGAAGATATTGGTATACTAGAAGAATTGGAAACATTAAATCTTCAAGGAAATGTAATAATCGATTTACCAAATAGTTTCCTCGATTTGACAAATATAAAAAGAATTAATCTAAGTGAGAACCAAATAAGATATTTACCACAAGGTTTTGGTAAAAATCAAAAGAAATTGATTAAATTAAACTTAAGTGGTAATCATCTTCGTTCTATAGATTCAAACTATATGTTTTTGGAAAATTTAAAAATATTAAAATTAAATTCAAATGACTTGAATCGTCTTTATGATGTATTCCAAAAATTAAAGAACCTTGAATATCTTTCCCTAGCTTATAACAGTTTATCTGAAATTCCTAGATCTATTTTTAGTCTAAAACAATTAAGAAGATTAGATTTGAGTATGAATCGGTTAATTAGCATACCGATAATCTCAAATGTTCAAAATCTAAATTTTTTAAATATCTCTTCTAATAGACTTGAAAATATCACTAAAACAATTGGAAAATTAGTCAATTTAAAAACTTTAAATCTAAATAATAACAAATTACATGAATTACCTGAAGAGGTCGGGAATCTTACAAATTTAGAAGTTTTTACTTTTGATCAAAATAAAATATCGATATTACCTGAAAATTTTAAAAATTTAAACTCAATTATTTACCTTAGTTTTAAACACAACAATTTTAATGAATTTCCAATAGTAATAACAAATTTTAAAAATTTAAGGCATCTAGATATGCAAGCTAACAAAATTAAAAATATACCTAATGAAATCGGAGAATTAATCAATCTCGAAACCATTCTTTTATTTATTAACCGATTGGAAAGAATTTCACATTTAATTTCCAAATTGAAAAAATTGAGAATTTTACATTTAGGACATAATAATTTAGGAAATATACCCAAAGCATTCAATGAATTGAAAAGTCTTGAAACGTTAGTTTTAAGCAGAAATGGATTAGGAAACAATGTAAACTCTCTGACAAATCTTTATCATTTAAAAGAGTTAGACTTAGGTGGAAATAGTCTGGGTTCAGTACCAGAATGGATATGCAATCTTAAATCTCTTGAAAAAATTAGTTTTATAGAATGTTCTTTATCTAAAATTCCTGAAAGTATTGGAAACTTAGAAAATCTAACAGAGCTTAGGTTAGAGCACAATAAAATCGAGTCTCTTCCTAATTCGATAGAAAAGCTTAAAAATCTAAAAGTTTTGATGCTTCATAGAAATAGGATTCAAAATTTGCCTCAATCAATTCAAAAACTCGTGAATCTTGAATACCTTTATATAGGGGGAAATCAAATTAAAGGAGATGAGATTTTTAAAGAAACTATGCAAATTTTAAAAGAAAATGGTTGCTTAGTCAATTCAACAGCTACATAAGTTTTTTGTATTTAATTTAGGAACTTCCGTTATATCCCTTATATTTTCAATTATCCAATTAATTTCACGTAAATCTGAAGGATAATAATCATCCATTCCTCTAATGGGTTCTTTCGAAAACTTCTTCGACATCAAATCACTAGTATTTTATTAATTACAAACTAAGTCTTAAAAAGATGGTTAGCAAATATTTTTTTCTGTTTAACAAAAAGGTTTTTCTAATTTATTAAATGTAAATATTTAGCATTTAAATTGAATTTTTAATATGATTTAACTAAATTTTTGGTGAGATATTAGTGTCAAATGAGGATTTCTATAATGAGATATCTATGGCTATTGTAGATTTAGAAGAGGAAAAAGCTGTTGAATATGCAAAAAAAGCTATAAAGGAGAATATGAATCTACTTGATGTAGTTGAGAAGGGTTTTGCTGCAGGAATTCGGAAGGTTGGAGAGTTATGGGAAGAAGGGGATTTTTTTTTACCTGAATTAATGAGAGGTGCACAGATTATGCAAAATTGCTTGGATCTACTAATGCCTCATCTTAAAAGTGAATCAGAAAAAATCACGCAAGGTATAGTAGTTATAGCTACTATTGAGGGAGATATTCATTCAATTGGAAAAACTATTGTAGCTACAATGCTGAGAGCATATGGTTACGAAGTTTATGATTTAGGTGCTGACGTTCCAGCTGAAAAAATTGTCGATAAAGCAATTGAGAATAAAGCAGATATCATTGGTGTTTCTGCTCTTTTAACAACTACTATGATTGGTCAGAAGAAAATTATAAACATATTAAAAGAAAAGGGTTTAGAGAATAAATTTAAAGTTATTTTTGGTGGTGCTCCCGTAACAAATACTTGGGTAAAAGAATGCAATGCTGATGGTTTTGCTGAGAATGCTATTGATGCGGTAAAATTAGTTAAATCTTTTCAAGGAAAATAATAATTAATTATTTGGAGGTAAATTTGCTATGTTATTTCAAGAATGGTTGAAGGATGATTCTAAGATTATACTATTCGACGGAGGCATGGGAACGGAACTAATTAAGAGAGGTTTAGAACCAGGAAAAGTTCCAGATATTTTAAATATTGAAAAATCAGATACAATTGCAGAAATTCACAAATCTTATTATGATGCAGGCTCAGATATGTGTCAATCAAATACTTTTGGTTCTACACCATTAAATTTAAGACGTCATAATCTCGAAAATAGAATTAATGAAATTATAGAAAAAGCTTTAGAAAATATAAAAGAAGCATGTCCTTCTGAAAGCTTAATTGTTGGTGATATTGGCCCAACAGGTGAATTCAGACCTCCAGTAGGAAATGCTTCAAGTGAAGAGTGGTATTCAAGTTTTTCAACTCAAGCAAAATTAATGGAAAAAGGTGTAGATCTTTGGCACATTGAAACAATTTCAGATCTTGAAGAAATGCTGGCAGCAATTAACGCTATTCGTGATATTTCTAAGAAGCCATTGATTTCCTCAATGACATATAAAAAAACCAAAAAGGGATTTTTTACCATAATGGGGGATTCTTTAGAAAAATGTATAAGAACACTAAATAATGAAAATGTAGATGTGATAGGAGCGAATTGTACTTTAGGATCTAGCGATATGCTTGATCTATTAAGAAATGCTAAAAGTTTTACAGATAAACCACTCTCTATAAAACCTAATGCAGGGCAACCTGTAATTAAGGATAACATAACATTTTACGAGCAATCTGCAGAAATTTTCGCGGATGATATTCGCAAAATGATAAACATTGGTGTAAAAATTGTAGGAGGTTGTTGTGGAACATCTCCAAAAACAATAAGAGAAATTCGTAAAATAATTGATTCTTTTTAAAAAAAAATAATCTCAGGAGGGCAAGTAAATGCCAATTATTAGACCAGAGTTAAAAATATTAGATGATGATCATAAAAAAATGATTTTAGAGGAAGCAAAGACAATCCTTGAAACTCAAGGAGTTTTCATAGAAAATCATGAGGCTATAGATCTATTTAACAAATATGGTATAAATCATGAAGGTTTGCGTTTTTTTATTCCCCCAGATTTAATTGATAAATGTCTAAAATCAGTTCCTAGTCAAATAACACTTTATGACCGAGATGGTAATGAACATATTTCCCTAAGTGGAAATAATGTTAACTTTGATCCTGGATCAGCAGCTATTTTTATGCTTGACGAAGAAACAGGAAATATCAGAGAAGCATTGTCTAATGATTTCATTAGATTCTCCAAAGTTGTTGAGCAATTAAAATATGTTGATGCTCAAAGTACTGCCCTAATTTATCAAGACGTGCCAAAAGAAGCTCAAGATTGGCATCGGTTATATCTTGCATTATCTCATTGCTATAAACCAGTTGTAACGGGAACTTTTCGCAAAGAAAGTTTTTCAATTATGAGGGATATTCTTTTAGCATGTAGACTTTCTGAAGAAGATCTGGCACGAAAACCATTAGCTATATTTGATGCATGTCCAAGTCCTCCTCTCAAGTGGTCTGATCTGACTACTCAATCATTAATTGATGCCGCTAAATGCTTGATTCCTTCTGAATTTGTTTCAATGCCATTGGCGGGAGCGAACGCGCCTATCACCTTGATTGGATCGATTACTCAACACTGTGCTGAATGTCTTGCGGGGATTGTAATTGTGCAGTTAACTAAACAAGGAGCTCCTTTAATTTGGGGAGGTTCTCCTGCCGTGTTTGATATGAAGCATGGTACAACACCGATGGGCGCTATAGAAACGATGATGATAAACTTAGGAGATATTGAGATGGGAAAATACTTGAGTTTACCAACACATGCCTATATGTCACTTAGCGATTCAAAAGTTCCTGATAGTCAAGCTGGTTTTGAAGCTGGTATGGGAGCTCTATTAGCGGGGTTGGCAGGAATTAATATGGTTTCAGGTCCTGGAATGTTGGATTTTGAATCCACCCAGAGTATCGAAAAATTAATTATTGATAATGAAATAATAGGAATGGTAAAAAGATTTATTAGAGGTATTGAAGTTCATGAATCTCCTTTTGCTTCAGAAATTTTAAAAGATTATGAAAATAAAGAAGAGTTATTATCTCATCCCTCAACTTTGAAATATTTTAGAAAAGAATTATTCCTCCCTAGCTCAATAATAGATCGAATGACACGTGATTCATGGAAAGATATGGGTTCAAAATCTACGAGAAAAAGAGCAAGAGAATTAGCAAAAGAATTCTTAGAAAAAACACCATTAAAAGCTATTGATGATAAACTAAAGAAGGAATTAAATAATATTGCGGAAAAGGAATTAAATAAATCATTGAGTTGAATAATTTTCTTCAAGATTTGATATATAAACCCTGATTAGTATTACACAATTTTACCTATTTATAATTCTTATCCCTAAAATTTAAAATTAATAGACTCCTTGTATTTAAATTAATTTTTATTCCTGTTTTCAATATTGCTCATTCAATTCTATTAAGTTTTCTTAATCCGAGAAATAATAATGGAATTGCGCTCACAATGGAAATTAATAACAACGGTATAAGATAGTGGAATCTTGCTAAAATAGGAGAAGTTGGTACTGGAAATGCCACTATGATAAATAATAGAACAAATTGAAAGGGTATCATCTGAAGAATCATTAAAAAAAGGTTATTCGATGTCATTGCACTACCTTTTTCCTCGAAAGCGGGGCTTAAGCATTGGATTCCAACTGCTTGGGAAATAACTACTTCACTATTTATTAAATAAAAACTAAAGAAAAATATAATGTTAAAAAGGTCGAATTTGAGTATGATAGAAAAGAAAATTGTAAGTCCTAATGCCATCAGTAAATTAAAGATTAACATTGCGAGGAGATATGAATAAACTAAAGCACGAATACTTCGAGGACTTCTTTTATATACCCATATTAAGTCTTTACTACCAACGAAAATATAGCTTCCAAATAGTAACCCATACATTATCCCTCCAATAATGATTATCATAGCAATTACTATTGATTGGCCGATCAAATAATCCAAACCGAACGACGAGAAAAGAACACCTAAAACTCCTACTAATCCTATTAAATATGCAAATTTCATTATACTCTCTCTTCTTCTCAAAAACTCCTTTAATTGAGTTACAATTAATCCTTCCCATTTTCTTCCTGCTATTTTTCTAGTTAACAAATAGAATTTATTTTCTCGTTCTATAGTTGAAGATATTTTCTCGATACCTCCTTCTACTGTAAAAAAAGTATCTGCCTTTTTATATGCAATCAAGAATATAATTAGAGGAATAATAATAACTAGAGCTATACTAGACCATATGTTTAAAATATAACTACTTATTAAACTTGGTTCAATAGAATATAGAATTATATTAGAAAACCATAAAGAAGGATAGAGTAATACCCAATTCCTTAATTGTGGATTTGTCATGAGATATTCAAATAGAAATTGTAAAGTATATATTATTGCGACCATTGCAATGGAGAGGAGAAATAACAATATTTTTCCTAAATCTTTTGCTCGATCACTTTTTGCGATTTTATGCTCTAACCAAGCAGCAATAATGGAGCCTAGCAGAGTTGCAAATAAGACTAATCCAAAAATACACACATAAATAATAATATATTGAATTAGATTCAAATTAATAATAGGATTGAGCATTCCTGTTATTATTGGAGTAAAAAGTAAAACCCCTCCTAAAAAAATTGGCAGTTTACCTATGAATTCTCCTAAGAAAATATCACCTGGAGTAGCTGGTGATGCTAATATTATTTCTTTGAAACCAATTTCAATCTTCCTGTATATACTGTTTAAAGGATAAATAAAAATGGATAAAAAAAAAGCCATTAATACATATTCAATAACTAAAGCAACTGCTAAATTGATTTCGGGAATTGCTTCTGCTAATGTTGGCATAAAGATGTTAAAAAGCAATGGAGCTAATACGAACGCCCAAATAATTAAAAAAAAATACAAAAGTACAAAAAATAACACTCTATAGTTTCGGAATTTATTAGTTCTTAATTTTATTTCATTTTTAGCTATTGTTTTCCAAAGAGTCATTCTTATCCAGTTTTTATTATTTCTTCTTTTTTTTCTTGTCTTTCTCTAAATTAACGGGTATTTCTTCTCTCCAAGCCAGTAGATCTTCAATTTTAGAAACTCCCATAATTTTTAAATACGCTTCTTCTAAATTTTTTGTAACAGCAGATTCAATAATTTCTTTTGGGCTTCCCTCAACTTTTAATTCCCCTTTATCGATGATTCCTATTAAATCACATAATTCTTCTGCAGCATCAAGGAGATGAGTACAAATAAAGATAGTTTTGTCAGCTTTCCTAGCCAGATCAGAGATCAAATCTTTGACCATTCTAGCTGCTGCTGGATCTAGATTAGATGTTGGTTCATCTAAAAATATAATCTTGGGATCTTGTATTAACGCGGCGCACAAACATACTTTTTGTTTCATACCTCTCGAATATCCTTCTAAAAGATCATTCTCACGCCCTTCTAAATTAAATATATCCAATAACTCCTCAATACGGGTAGAGATAATGTCTTTTGGGAGATAATATAACTCACCTACGAACTCCAAGAATTCTTTAGCTGTTAGCTTTTGGTAAAGCCCAGGGGATTCAGGTAAAAAGCCACAGTTTATTTTAACATGTTTACTTTGAGTTTTAATATCATATCCTACTATCTCCGCGGTACCACTAGTAGGAGAAATTATAGCATTTAGCATTCTAACAGTAGTAGTTTTGCCTGCTCCGTTAGGACCTAAGAGTCCATAAGTTTTACCATATGGAATTTTTAAATTCAAATTATTTACAGCTATGATATTCCCAAATTTTTTAGTTAAGTCTTTAGTAATAATTGCGAAATTGTTTGAAATTATCACTCACTTCTTTTTATTTTCTAGGGTTTAATTATCCTAATAAATTAAATTTTGCCTAGTATCGATAATTATGATCGAATAATTCATACAATCCAATTATTATGTTAATAAAAGATATTATATTTCTTTAGAGTATTTGTGATGGAAAAAGTACGAAGAGTTCCTTATCTTAATATTAAAATAAAGTTTTAAATCGCTAAAACATATTCATAATTACATTGGATAAGAACATTGAGAAAGGTCTAATTACAGGATTTATAGGAATTATATTTGTAGGTCTCCAGCCGATTATTGCTCTTTTAAGACCAATCGCTGTTGATGCCTATCTCTCAGGGGCAATGACATGTTTGGTTGAAACTATGATTTTTTTACCAATAATGCTATTTGAATTTAAATTCAAGAATTCAAGCAAAAGGATAATAAATAATCAAGAAAATAAAAATAGTCGATCTCATATTCTAAGTGGTTGGAAAAAAAATATTTGGTTATTATTGTTTATTGGACTACTTTTTGCGGTTAATCAAGTCCTTTTTTTTGTAGGATATTCACTCTCAGGAGCTATAAATGGATCTTTAACTCAAAAAACTACTGTATTTTTTAGTATAATATTAGGTTATCTTATTCTAAAAGAAAGAGTAACAAAATTGCAAATTATATTTTCACTTGTACTTTTTTTTGGGTTAACAATAAGCATTACCCAATTCTTTACTCTTGTCAACATTAATAATACTATTTTGATTGGTGTTGGAATCTTATTATTGATTACGTTCTTATGGATGATTGGCCATACACTAACTAAACCCATTTTTAGCAGAAATGAAGTAACTCCTATCCAGATGGTATTTATTAGAAATTTATTATCTGGTGTGATCTTGATCTCAACCTATTTTATTATTTTTACTCCAGATTTAGACATTTTTATTGAACCTGCTAACTTATTGTTTTTTTTTACAATGGGATCAGTGTATGGAGCGGGATTAATATGTTGGTATTTAACATTATCTTATATAAACGTCTCCAAAGCAACTACCATTTTTTCTCCTACTCCCATAACTTCTGCAATTTTTGCTGCATTAATTCTTGGAGAGAATTTCACAATTGCTCATTTGGTAGGTACAGTACTTATAATCGTTTCAATTATAATAA
>JAHPYZ010000081.1:18281-22183 GCA_019058425.1 Promethearchaeota archaeon
TTGTAAACCAAAAAGATAATGATAAAATTATTGATATTTAGAAAGTAAAAGAAAAAAATATATCTATATATATTTTTCTAGTGTTAGAATTCCATCTTATCAAGTTATTTATGCTAGTTTCTTTATATTCCATAACATTTAAATATATTATTATATGAAAGTATATATACCAATATATAATTCTTTTAATAAGATTTATGTTTAAAAATCAATTCTAATGAATGATAATGTCTAATCATGAAATAGTTGTAGTAAATGGTTTAAAGAAATTTTTTGGAGAAGTTAAAGCTGTTAATGATATTTCTTTTAATGTTCAACAAGGTGAAGTATTTGGTCTTCTAGGACCGAATGGTGCAGGAAAAACAACTACTATTAAGCTTTTATTAGGACTCCTTGAGCCAAATGAAGGAGAAATGAGAGTTTTTGGATTGAATCCTGAACGTGATGAAGTTGAAATCAAACGTCGAATAGGGTATGTAAGTGAAGAACCTTTAATATTTAAATCTTTAACACCAAAAGATTTGTTTAATTTTATAGCTTCAGTCCGTAAGTTAGATGAGATAAAGACCACAGAGTTAGCAAAAGAATATATGGAAAGTTTAGAGGCGATAGAATACTATGATCAGTTAATCGCTACTTTATCTCATGGTAATAAACAAAAATTGCAAATTATTGCCGCAATACTCCATGAACCAGATTTACTCATTCTAGACGAGCCTATCGCGGGTCTTGATGCCAAATCTGTAAGAGTTTTTAAATCAATCCTAGAGCTTCATACCCAAAGTGGTGGGGCAGTTCTTTTTTCGACTCATATTATGGAAATTGCTCAAGAATTATGTGATCGAATAGGAATCATCCATAAAGGAAAAATAGTTGGAATAGGAACCTTAGAAGAATTACGTCAGAAAGCTGATAGAGTGGGGGCAAGTTTAGAAGATGTCTTTTTACGATTAACTGAACAAGACACTTCAGTTAATGAGATCGTTAAAAAATTGCGAGCATCTTTTAAAATGAAAAGATAAAGGGGCATATGAATATGGAAGAAGAAAAAACCAGATCTTTCTATTCTTTAGCGAAGTACCCCACCCATGAGATTATATTGGAGGGTCAGCTAGCAAGTGCAGGAGCACATCAAGCAAAATTTATTGAAAAATTGAAAAAAAACAAGAAGTATATTAAACATCAGGCTTTAGCTCTAAAAGGTGTTTTCAGTTTTCTCTTTTTATTTTTACCTCTACTCCCTTTAATCACATATTTCCAAATGCAAGAATCTCTTAGTTCAGGAAGTTATTCCATAGATTCAATTATTCTAGTCTCTTCTGTTGTTTTTATCATATATTTTGGTATGATCTTTATGTATATGTTAATGTTTGGGATGATAACAACAGGCTCTTTCATGTCAGGGAATGCATTCAAGTGGTTACAAACTCTTCCTTTTTCAAAGAAGAATCTGAAGAAAATTGGCTTTATGACTTTATTTCGTAATTTAGATATTCCAATTATAATTTTAACTGCTGGTTTTCCAACAATTATGCTCATTATAACACAAAATATTGTTATATTTTTAATATCACTTGCAGTAAATATTGTCAATATTATTCTCAGTTTTAGTATTCTTATATTAATTGGGGAGAAAATGAGTTTTCTTTTTTCAGAGTCTAAAGTAGGATCAAAAAGAGCAGGTTTAGTTAGAACTATCACAATGCTAGGATATTTTATTGTTATGTTCGGTACTAGCTTTATATTTAGTTGGGGAATAAATGCTGTTGACACACTTTTCAATACTTTTACCTCCACTGAACCTTCTTTTGTCTTGATTATATTTTTAAGCTTAATTCCTTTTCTAGTTGCCCCAGCTTTTTTTGTATCATTGGGCTCTATTCAATTTCAAGCAGATCCAATTCTAATACTAACCACAATAACCGGATTTGCCCTTAGTATAGTTTTAGCATGGGCATTATTCAAGATTGCACAACAAGCTTTACAAAGTGCAATTTCAACAGAAGTCAAAACAGAAAAAAAGGTAGAAAAGAAGGAAATCCAATTCGAGATAAAAGCTGATTCACCTATTAAGGCATATATTCGTAAAGATTTAGTTTCTTCAACAAGGGATATCCAATCTTTTATGTTTATATTCTTCCCGATTTTTTATCCTCTGATAATGATCTTATCCATGATGGCTATTTTTAACGAATTCACCATAACACCAGAAGCGATTCTAATAGTGTGGTCTATCATACTCCTGATTTATATGTTTATTCCAATAATGCTAATAGTAGGATTCTTGAACATAGAAGAATCAGGAAGCTCAACATTAGCATCATTACCTCTTATTCCTCGAGATCAAGCAAAAGCCAAAATCTTATTAATGTTTTCTATTCAAGGAGTATCACTTATCCTAACTTCTATAGTCTTAACTATATTAATGGAATCCTTTTTTGTATTAATGTTACTTCTGATTACTATGCCAATTGCATGGACTTTACTCTTGTTTATGTTTGTATTGAAGATAAAATTTTTCGGACAAATGAAATACAAGTATATCCTTGAAGAATTGCATAAGGAAAATAAGATAATAAAATGGATTGTAATGATTCTATCTGAAATTGGACTATACATGGTGATTTTAATAACCGGTATTGTTTTGATATTTATTTTTGATATCACTCTTGCCTTAATAGTTTTGGGTATAATCGGTCTTCTTAGTTTCGCTTTAATGTTGTTTATTTTTAACAGAATGTTTCCAAAATTAGAAAAGATATCATTCTATCAAACTGGGGGTATCTTGAGAAACATACCAATTCTTGGAGCAATTGTTCTAACAATTTTATATGTTGTTTTTCAATGGTTATCTTCATTTACTGAATCTTTAGTTTTACTTCCCTTCTTGCCCTTTATTACAATTAACGATTATACTACATTATTATTCGTCGATTTCTTGTTTATATTTGGGTTCTTAACTCTTCTATGGTTTATTGTGATCCCGAAAGCTATGAAACTTCCAGAATTGAGTACTTCTTTGAAAGATTATACTAAGAAAATTCGTTTAAGTACAACCAAACCACTATTGAGAAATACTCTACTTGGAATTGGTTCATTTGCTATATTTGGTATTGTAGTCCTTATTGGAGCTATTACTCTAGGTAATTATGTCTTTGACCCATCAATAATATTTGGGAATCCTAATCCTTTCAGATTAGGGTTAGCCGGGCTAGGATGGTTTTTATTTATATATATGCTTATTCCTGGAATCTGGGAAGAAGTTGCTTATCGTGGAGTAGTATTTCCTATGCTATTAAAAAAATATCAAGTAAGAACATCTCTTATAATTAGCAGCGTAATGTTTGGATTTGCTCATGCTTTTAATCTCATTACTTATACTCTTATTGGAGTTGATCCTCTTAGTGCTCTAATATCCGTTTCATTTCAAGTAATATATGCTACATTATTAGGATTTGCTTTCGGATATTTGTACATCAAAACGAATAGTCTTCTTCCAAGCATAATTTTGCATTATTTGATAGATTCTGCTGGACAGATTTTTTTTAATACCTTTATTTCTGATATTTTTCTTGCCGGGATATTTTTGATTTGCTTTTTAGGATTAATTCCTGCAATTCTTATTATACTATTTGTGAAATTAGTTGTAAAAACAGAATACAGAGCAGAAAATTAAACATAATTTTCTTTTTTTTAATTCAATAAAAACTAATACAAGAACAAGGTATTCTAGTAATTTTTAGTTTCATTAGTTATATACCCAATACATATCTTTAATGCATTTTCTAATACTCCCCTTTCAATTTTATCTGAAGTATCTGTTTCTTGATGGTAAAAATGGATAATTTTTAACAAATTTATTGCAGTAATACTAGTAGCTTTAATTTTTGATTTTGAAAAAG
>JAHPYZ010000133.1 GCA_019058425.1 Promethearchaeota archaeon
ATTATTATGTGTTCTAATGAATATAAAACAAATCTACAACCATTATATAATATGATAAAAAGGTATGAGATTCATCCATTACCTAAGAATGAAGTAATTAAAATAGCTAATAACATTCTGAAAAATGAGAATATAACTAATCTTAAAATTGAGGACTTAGAGTTAATTATTGATAAAAACAATGGAGATTTAAGAGGTGTAATAAATGATATTCAAGGTGTCTGTCAAGGTAAGATAGAAGGAGATGTTCGGGAATTAATTCTAAGTTTACATCGTGATAGTTTAGAGGAAATTTTCTCGCTAATTAGAGATTTATTCAAGGTATCGTCTTTAAGAGAAGCTCGAAGTGTAGCTGATAAATCTGATGTTGATTACAACTTTTTATATAAATGGATAAATGAGAATCTACTTTCTTTTATAAAATCGAATAGAGATCTTGTCAATGCCTTTGAAAATCTCTCAATTGCAGATGAAATCTTTGGTAGAATCCGTACAACTCAATATTGGGGATTATTACCTTACTTTTTTGATCTCTTTGCTGGCGGTGTTGCTTTATCGAGAAAAGATACACTTGTATCAAAAGGATTTCAAAGAGTGGTGTTTCCAAGATATACTACAGGAACCTATTTTTCTTTAACAAATGTTGAAAAAGAGTTAATCGAAAAGATTAAAAAAAAATATGAGATCTCTCAAATTGATTTTATCCGGAATTTTCTTCCATTTTTAAAAGTTTTATGTGGATCATCACGAAAGCAACTAAAGAATGTGAGTGATTGGTTAGAATTAGATACAAAAGAGAAGAAGCTACTAAAATAAAATAATCTAAAAAAAATACTCAAAAAAACTATAAATAATTGTTTTTTTCATTTCTTACTTAAAGGTGTAATATAGATGTTCATATCGTTATCATATGAGGAATTAAAAGAAATTGTTAGCAATCGAAAATTACCATTAGTTATTTGTGATATTGATGCTTTTAATCAAAATTTAGAAAGAGTAGGAGTTCATTTAAAAAAGTCTAAAAAAAGACTTAGGTTATGTACAAAATCAATTCGCGTACCAGAATTAATAAAAATCGTAGAACAAAAAGATTTTGTAAATGGAATCTTCACATATAATTCGGCTGAAGCACTTTATTATGCAGAAAATTACAAAATTAAGGATATATTATTAGGGTATCCTACTACATCTCCCGTTGATTTAGAAGAATTATGTAAAGCCGCTTCAATAGAAGGAGTAGAGATATCTGTAATGGTGGATTCCATTTATCATATAGATCAACTAGAAAAAGCAGCAAATAAACATAATGTTAACTTTAAAATTTTGATTGAACTTGATGTAGCTGATAAATTTCTAGGTACAAATGTTGGAGTACTTAGAAGCCCTTTAAGGAAATCAGAGGATGTTATTGGGTTAGCTAAAGAAATTGAAAAGAGAAAAAACCTTCAGTATAGGGGAATCATGGGTTATGAAGCTCAAAATGCCAGTATTGGAGATAATAGTATTTTCTTGAGGTGGATTAAAAAACGTTCTCGAAAACATGTGAATCAGTGGCGACAAGATGTTGTAAATGGTTTAATTTCAGCCGGTTTTGAGCCAGAAGTAGTGAATGGAGGAGGATCTGGATGTTTTCAAGAAACTGCTGAGGAACCATCAATTACAGAAATTGGAATTGGTTCTTTACTTTTTAAATCTCATATCTTTGATTCAATTACTTCATTACACGATTTTATTCCATCTCTATTTTTTGTACTTCAAGTTGTAAGAAAACCAAGGCATAATATTGTAACAACCTTTTCGGGAGGCTATGTTAGTAGTGGTTCAGTAAGAGCTCTTCCAATTGTAGTTAAACCCGATAATTTAAAGACTAATAAAAACGAAGAATTTGGAGAGGTCCAAACACCTTTAAAGTTTAACCCAAAAAAAATTGAGATTAATTTGGGTGACCCAATTTTTTGTAGATTCGGAAAAGCTGGTGAACCTTTAGAACATTTTAATGAAATTAACATCTATTCAAATGGAAAAATGATAGATAATTATTATACATACAGAGGATTAGGAAAGAGATTTTCTTGAAATTTTCATATCTCCAAGATTGAGTAGATCCAAATATTAATTTTGTGAGAGTTAAAACGATAATTTATTTATAATTTTAAACCATTTTTAAAAACTAATTATTCAATTGTACCAGTTATCTGATATATTTCATAACTATTATTTGTAGCTTTATTCAAAATTGTTTAGACTATATGAATTATTAACTAAGATTTTTAAATATTCAAATACACTCTAAACCCAGATTAGAAAATTATTAGAAAACGAATATTACTTTATTTGAGAAAAATGACTGAAACTGAATTTGTTGAGGAAAAGGAAACTTTTTTATCTAAAAACACTCGAATAACGCTGCAAATTGTTGGTGCTGCCATTTTTGGTGCATTATCTTTAATTTTATCTCTCTACGTTGTCCCCTATTTACCTAGAACACCAGAAGGTTTTGCCTATTTTGATCCTGTTTCGATCATATGGTTTTCATGTTTTTTAATATTTGGTCCATTAGCAGGAGTTTTATGTTGTTTCATTGGAATGACAGTACTCTTTCCTTTTGATCCTTTTGCCCCTATTGGTCCTCTTATGAAGTTTTCAGCTTCATTTTCACTGATGATTGTACCAATATTGTTATTATATCTTTTTAAACGGAAAGAAAAAGGAAGAAAGAGTCAAAAGCTAAAAGCAGCAAAAACCTACATAATTTATGGTGCATTTGGTACATTATTAAGAATTGTAGTTATGGTGATTCTAAATATCGCCGTTTATTTGGCATTGGGGTTTGATCCAGCAGGATTAGGATATTGGATTGTAATAGTAATTCTACTTAACGCTTTAACCAGTTTGTGGGATTTATTAGTTCCCTACTTACTTGTCTTTACATCAAAACTTGACCAGAAATTTGAAATTTGGTAATAACTTAATTTTTTTTACTTTTTATTATAAATATCAGTATAGAATAGACCTAATATGATTAAAAATTATAGGTAAATCTTATTTTATTTAAGGTCTTAAAAAAATTATCTTAATGATTATAATTGGAGAGGATTGCGATTTTAAATGCAAATTTTGAGCATATATTATATGAGTTTAACAATGGTATTAGTAGAGTTATAATAAATCGTCCAGCCAAGTTAAATGCTTTACAATACCCATTACTCATGGAAATAGTAGAAGTTTTTAATTCTATCATGAAAAATAAGTTAGTTCGCGCTATCACTATTGAAGGAGCTGGTGATAATTTTAGCTCTGGTGATGATTTGAAAAGTATGGGGCCTGAAGGTGTTAAATTCAAACCATTAGAAGATGGCTCACGTATACCTCATCATAAAGTTGTACGTATAATTCGACAAATACAAAAACCAGTGATTGCTTTGTTGAAAGGTTATTGTATAGGTGCAGGATTGGACATATCTCTTGCATGTGATATTAGATTAGCTGCAGATAATTTAAAAATTGGAGATCATCGTACTACAAGAGCTCATTGTATATTAAGTGGGGCAAGTTGGTTTTTACCCAGAATTGTAGGTTTTGGAAGAGCGACAGATATAATTCTATCTGGACGTCAACTTGATGCAAAGGAAGCTTTGGATATTGGATTAATTACCAAAGTCTATCCACTGAAGGAATTTAGAGAAAAATCTTATGAATTTGTACAAAAAATGGCAGAGATGCCAACAAAATGCCTAGGATATAATAAGGCTATGTTGAACTATTCTCAATTAAATGAACTATTTCCATCTCTACAAAATGAATTTAGATTGTATTGTAAAAATATAAGAACTTATGATTTTGGAGAGGGTATGAAATCTTTTATGAAAAAGAGAGAACCAAAATTCAAAGGACGATGAATTTTCATATTATTTGATGAGATTATTTAACTTTAAAATGTAGGAATAATTTTCATCGATATGGAACTTACAAAGGAAATACAAGAATTTTTACTAAAAGATGCTTTAGAGCGATTTTTGAGATATGTGAAAGTTTGGACTACTTCAGATGAGAGTGTAGAAACTGTTCCAACAACAAAAAACCAGTTTGATCTTGGAAAGTTGTTAATTGAGGAATTAAAAGAATTAAACCTAGAAGATATAACTCTTGATGAGTTTGGAAATGTATATGCTTTTTTACCTCCAAGTAAAGGTTATGAAAAAGTACAAGCTATTGGTTTATTAGCTCATATTGATACTGCCCCTTCTGTAAGTGGAAAAGATGTAAAACCTGTGATTCATAGAAACTATGAGGGAAAAGAGATAAAATTTACTAAAAATAAGGATATCGTTTTATCTATTGAAGATTCTCCTAATTTAGAGGAATACATCGGTCTTGACATAATCACTTCGGAAGGAGATACACTATTAGGAGCTGATGACAAAGCAGGCATCGCTGAGATTATGACTGCCTGTGTTGCTTGGAAAAATTTTGATGAATTAAAACATGGCCCAATATTTATTTGTTTTAGTATAGATGAAGAAACAGGTTTGGGAATTGATATGGTAGATTTGAAAAAACTTCCGAAAATTTGTTATACTGTAGATGGTGGTGAAATGGGTGAATTAGAATTTGAATGTTTCGATGCTTGGTTAGCTCAAACTAAATTTATAGGTTTGAATGTTCATCCTGGAGAAGCTAAGAATAAAATGATTAATGCAATTCAGATTGCAAGCCGGTTTTTTAGTGAGCTTCCGGAATCTGAATCACCGACTCATACAGAAGAAAGGGAAGGATTTTTTCATTTAACAAAACTACAAGGCACAGCAGAAGAAGCTACCTCTAGATTGTTAATTCGAGATTTTTTAGAAGAAAATAACCAAAGACGAATGGACTATTTAAAAAATCTGAAAAAAGCTTATGAAATTCGTTATCCAGGGTTAAAAATTGAGTTAAATCTGAAACATCAATATCAAAACATGGATATTTACCTAAAAAATAATCCTAAAGTGGTTGATTTAGCGAAACAAGCTATTGAAAAAGCCGGATTAGAATTGAAAATTAATCCTATTAGAGGTGGTACAGATG
>JAHPYZ010000082.1 GCA_019058425.1 Promethearchaeota archaeon
CTTGTATCATACTGAGCTACTTTTACTCCGATTTTTTTAGCATATTCTATCGCATAATTTAACTGCAATTTTCCAATACCTTGTCCTTGAAATGAAACTTTTATTCTCCCGCCTTCTAACCAGGCGATATCATTATTATATAGCTTTACTCTGCCAAATCCGATTAATTCTGACTTATTTTTATCAATAAAAGTTCCATAATTCATACAATTTTTCTCTTGGAGCCACTCTTCAATAACATATGGAATGTAATCGTCTCCTTCCCAGATATCTTTACTAATATCCTTTATAGCTGGTATATCTTCATGCTCTAATTCTCGGAAATACACTTTCATATTAATCTTTTCAAAATCGCTAATCTTTGGGATTTAATAATAAAAAATCCATTAGGAAATTTATTTTTTTCAAAAACTCAGAATTATTTAAATAATTTTAAATATTGAAATGTCAATAAGAATACTATTAAAAATAGTAAAATCTACATCAAAAAATATCAAAATTGATCAAAAATGACAGAAAAAATGATGGAAAGCAGCCCATATTCAGAAAAAATATGGTTAAAATCGTATGATGAACATGTTAAGCCCGAAATTGATATTGAAGTTTATTCCATTGCTGAAATGTTTAGAAGAGTAGTACAGAAATTTCCAGATAGTCTTTGTTATGATTTTCAAGGTTCTCGAGCAAGTTTTCAAGAAACTGAAATATATATTAATAGCTTTGCGAACTGTCTTATTGAGAATGGATTAGAGAAAGGGGATAGAGTTGCAATAAATTTACCAAATGTTCCTCAATTTATTGTTGCTATGTTCGGCGCATTTTATGCCGGATGTGCTGTTTCAGGCGTGAGTTTTCTTCTCCAATCCAATGAAATTATATATCAATTAAAAGATTGCGGAGCAAAAGCAATAATTACTCTTGATTCCTTTTATGAGGAAAAAGTTAGAAAAGCATTACAAACAGGTGAAACTGAAGTAAAAATAGTTATTACTACTAATGTTTCTGATGTATTGGATTTAGATCCTGCAATGAAAGAACAAATGATTAAAATTGGTAAAATTCCTGTTGGAAAAGTTGAGCCACTTGAGGGAATTGTTTATTTATCTTATAATGAGATTTTAGAAAAATATCCTGGTGACAAGTATCCCAATGTAAAAATTGATCCTGATGATCTATTATTACTTCAATATACAGGCGGAACAACAGGACCACCCAAAGGAGCTATATTAACTCATAGAAATCTAATTTCATTGTTACAAATAGTAGAGCATTGGTTTGGACCTGGAGTAAAACCAGGAAATGCCGTCTATATTTCTGGATTCCCATTTTTTCATTTGGCAGGACTTCAATTTTGTCTACAAACAACATTTTTAGGAGCAACTCAGATTTTAGTCCCAGATCCAAGGGATACCAATTATATGATAAGCAAAATAAAAGAATATGAGGATAAAATATCACTTTTCTATAATGTACCTACTCTTTATCTTCTTTTATTAAAAAATCGAAGATTCAAGAAACTAGATTTGAGTGAAGTAGAAGGATACATTTCAGGCGCAGCTCCTTTTCCAACAGAAAACATTAAAGAATTTGAAGATGTGGTCGGTAAGGGAAAAGTAATTGAAGCTTATGGAATGACTGAAAATAGTCCTGGAGTTACATTTAATCCCTACCTCGGACAAAAGAAAATCGGAACCGTAGGAGTTCCATTACCAAATACCGAATTAAAACTTGTAGATGTTACTGATAGAACTATAGAAGTGCCCATTGGAGAACCAGGTGAAATTGCTATAAGAGGACCTCAAACTTTTAAAGGTTATTGGAATAAACCTAAAGAAACAGAAAATGCACTTCAAGATGGATGGTTTTATTCTGGAGATGTTGGAATTATGGATGAGGATGGCTATATTACTATTGTAGATCGTACAAAAGACATGATTATTGTAAGTGGATATAAAGTATTTAGTGTTGAAATAGATGACAAGATGAATAAACATCCAGCAATTGAACTCTGTTCATCTATAGGTATCCCCGATCCTGATCGTCCTGGATCTGAAATGGTTAAATTATATGTATTACTAAAAGAGGGATATAAACCATCTGAAGAAATTAAAGATGATATTCTTAAATTTGCCCAAGAAAACTTAGCAAAATATAAAATACCAAAATTCATAGAAATCCTCGAGGAAATGCCCCTAACCTCAATTGGAAAGGTAGATAAAAAATTCTTGAGAAGTAAATAATCAAACTTTTTTTTAAATTTTATTCTTAAATTTATTATTGGTATACCGTCTGTAAATGTTATAATGCATAAAAAATGCGATTATAAAATGAGCAATAAAACTTGAAAAATACCCATAAGACAAAAATATATATCCAAGAAATAATCCCATCAAAAATGGATAAATCAGATTAATCATAAGTAATCTTAAATTCTTAATGGAAAACCAGATATGAATATGATAAAGTGAAAAAGCAATACTTGAAATAAGGATAGATGTAATATAATCTAAATCCAATAAAGAATTTAATATACCGATAGAGTAATATCGAAAAATTAATTCTTCCATTAACATCGTTATTGAAAAAAAAAACAATACAAGCCCTCTATTCTTTTTATTAAGTAACGCATCTATCACATCATGCTTTTTAATTAATTCAAGATGTTGGCGGTCATAGGCAAATATTTCAATTATAACTCCGATGAGCAAAAGAACGGATATACCTAAAAGAAAAATAAAAACTGAAGTTAAAGTGAATAATTTTATTAGCAGATATTCAATAAATAGGCGAAAAAAGAGTGGAATGCTTAATGATAATGTAGTGATACAAATAATAATGTATTTTTTGATATTTCTCACAGTTTAATAGACCCAATCATTAATTAAGCTAACCAGGATAATCATTCTTAGAACCCATTAATGTAGTAGTTTCCTCAATCCACTGAGATAAATCTTTATCCACTCTACAGTATGTGACAATTTTATCTATATCTCTTAGTTTAGAAAATGAACATTCAACTATCACATCCCATCCTCCATATATTGGAGTAGCATATGTAATTTTCCATTCCTCATCTGGTTCAGTAGATTTTAAATTAGTTAGTTTATCAACAACTTTCCATTCCGTCCCAATTGCTTTTAGACGAATTAGTATGTATCCACGATAATAGATTTCTTACACCTTTGCTTTTATTTTGGAATAGAGTTATTGTTCTTTTTCGAAGTATTTCCTTTAATTTTAATTGGAATATATTTAAGTAATTTAACGTTTCTATTATAAATTATTCTAATAAAATGTACATTTGGTAATACAATAATGTCAGACATATTTAATAAATTGGAAAAGATAGTTTCTGAAAAGTATATTTCTAAAGATATTTATGTACGTCACGCTTATTCCCGAAATGTAGATATTGTTTTACAAGGGGTTCCTGATATTGTTATACGTCCAAAAGATACTCAAGAAATTTCAGAGATTCTTAAAGTTGCTAATGAGGAAAACATTACTGTTATTCCAAGAGGTGCAGGAATTTGTGAGTTTGGGGGTAGTAAACCCATTGGAGATAACGGAATTATCTTGGATATGAAAAGAATGGATAATATTGTAAATTTAAATGAAGAAAATCTGGTTGTTACTGTTGAAGCAGGAATTTCATGGGCAAAATTGAATGAATACCTTTGTCATTTTGGACTTTACACAGGGAGTATGGGGCCAGGTTCAGGTATGACAGCATCAATTGGAGGTGGGATTTCACATCATTCTGTTGGTGGAGGGGGATGCGCTAAATATGGAGCATGTACTAATCAATTAGTTTCTCTGGAAGTTGTTTTACCAACTGGAGAAATTATTGAAACGGGATCTCAGGCGAATAAATATTCTAAATTTCCATTTAACCGATTTGGTAATGGCCCAGATTTAGCAGGATTGTTTTGTGGTGATAATGGGATCTTTGGAGTAAAAACAAAGGTTTCATTACAAATATTCCCAAAACCCGAATTTGCTGAATATAAAACCTTTCAACTTCCTCGAAAAGAGAGAGAAGTATCGGCTAAGATCTTAAATGAAATTCGACAAAGAGGAATTGATGTGTATGATGCTATGTATATTATGGACCTTATTGTAAGACTTACTGCTAATGAAGGATATATGCCAATTTGGAGTCAGCTAAAAAAGAAAAGGGGACTTATCTTCTATACTATAGAAGCTAATACAGAGGTAGAATTAGATGAAAAAGTTAAATTATTAGATAATATAATGGAAGCTAATAAATCAGAAGATCTAGGAACAGAAATATCTAATGGAAATATAGCTAAATGGCACTATGAGGAGCAAGGACATTGGCAATTCTACCACAATTTATGGGGGATCTTCCCTACAATGCAACCTTTGACCGCTGAATGCTTTTCCCCCATCAATCAATATCCCAAAATTTTAGATGATATTGATCAATGGGACATGGAACATGACCAAGATATGCGAAAAATATTTGAGTGGCTGGTAATCGTCCTATTGCCGGGAGTGGACCAATAGTACTCATTGATGGGAATAATGTGGAGATTACTTGTGGTTTCACTAGTTTTTGGAGTTATTTTGATGGAGAAAGGCATGACTTTATTGAAGATTTAAATTTAGCGCTCTGGAAATCACTTTTAGAAAGGGTAACAAAACATGGGGTGCAATGGTATATGATGGGGGAATTTATGTCTCGATTAATGGTGGATATTGGAGCCTATTCGGAGGAATTCTATCAATTAATGAATTCAATAAAGAAGACTCTTGATCCAAACATGATAGTAAGTAGAGGTAAGTTTAACTTTTGGGGTGATAAATAGAGTGAGTGAATTAAAACATTTAAAGGAAGAATGGAAAGCAGAAGGCTCAACTCAACGATTTATATAGTTAAGTGTTCTGAAAGAAGATATGATAAAATGATTGCGGTAATTACTCTAATATATACTTTTATATTCCTTATATTTAACCAATTCTTTTTTTATTTTTTCAATTTTCTTTTCCTTATCCAACATTAGAAAATCTTCAATTTCTTTTAATTTTCTTTTAACAATTTGTCTATATCCTTCCTTTTTGTATTTTAGTCTAATGTGTTTCTCTTTAGTTTTCTTTTTGAGATATTTATATTCCATGAAGATTTCTTGTTTATTATCCTCGGTTTTCATCTCCACTTCCAATTTAAATATGAAGTCTTCAATTAAAAGGAGGTTAGTAAATCGTACTATTTTATCAATAAAGAAATGGATGACATTCTTAGTTCTTTCCTTATGCTTCTGGTTTTCGAATCGAATAAACTCAAAATTTAAATGTATTTTTTTCATAGAAGCTTCTTTAATTCTAACTTTACACATACTTTGTGAGATAAAATCTTTCCCTGCTCTTGTAGGTCTATAAGCTTCAATCAGATCATCTATAAGAAATACCCAAAAATAGGATAGGTAAATATCATTGACCTGTGTACTGTCCATACTATGATAAGCAATTGGTTTTAATATATATTGAGAAGTCATGTATGATTTCTGAATCCATTTACTTTCACACTCCATTTTCCAATTATGATAAGGATCACCGCCTTTAAATCGTCTAAAGCTTTCCATCAATAATAAACAACTTAGCAATCCATGATCAAGTTCAGCGAGAGCAGTACTATATATGGCTTGCATATGTGGTTGATTAAACATATAATCTTTCATTTTTACAAAGTAAGTTTCCTCTTTTTCTTGAACATTTTTCTTTTTTACATTAACTTTCGGACAAATATCTTTTTTTTTTTTAAGAATTAATCTACCTTTATCTGTCGATTCATCACCATCTCTATCAGGAATTCCAATTTGACCTAGTCTCTCAACTAAAAAATTTAACATTGGTTGATACGTTATGGGAAATTCAACTTTAAATGGGGTAAAATGAAGGAATTTATATTCTTCTAGCATAATACTAATGGCTTTGTTTATTGAATGGAATTTCTGAAGTGGTTTTCCAAGATCATGACATAAAGCAATTACACAAAATGAAGCATGTCTAGCCCCTTCTTTACTTATTTTTATAACCTCATCTGGAGGTTCACAATACCAACCCTTATTTTTACTTTCTAAAAGTTTGGCCATAATATCAAATCCTTCACTAGAGAATAAATATTCTCCGACAAAATAGAACCATAATTGATGATATATTGTATCTCGATACCATTTATCCGAACCATACAATAACATCTCAAATCCCTTGAATTTAGAAATATAACGTTTTAGACGAACTACTCCACTTATCGTATCGGAGTGAGGATAATCATCCGCATCATCTAAAGAGTCTAAAGCATCTTTTAACATAGATCCCCATAACTTTGTTGTTATCTCAGACAAATCTATAAGTCTTTTAGTTCTTTGTTTTTCACTAAGATCTTCTTTTTCAAGATCTCTAAGAATCTTGAGAAATCTTACACTTTTTTCAAGGGTTTTTTCTTTTTTTATGAAGAAGTGTGGATTTTTATCTACATTATAATTTTTTTTAATAAAATAGTCATAAATCAATTCAGCTGATACTTGTTTACCTTTAATGGTCAATATAATTCCTCAGAATTAAAAAATATCTAAATATAAAATTGGATTTAATAAGAGAATTTTAGATCTCTAACACATATAATTTATTTTTATATTTGAGTGTGATTATTTATAATTAAATAAATTTACTAAAAAACAACTGTAAATTAATTTATAACAAGAAAAACAATAATTCTTATTAACAAGGTGTATCTTTGGAGAAAGTTATTTATAATAATAAAGAGTATCGAGTGATAGATTATAGATTGGAACTTTATGGTTTAAATATTTCTGATTTAAATGATATTTATAATCTTGAAAACCTTAAAACTATAAAATTTCTAGATCTTCAGGATAATGATATTAACTCTATCTCATTATTAGAAAAGATAAGTTCATTGAAAAGCCTTAATTTATGTAATAACAAAATATCTGAAATAAATGGATTACATAACTTTAAATCATTAGAGGAATTAAACCTCTCTGATAACGAAATAATAAACATAACAGGTTTAGAAAATTTAAAAAATTTAAAGATTTTACATTTAACCTCGAATAAAATTGAGAATATTCAAGGTTTAGAGAATTTAACTAATCTTGAAGATTTACATCTAGAAGATAATAGAATAAATAAGATCTCTGGTTTGAATAATCTACAAAACTTAAAGAACTTATATTTAAACAATAACAAAATTGAAGTAATAGAAAATCTTAGTCATTTAAATAATCTCTTCTATTTAAATCTTAGTTGGAATTCTATACATAACATTACTGGGTTGAATAATCTAAAAAACTTAAAATATTTATTACTTAATAACAATCAAATTCCATTAAATCTTTTTAATAAGTTAGGAGGCCTTGAGAAAGAATTTTCTACATATAAAGTTAAAGAACCACAAAATATAGTAAAATATTGCCAAGGGGATTTTGTTGAATATAGAGAAACTTTCTATTATGTAAATAATAGAAAGCTGGAGTTAATTGATAAAGGGATATTGAATATTTCTGATATTAAGCATCTACGAGATTTAAAGAATTTAGAACGTCTAAACCTAAGAAATAACCAGATTAATACAATTTCAGGATTAGAGTCTCTTGTTAATTTGAAAAAATTATATTTAAGTAATAACAAAATTAAAAGAATTGATAATTTGGCCGCTTTAATAAAATTAAATCTTCTCGCTTTAAATGATAATCAAATTACAGAAATTATAAACCTTGATCATCTATCCAAACTAAAACATCTTAATCTGAGTAATAATCAGATTTCTGAAATTAAAGGACTTAACAATCAAATATCTCTTAAAGAATTAGAATTACCAGGAAATAAAATTAGTATTATAAACAACCTTCAAATGTTGAAGAGTTTAGAACAATTAAATTTAGGATCTAATGAAATTAGTGAAATACAAGGTTTAGATAACCTTGTAAATTTAAAAAGATTAAACATAGAAAAAAATAAGTTAAATTCAATTCAAGGAATTGGCAATCTAAAAAATTTAGAAATATTAAAATTAAACCATAATTCAATAAAAAATGTTGAAAATCTTGATAATTGTGTTAATTTAAAAAAACTTCATTTAGCAAATAATGAAATTGAAGAAATACAAGGATTAGAGGATTTACAAAATTTAGAATATATCAATTTTGAAGAAAATAAAATTGATCAAACTTTATACAATATACTAAAATTCAACGATAATAATCCAAGCCTATTTTTAAGCTATTGTATCCTTAAACCAATAATAAAAAAAATTGAATCTGAAATAATTTGGTCTGAGCTAATAACAAATTATCCTTACCTTAAGAAAGTTAATTATGATCAACTCCGAAAGATTTGTATTAACATCAAATATTCAGAGATCCAAATTGCAGATAACTATGAGATTTTAAAAATTGTAACACCTGAATATTTAGCAAATATCTTGGATAATTTAATAGAACCACTACCAGAAGATGATAATATAAGTTATGATTTTATAAAAAGAAAATTAAGTCTTATCTCTTCAGAATCTTCTCAGGAATTATGCATATACATCATAGAAAAGGGATTATCAAAATTTAATCTATATGAGGTTGAAAAGGGAATTAGAAAATTGGGTAAAAGAGATTTGATTTTTGAAGAAATTTTTCAATCCGTAAAATTAATTAACGTATTACCAAACACTATTGATGAAAATAAATATCGTGATATCATAGAGGATTCTATTTTACCTAATGCGATGTTTCAACATATTTTTGTATGTGAGAACATTTTTAGGAAATTTATAATAGGAATTCTGAAGAATAATGGAATAAATTCAATAAATTCTTTAGGTATAAGAAAATTATCCAAAAAAATTGATGAACGAAAAGAAGATGAGAAAAAAAAGATCTATTTACCAATGAGAGGAGATCATGAAATTTATTATTTAGACTTAAGTGATTTAAAAACCATAATTATTAATGCTTGGAAATATTTTGAGGATAAATTTAAAAGTCAATCTTGGATTTTAGAAAGAATTGATTCGCTATGTACAATTAGGAACCGAGTAGCACATAATTCAGGCTTTCTAACCATAGATGAATTAAAATCCATAGAAACTTATAGTAGAGAAATTATTAAACAAGTAGATCCTTACATAAAATAAAATTATTAATAATTTAGAAACCTAATATTACATTATTGTTATAAATGATTGAGACATTATCTTCCTTTTTTAAAATTACATTATATTAGTTAAGTAAAGTATGAAAAAGGATTAATGTGAGTAATAAATTTTAAAGATTAAAACAAAAAACCTATATCTTTTTATAATTTTTTTTAGAAATACTTCTAAAATAGTAAAAGTAAAGAAAATATGGCTTTATTTTCAGATTTCTTTTGGAATATTGCTATTTTTTTAATTTATTCAGTGATCTTCAAATTTTTCTTTATAACTTTTAGTCATAGAGGAAATCAAATAAGGATTGATGAAAAATCAATATTAAAATTTAAAAATTATATGAGAAGAGCTTGAGGATTTAATCTATGGGAGAATATAATGATAAGGACCTATTTGAAGAACAAAAAGTAGATGAATCAAAACTTAATGAAATAGAAGGAATAAAAGAGTTTGAATCAGATAATAATTTCGAACCAAAAGATGAGGAAGAAGAGGGAGACACCGAAATTATAAATAATTTTGAACCTAATAATGAGTCAGAAAACGATTTCAAGAATAACACAGATTATTTCAAACCAAATGACGAAATGATAAATAAAATTTTTCTAACTAAGGAAACTGATGAAAAATTAGATCATAGAATCCACGTAAGTAAAATTGAAAAGAAAAATTGTAACAAAAATTCAGGAAATAATGAAAATGAAAAATTGAAAAAAATTTATAATGAGAATCCTAAAAGAATATTTAAGGACAATGATTTTTTACTAAAGATAAAGGAGCATATAAAGAAAATAAATTGGAAATACATATCCAATAATTGGACTATAAAAACACGTATTAATCAATATTCAGAATATAAGGAAAAAGTCTTAGATCCCTTTAAAGATTGCTCAAATGATAATCCTTTATATAGGCACAAAAGATGGTTAGAAACTATATATAATAATAAGGAATTCAAATTAAATGACCGTCTTCTATCTCAGATATGTAATGTAAATCCAAGTGTTATTGGAAAGTGGAGAAAAAAATATAATATCCCAACTCAACCTTGGGGAGAAGGAGAATGGATTCATAATAGAAGTGGGAGAAAATATGTGCGAACACCAATTAATTATAATCATCCTGAATTAAAAAATAGTGATTATCGATTAGAACACATCTATATAATGGAGAAACATCTTAGAAAGCATCCAGAATTAAAAATTTCTAAGAAAGTTTTAATAGATGGAAAATATTTAAAGATGGGGTGTGAGATTCATCACATTAATCAAAATCCTCAAGATAATCGACTAAAGAATTTATGGGTTTATGAAACAAAAAAGAAACACGCAAATGGAGAATTATCTTTACGTTCTGCTTTAAAAGATCTTATAAGCACAAATTTAGTCGAGTTCAAGAAAGGCAGATACTCAATTAATAAAGATTTCAAGAAACTAAGTGATAAACCTTTCAATACAAAGGAGAAAAATCAATTTGTTAATTATCAAGAACTAAATCTAGTCAAAGACGAGATAAAAAAATTAGATTGGAATAAGATTTCAAATAATTGGAATGTAAAGATTAAGAAAAATCAATTTGAAGAAACTACTATTACTGTTAATCCTTATAAAAATTGTAGTGAACAAAATCCATTGTATAGACATAAATTATGGATTCAAACTATTATTAAGAACGAGAAATTTAATTTGACTGATTCAAGATTAGGAGAATTATGTGGAATCTCTAAAGACAAAGCAAGATATTGGAGAGAAAGAGTTCATGAAATTGAAGGTAAAAAAACTTGGGGATATGATCGGATAGTTGATAAATCTGATGGTCGTATATGGGTGAAAGTTCCAAAAAATTATGAAAATCCAATAGTTAACAAGGAAGACAATCATAGAAAATTTATGCTAGAACATAGATATATTATGGAAACATATCTAAGAAACCACCCAGAATTAAATATATCTAGGAAATGTTTGAAAGATGGAAAATACTTGAAATCTGAGAGTCAAGTACATCATATTAATTTAAATTTTCAAGATAATAGAATTGAAAATTTATGGGTTTTTGAAAATGTTAAAGAGCATAAAAAAGCGACACGATCACTTTATAATTTAGTTGAGAATCTATTAAGTCGTAAATTACTACTTTTTGATAATGGAAAATATTATATTAAAAAATCTAATTCTCATTAAGATTGTATAAAAATTCTTATATGAATAGCTAAATTTCGTAAGCAAATTATAAATATTACAAGGTTTTAGATTTAACTTAATACTAAAATATTTTTTATAGTAGTAAAATGAAATGAGTAAACTAACACATTTAAGAAAAGAATGGAAAGCCGTATTTTCTTGCATAAATCTCTAGAATTCCTATGGGTTGTAAAAGGGATGCGGTGATTGTGGATATGCTATAAGACCTGCTGTCGGTAGATACTTAACATGTCCTGTTAAAGAAGCAAAAGGAGAAGAAGGATTTGAGATTAGCTTCTCAAGAGGGAGGATGAATGTTCTTAAAAGTCTCTTGGAAGGTAAGATCTCCTTAAGTAAAGATCTTGCTAAATGGGTATATGAATGCTCTGAGTGTGGTAATTGTACTGAAGTTTGTCATATGACTCAGAATGAAAATATTATTCTTCCAACATCTAATTGGATAGATCATATTAAAGTTTGGGAAGCATTGAGAAAGGATCTAGTAGAAGCGGGATTTGCTCCTCTTGATAGACATGAGGATTTAGTTCAATACATGAGCAATAATGAGATGAAAAATCCCTACGGCGAAAATAAAGCCAAAAAGTTTGACTGGGTGAAGCAATTTCCAGATATTAAAAATAAGGGAGAAATTGCATTTTTTGCTGGTTGTACAATGCCGTTAAGACAAGCTGATACATTGAAGAGTATGATGAAAATATTAACAACATCAGGAATAGAAATTGCTTTATCAAAAGATGAATGGTGTTGTGGTTCTATTGGAATCCGCATAGGCGAATTAAAATCGGTGGAGGAGCTTTTAAAGCATAATATCGAAATTTTCAAGAACATGGGCGTCAAAATCGTATTTACTGCTTGTGCAGGATGCTATAGAACATGGAAAAAAGATTATCCAGAGTTATTGGGAGAAGATCTGCCATTTGAAGTAAAACACATAACAGAGGTATTAATTGAGCTTTTAAATAATAATCAACTTCCATTTAAACCTGAAGAGGGAGAGAAATTAAAGGTTACTTACCATGATTCTTGTCATCTTGGGCGTCATATGGATCTTTATGAGATTCCTCGCGAAATAATCTCAAAAATTCCTGGAATTGAACTTATTGAAATGAAACGGAATAGGAAAAATGCATGGTGTTGTGGAGCGGGAGGCGGTGTAAAAAGTCAATTTCCAGACTTGGCAAAAGATATCTCAAAAGAAAGAATAAATGAAGCTATAGAATCTGGAGCTGACATATTAACAACTAGTTGTCCATTTTGTATAGGAAATTTAAAAGATGCATATGAAGAACTAGGAGCAGAATTGCAAGAAAGAATAAAGCTAATTGATATAATTGATTTAATTGTATCTAAAATGTGAAAAATAAAATCTAATAAGAATAAGGCTTTCTTCTTTTCTTATACTCAAGTTTAAATATATTTTTTATTATCTTTTATAAAAAGAATTCTATTTTATTTAAAAAGAAAGAGATATAACTATGGCTACCAAGATATCTATGGTTGGAAAACCTGAAGTTGGAAAAACAACAATAAAGAAGGTTATTCTCGAAGGAGAAGATCCAAGTGAATTGGTAATGTTCCCTCTTGAGGCTACAATAGGGATCCAGTATTCTGTACATGAATTTATGGATTTAAAGATCAGTTTATTAGACTCTCCTGGCCAGTCCCTTCCATTATTATTAGAAGATGAACAAAAACAATTAATGACATTTGGAAATACAAGTGCAATAATTTACATCTTCGATTATCCTACTTGGATAGAAAACTCTCAAGATATCATTGATGATATAAAAAAAATCTATGAGATCAAAAACAAACTAGAAGTGGATGCTAAGATTGTATTATTTCTTCATAAAATTGATCTTCTAATTCATAAGAAGATCGGTAGTATGTTAGCTTTAATTAGAAAACAAGTAATCAAACAATTAAATTTACCAGAGGAATTTCCAATTTACTTCACTAGTTTACATCCAAATTTAATTTATACTGTGTATAATGCTATTTCAGATATATTTAGTAATTTTTCAAAAGATTCTTCATACTTAAAGGAAATAATTAGGAAATCAATAAGTAATTTATCTAAAACTTTATGCGTTGTTTCAAATCAAGATGATAACCTCATTATTCAAGTTTCTTCCCCTGATTTTGATACAAGTGCACTTTATTATTTATATGAAAAAGTCTATCAATCTAGTAAATCTCCAGAAGAAGAAATTTCCAAATACAAGTTTATTAATGCAGGTTCTAAAATATTATATATGTTAGGAGAGGATATTAGTAAATATCATTCTAATTTTAAAAATTTAATATTATTCTCAGAAATCTTAGAAAAGGAAGATTTAAGCAAGCTTATTGCGGATATAAGAGGAAAATTGTTGGAATATTATAATTAATTAATAAATCATTGAGAAGGAAGTCATGTTAAGACAAGTCTATATAATTTTAAATGATGATATAATATACCAAAGAAATTATGCTAAAGGGTTAGACGATTCTATCTTTGCAAATGTCTATGGAAATCTTAAAAAAACAGCGTTTGCTAAATTTGCTGAAGAAACCGCATCCTTTGAATTTTTTAAAGTTAAACTTTCATATATAGTTGAGAAAAATTATTCTTTAATTATATTATTTGTAACCGGATTGGGGGATGAGTTTAGGAATATTAAACCTCAACTAAATAATTTTCAAAAAGAATTTTTAGATTTCTACGGTGATAATTTAAAAAATGGAAGCGTTTCTATAATCGCCGAGGTTTTAAATCCAATTGTTGATAATATCCATAGAAATTTAAAACCAAAAATTTCAATTGTAGGATTTTCTGGAGTTGGTAAGACCACGACTACCAAATTAATAAAATCAGAAGAAATTCCTATGCAACATATTCCTACCATTACTGGTGAAGTTGCAACTATAAAAATTGGAAAATTACACTTTTTCCTGTGGGATTTTGCAGGACAGGATCAATTTGATTTTCTTTGGGAAAAATTTATAAAAGGAAGTGATGCTGTACTCCTGATGACTGATTCAAGTTTAAAAAACTTAGAAAAAAGTAAATTCTTCTTTGAATTAGTAAATAAAACAATCCCATATGCTCGCCTAGCAGTAATTGCAAATAAACAAGATCTTCCTGAAGCTATGAAGATAGAGGAAATAGAGAGAATAATGGGGCAAAAGACATATTCAATGATAGCAATTGATCCTAATAATCGACCCAAAATGATCCGTATTATTGCAGATCTTTTAGATATGGATGCAAAAGTATCACCATTATTAAAACCTATTTTTGACAGAGATATTTTGCTAGATAAAGCACAAAATGCCTTAGAGCAAGGAGAATTCGATACTGCTGTGGATATTTTTGAAAAAATTAGTAGTATTTGCCTTGAACTGGGAGATGATTCGCTTTCAATTGAACTTCAAGAAAAAGCTCAAAAAATCAGAAAGGTTCTGGAATCTTCACCAAGTTCTAGTTAGATTTTGAAGAAATGCTAACACTTCATTTTTTCCTATAGGAACGAAATTTGTACGAAACATTATCTGATTACCTTTATATGGTAGAATAAATTTCATTTCTGAAGTCTCTTGCATTTCTTGGGCTTTTTGTATCTTACTTATCGCCTCTTCGGCAATATATTTTGGTAATAATTCGTAAATACTCCTTCCTATATAAGTTTGGGATGAAGCTGGTAAGTTAAATATACGTTCTAGTTTTTTATCTAATTTGATATCTTGGAAAATACCTTCAATTGAAATTCTAAAAATTGAGAAAGGAATATGTTTTAGTAGAATAGCATTTTGTGCCTCACTGTGCTTTAAATCGTCCTGTTGTTGCATTTTTTCTAAAGCCGTACCAATTTCTAATCCAATTGTAATTATTAATTCCATATCTTCAACAGTTAGATTTTTATTTTCTTTCAGTAGCATGTTTATACTCCCAATAATCTTAAATTTGGAAAATAATGGAATAACTGCTCCAGAAACAAAATTTAATCCCTTAAAATAATTTTTTAGAATATCGGGGAAGTTTTGATTAAATAACGCTACGCCTTGTGTAAACACAATTTCATAAGGACTTCTATTTACTTCTAGATCATTATTTTGCTCAATGAAATATCGGGGAAATCCTTTATGTGCCTTGATTTTGGCAATATTACTTGATTTATCCAATAAATAAATACAGCAACCTTTTAAATCCAAAAGATCTATTATACTATCTATAGTTTTTTTTAACAATTCTTTCAAATCATCAGTCTGATTAGCAATACTTATAAAAGTATTTAATGTATCAATTTTTCTCGCATGTTCTTTAAGTTTTTCTTCTGTTACTTGAATATCAGTAAGATCGTGAAATAAATATTGAATAAAAATCTCATCTCCCAGTTGAATTTCATTAATGTTCACTTCTAGATATAATTGAGAACCAGAAGATTTTTTTATCCTGGAAATAATTGGTGGTGCTTGATCTATTAAATGTTTTACCATTTCTGGATCGACTAACCCCTCATCAAATAAATCAAGTTTTAGTGCTTTAATACCTACTAATTCATCCTTTGTCATTTCAACTAATTTTTCAGCTTCTAAATTTACATCGACTATCGTACCTAGATCACTGTTTATTATGAAGATAGCATCTCTTGCTGCCTGAAATAAAGCTTGATATCGATGTTCTGCCATTTCTAGAGTTTGGATTACAGGTTGAATAGAATCAAAATAAGAATAAAAGAACCCACTAATTTCTTCAAGTTTATTTGGATCTGCTTTATGATCCTTTGGTTCATAGTCAAAAACCAAGTATGCATCTTCATAGTTTATAAGATAATTAGCAAAACCTTCAAGAAGCTTTTTAGCAAGCATTAGACTTATTTCAGTTTTAATATCTGTAATTATCGTGATTAAAAAGCTTTCATACCCTCCTCGAGCAAATTTATTTGGTTGTTTAAAGAATAAATTTGCTGTTTTTATTTCCTTAAATATATGAATAAATACTCCTTTCGTAGGGAGTTCTATCAATGAAGGAATATCCTGAATTAAATCATCATCTAATGAATTGGGAGCTTTCAAAAATATACTAGGTCCAAAAAGAGGATCGAAGCGTACAAGTAATAACCCAATCAATAAATCTCACAAATATATTCTTATATTCACGAATTTTAAGTAATACTAGAATTATAAAAATAAATTATTATATACTTTTTTAAAATGAGGTAATTAATCTCCTTTTATTTTTTTATAGAGAAATATTCTAAAAGGATTATTTTTTTTCATTATCATGGAGGATTTGAATATATATTTACAGCCAACAAAATTTTTTGATTTTAATAAAAAGTTAGTGAGTAAAAAAGCTTTTGAAATTACTGAAGATCTAACATCCGATAAAGAAAAAGCTAAAGCTCTATTTTACTGGGTAAGAGATAAGATTAAGTATAATATGTTAACATATGTGCCAAATGTACCTGCTAATTTTAGAGCAAGTATTACTTTACGACGGAGAAATGGTTTCTGTGTCTCAAAATCCATTCTTTTATCATCTTTTGCTAGAGCAATTGGAATTCCTGCTCGTATACATTTGGTAGATTTAATTAACCATTTAATTTCGCAAAAAGTTATTGATTTTATGGGTACTAATGTAATGTATGTCCATGGGTATAGTGAATTCTATTTGAATGAAAAATGGGTAAAACTAACACCATCTTTTGATCCTCGAACAGCATTAAAAGGAAAATTTCTCCCAATGGTTGAATTTGATGGTGAAAATGACGCGGTTTTCCCTAAATTCGATAATCAAGGTAACCTCTTTGGAGAATATCTTACTGACAGAGGAGTGCATGCCGATTTACCACTTGAAGATATTGATATTATTTTCGAAGAAAATTATCCTTCATATGCTCTTCATAAAAAAGGATTCAATCCAAAACAAATTAAAGAAGAGATAATGACATATAAGAAATAATATCTTCTGAGGATTGCTAACATGGAAGATTTTAATATATACCTACAACCAACAGAATATCTTGATTTTAATAAAAAAATCGTTAGAAGAAATGCTTTTGAGATCACTAATGGTTTAAAATCTGATAAAGAAAAAGCAATTGCTTTATTTTATTGGGTACGAGATGAAGTTAAGTACAATGCATTTTCATATTACCCAAGAATTAAAGCTAATCTTAAAGCTTCAGTTACATTAAGACGAAAAAATGGATTTTGCATGTCCAAATCTACATTATTGTCAACTTTGGCAAGAGCAGTTGGAATACCTGCACGTATTCATATGGTAGATATCATTAATCATAAAATATCACAAAGACTTGTTAATTTAATGGGCACTAAAGCTTTTCATTGTCATGCTTATAGTGAAATATATTTAAATAAGAAATGGGTGAAAGCAGCACCAATTTTTGATAAAAAAACCTGCATAAAGGGAAATTTCTTTCCTATGATTGAGTTTGACGGAGAAAATGATGCTTTATTTGCTCCATTTGATACGGAAGGGAATAAATTTGTAGAATATATAGGAGATTGGGGGGTTTATGCAGATGTACCACAAGAGAAAATTCATCAAATATTTTGTGAAAAATATCCTCATTGGTATCCTAATCCAGGTTCAGATACAATGAGACCTATGAAAAGAGAACCATTATCATTAGATAAGTAATCAATTTATTCTTTTCTAACAAATATAAAGTTTTATACTCTTAATTCTCGTAGAAAAATCTTATATTTACCTAATTTTCCTCCATAATTACCCGCAGATATTTTAATTAAGCCATCCATATTTATAATCCCATCAATTACTTCTTTCATTGTCGATTTAATAGTTACAAGGTCTAAAGCATTGAACACAATCTCGGGTATTGAATGAACGCCCTCAGGCACCTTAAATTCTTCCGATGGTATTTTATTCTTTAATGTTGGACAATATGAATGATTTGTCGAAGGACCAATCTCAGGAAAATTTGTCTCTACTTTTGATCCCGCTGAACATACATCAAAGGTTGGGCATACATTATCAATTTCATCTATAATTCTAACAGCTTCACGTCCAATTTTTATTGCTGAGTTTACTGAATCACAAAATAAATAAAAATTTCCGCCCATTATCCCTTTGGCATAAGTTAATTCTTTTTCTATCAAGAAATCATAACCCATCATAAGCGGAATAGAGATCATTTTCCTTTCAAATTTAATCATAATTTCTTCATAACCATCTCCGCAATGACCTACATTATTCATAATATCAAATTTTGTTTCAGATTTATATGGATAATAATTAAATACAGCTGTAGTAGGGACAACTAATATACCTTGTCTCATTCGTCTCCCTAACTGAGTATAAAACTTCGCTGTAGCTTTTTTACTTGTGCCAGTAACCCATAATTGCACTATTGCTCCAAGTCTACCATCAATAGTCTCCTTCTCGGAAAGCCACCTAACAATACCTCCTTCAGCGTCACCAAAAACTGTTGATGGTAGAGCAGTAAATGCATTTGCTGCTCTATTTAAAAACTCAGCATCTTGAGCAGTTATCAAAAGTTGACAACATAAACCCTCAAAAGCTTCACAATATGTGTCATCTATAATAGCCATAGTGCTTTCACATTCATTTCTTAACTCAAAAGATATATACTTAGTTTTATCATAATTACTTATTAAGTCTAAAAAATATAATTAATTACTAAAAATATACTATCAAAGATTTGATAAAATGCCAAGAGCAATAATATTATATGAAATCGATCCTTCATTTGGCCCCAATATTATCGCAGAATATTATTTGAAGCAAGATGATAAAATTCCACAAGCAGTATTAAAGGAATTTTCTGAAAAACATAGTAAAAAGGAATTAGTAAATATAACAGTCAGCTGGGAAAATGACCGATTTTATTCTAGTAGGATTAATGCTGAATCTATTGATAAAGATAATCTTTATATCAGCTCAATTTTGCAGGAAGGAGAAAATCTGGTTTCTTTGAAAAGCTTCGTTGAAAACTTAAAAGATAAAATTCTACAGAATTTTTCTAGTGATAAAAAGCAGATGAAAGATTTTCTACAAAATGCTTTAAATTCAATCTTGAGCTTAATCCAGAGGTTAAAAGAACCTAAGGTTATAAAAGAGACTATTAATGACAGAACGAAAAAAATGCTTGATGATGGGAAGCTCACTGAAGCACGCGAATTGATAGATTTAGGTGAAGAAATACCAATAAAACTTGCGGATGAAGTAAAACTCGCAGAACAATTCTTAGAAGATGAATTTTATAGGAAATCTAAAAAAAGTTTTTTAAAAGCAGCTGAATTAGCCACACTGATACAAGAAGATGAAATTGCCTCCTTTTTAGAAAAAAAAGGAGAACAAGTTGGATTGTTTCCTGATTTATTAAAAGAAAAAGAGAATCTAAATAAAGAAATTTTGAAAATTTCCAATGATTTAGATAGTGTTAAATTAAACACTTATAATCGTTTCATTGAACCGATTGAAAAATTAGTTGAAATATCTCACTTATTTGAAGAACATGAATATATTAATGATATAACAAAACTGAAAAGCAATGCTCAAAGAGCTTCTCGATTAGCGAAAGAATTAGACGAACTCGATGAAAAAATAAGAGAACTTATAAAAAAAATTTAAAATTTTAAAATCAATCCATTGTTTCTCCGTCAGATGGAGGTTCTTCAACTATAGGTGGTTGATAATCTCCAATATCCTTGAAAATTAGTTTACAAATATCCCAACCTTCTTTTGTTGGATATTTTAACGCATTTGCAATCAAACTTTCTCCAATATCATTATCTAACTCAACTTTAAAAATTTCTGGTGTATTAGACAGCATTGACTCGAATTTTGCTCCACTACTACCACTAGGAACTATTAATATTCCAAAATCAATTGCCTTTACACTAATGGCATCTTTTAATCTTTTAGCTGCATAATAACCAGCTACTCCAGCACTTCTATCAAATGTTTTAATTGATGGAATTTCTAAACCATATTTCTTTCCTTCTGCTTCGATTAAAGCGGCTAAAGTTTGGCCTCTTTTTCCAAGCATATATTTAAATTCCATTTGAGTCTTGAATTTCTTGCCTTTCTCTTCTCCTACCATATTTATATATTTTAAAGTAGCTCCCGCAACAGATTGAGGATTTACATCAATAGAATATTCTTCCTCAGCTAAAATATCTTCAATTGTCTTCTTAATAACTTCCCGCGGCTTAGAGAAATCAATTACTTCTTCTTCGAGTTCTGCTTTAGGTTTTGCTGTAGCTACTATATCTACTCCAACTTCTAATAACTCATCAACTGTCATTTCTTCCATCACAACTTTATCTATAAATCTTCTACAAAGTTTAATGGAATTCCTTGGATTACCTTGGGTTTTTTCATAAATCATTTCAATTAATTTCTCATTTAATGGAAATAATGGATATAAAGGGGGATTTAAATTATTATTTTCCCAAAAAGTTTCCATAGATTTCGAGAAATATATTTTTAAATCATTAAGACTAAATGGTTTTAATTCTTGCTCTGGTTCCATTCTTGATCTAAGTGGGGCATCGGCAATCTCTATGATTCTAGGCCAAATTTCTTTTAAAACCGCAATTGTAATTACTAATCCTTTGACTTCATTATATAATCTCTTTAAAATCTCTAAAAATTTTCTTTCAGCAGCTTCTCCTAACATACGATAGGGAGATTCAAGTTCATCAAAATAAAGTATTAGAACTCTATCTAAATTTTCTGTAATGATCTTAATCATAGCGAGACAAACATCATCCTCTTCTACTACTGAATTTATTCCTAATTCACTTAACTCCTCATCTTCTAAATCTTCCCCGAGAAGCCACCTCTCTGCAAGAGCTTTTTTACTTTTATCTAATTGATAAGTTACTAGGGCTTTAACACAATCAGCAAACACTCCAGGGAATTCTCTAATCCCCTTTTGAATAACCTCATCAAGTTTGGGTTTTTGGAAAATTCCCTTTTTCATTCCACCCCATCTTCTCATTAATTTCTCAGAAACAATATCAAGCAATTCTGCACCAAGTTCTTCAATTATACAGGTATACACATGGAGTAAAACTCGAATACTTGCTGGAGGGCTTGGAACATATACAATAGTCCAATCAGTGGAAGTAGCAAATTTGCTAGCGTCAATTTCTTCTGATTCACCTTCTCCTTCTATTTTTTTTCTATTTTCTCTTTCTTTATCTTTAAAACTATGGTATGCATGTGTTTTTCCCGTTCCAGCTGATCCTAAAATTGGTATCAGTCGAGATGATCTATCCCTAAAAGTCTGTTGAACAAGTCTATACACTTCTCGATCTATATAAGCACGAGGACGTGAGATATCTACGGGATCATGTATATCTCCACGTGAGACAAACGAAGAAAAGGGCAGTAAAGGAGTCTCTCGTAGAACATCCATATACATTTCTTTATCATCATCACTTAACTCAGAATACATTTTAATTTCCTCTCCGATTTATAGTTTTTAATAAGTTAGTTTTTATGTAGAATAAATTTATTAATCCAAACAATTTTTTCTAGAATATAAGCTAATTAGTTTTTAGCTATTATAATATTTAATTAATA
>JAHPYZ010000083.1 GCA_019058425.1 Promethearchaeota archaeon
GGTGTAACTCAAGATTTAAGACATAAAATAGATGTAGCTAGAAATATAATTGAAAAAACGAGGGGAGACATCTCTCTAGCAATCCAGATGGATGATTTAAAAAGATGTTTCGAAGACAATATGTAATAGAAACTATAATTCTGAAATGTATATATGAGCAAAAAAATATGAGTAAAATTAAGAAACGGATAATGATCGCTGGGACATTCGATCTTATTCATGCGGGACATATTTATCTTATCAATGAGGCTGCAAAATTAGGAGATGTGTATGTAGTTGTTGCTACTGATAAAAATCGGGAATTATTCTCTGGAGAACGACCAATTATTCCCCAAGAACAAAGACTAGAAGTAATAAAAAACTTAAACAATGTCAAAGATGCTAGATTAGGTAGGAGTGATAATGACACTCTTAAAACTGTTGAAGAAATTAATCCCGACATAATTTTATTAGGTCCCGATCAAAAATATAGTATTGAAATTCTAACTAGAAAACTTAAAGAAAAGGGGTTAAATCACATAGA
Organism: Promethearchaeota archaeon; assembly: GCA_019058425.1. Classification (GTDB taxonomy): domain Archaea; phylum Asgardarchaeota; class Lokiarchaeia; order Sigyniarchaeales; family SOKP01; genus Loki-b32. Next base: position 524 of record JAHPYZ010000083.1, read on the forward strand.
GGTTATGAGACTTGAAACCTATTATGATAAATTTAAACTCCATAGTTCAAGTTTAATCAAACAGAAAATAATTGATAATTTTAAAAAAAAACACACAAATAAATTGAGATAATGGAGGATAAAAAGGATATTTCTTCAGATAATTATGCAAATTGGTTTGCTCTTTTTTATCTATGCCAAAATATTGGAAGCCAGAAAGCTCTTCATATTAGTAGTGTCAAGTTTGGCAAAATACTCAATTTATCTCAACAAACTGCATCAAGAAGAATAACACAATTAGAAGATATGGGTTGGATTCAAAGAAAGATTGTTGGAAAAGAGCAGATAATAAGGATCACAAAGAAAGGAGCAGATATAATGCTCGTAATGTATAAAAATATGAAACAAATTCTAGAAGATATTTTAATTGTTGGTGAAGTCACTGAAGGAATGGGTGAAGGAGGGTATTATGTCAGAATAAAGGAATATTATACTCAATTTAAAGATAAACTGGGATTTGAACCATTCTACGGGACACTTAATCTTCAACTTACTGATTTAAATATGGAATTGTTGGATGAAAACTTAAAAACTAGGATTCCAATTAAAATCGAAGGTTTTGAGAAAGAAGAAGATGGTTATATAAAAAGAAAATATGGTTCAGTAAAGTGTTATGAATGTATTGTGTCTCGGCTAGATGATCAGAGTAAAAAAACTAAAGGGGCAATATTAAAAATTAAGAGGACTCATCATAAAAAAAATATTATAGAAATTTTAGCTGAACCTTTTCTAAGAGATACACTAAAATTAAAAGATGGTGTTCGTGTAAGAATTGAATTAGTTAAAGATGATTATTGAAAAAATTTTCTTCATTTGTCTAATTTTCTACTTTTTTTATCTGGTTGGAAATCTTTCTCGCTCTAAAAAGATACGTACAAATTACAAGTAACATATAAATAAATAGAAATTCAGCAGTAAATCCGTAGAAATAAGCTAATAACATTGTTATAAATATGTAAAATAGTCTTTCAGATCTAGCCATCAATCCAATATCAAAATCTCCTTTAAAAAAAACTTCTGCTCTTGCTCTACAATAACTAATCATAAATGAAATTAGATATGACATAAATATTATCAGTTTCATATCAATATAATTCCATAAATAGTTATTCCAATTATAAATAATAAGCCCTAAAAAAATTAAAAATTCTGAGATTCTATCCATAACAGAATCAAAAAAACTACCAAATTTACTTGATTTTTGAGTTAATCTAGCAATCGCACCATCACATCCATCCATAATCCCAGTTGTAAAAACTAATATGGAAAATATCAAGAGATTTCGATAAAATGATAAAGAAATAAAACTTAGAAACGCAAAACAGAGCATACCAATTGTAGCTATATTTGGAGTCATACCAATTTTACTTAAACCTTTTGCCAAAATTGTAATTAATGGTCTAAAGATATACCGTAAACGATACCGTGAGGGCATTAATATAATTTATTTTAATATTTTTATTATTTTAATATTAGATATTTTACATAATAATTTAGGATAATTTTTTTATTTTGATTATTTTAAATATATAATTAACTCATTATTCAAAAGAGAGATTGAGAACTCTTGAAATTACGCCTAATATTAAAAACAGAAACAAAGAAAAGTAAGAAAGTAACATTAAAATTCCCTATTGCTCCAAGTAAGCATATAGGTTTTATAAATTTTATAAATTTAGCCTTAAAACAAGAATTACCTATAGAATTAGCTTTTGAAAAAATATCAAAAACAGGTGAAAGGGAAGAAAGTAAAATTGTGGGGCAATTTAAATTACGAGGTAAAGCAGATTCACAGTTGTATGGGCTAGAGGAAGAAATTCAAGAAGAAGAGAGAAAAAGAAAAAAATTACAGCAAAAAAGAAAACAAAAATAAAACTCAATTCTAAGTGATTCTTCTATATTCAAATTCCCAGGTCTTCTTAACTTGAAGAGAATCATTGATTGTATCGTAGATTATGGCACGTTCACTTAGCCCACCAATATCTTCACTCTCGATATCTATTTCCCTTACTTTTAATTCGTTTTTCACAGCATCAATATTTTCTTGATAAGTCATATCATAATCTAAAAATAGTTTGGCGCCTCCTACTATAAGAGCTTTTATATTGGTAGTGTTAGCACCATTATAAATTAAAAAATTATATAAATCTTTAACTGAAGTATCTACAAAAGTATGTGGGAAAAGAAGATGATACCCTTGTTTTGAAGCAGATGAGGAAGGTAATGAGATATGAGATATAGCAAAAATGTTATTAACCGCATCTTTAAGAATTAGAGCAATACCTGAACCTAATCCTTGGATAATGAATTTACTTGCTGTTTCATTTTTATCAAATGAGTTAATCAAACCATAATATCCCATTGGAATTATTAATTCTTTTTTAGTATTGGGATTATCTATTCGATCTAATCGCTCTTCATCATACCTTTCTAAATCTGTTTTGCTTGCCTTTTTTTCTAATATAATATTATTTATCTGAACTTCTTGTTGAACAACTTGTCTAGTATAATCTCCAACTTGCCTTATTCTCCGTTCAAATTGTTTTTCTTTTTGCTCCACTAATTTTTCCCTTTGTTCCACTTGTTTAGTAAGACGTTCTAAGATTTCTATTCGATTTTTAACTTCCTCTTCTCTTTTCTTAATTCTTTTAATAATTTTGTCTGCATCTTTCCTTTTATTCTCTATCTTTCTGTATTTTTCATCTAAATATACGATTCTTTCTTCAATAATTTTTTCTCGTCGTTCTAATAATAATTCTCTTTCCTCTAACTCCATATTTCTTTTATTCACAGATCCACTTTGATAGGGCTCTCTATTATTTTTAATAGATCTTTCCAATTGGTCTTTTGGAGCTCCAGTTAAAATAGCATTAAAACCATTGTTGACTTCAATCCCCGTAAATCTAACTTCTGCTTCAATTCTTTCAAGTTCGTTTAAATCCTGAATTGTATTATTTGGTTTTACATCTTTTCTCTGTTTTTCGTTTTTTGGAAAGCCTAATATCTTAGGACACTCTTTAAAATCTTCTTTACTCGTTACTTCTTCTTGTGCTTTTTCAATCTCTCTTTTATAAGGTTGAGTTTTATTTCTTATTGTTATCTTTTGTTTCTCATCTTTAGAATGGTGATGAACTTTAGATAGATAAGGAACAGCATTCCTAAAACTTATTTCTTGAGTAGCTAAGTTTTTAATATAAAACCGATCTCTCATATTTATTGATTCAAAACATTTGTTGTTTTTAGGAATAGTTTCTGATCCTCCTAAAACTAATAATCCACCATCATATAGTCGAGCTTCTAAAGTCTTTAATAATTTTTCTCGAGCAATTTGATTGATATAAATAAAGAAATTCCGACAAAAAATCACATCATACTTCTGATGATTTTGATGGCCTTTAATTATATCCTCCTGTATGAAGCTCACTTTATCCTTGATATTTTTTCTTAATATAAATTTAGAGCCTAGCTCAGTATCCTTTTTCGAGAAATAATTCTCAAGAAAAACATCTGGAATTTCATGTACAGCATATTCACCATAAATTCCCTTACGTGCTACATTTAGAGCAGAAGGATCAATGTCGGAAGCTATTATATGAAAATCTGGAAAATTCCTGTTTTTCCTTTTTAGTTGATCTAATACCATTGCTATAGAATATGGTTCATCACCAGTTGCACAAGGAGCCGACCAAATACGAATTTCTCTATTATTATGATTAGTATAAAGATTGATGAATCTCTCAAAATTCTCAAAAACAGAATAATTTCTGAAAAAATAAGTATAATTAATAGTAAATTTGTCAAGAAATAAATCAAGTTCTACTGGATTTTCTCTTATGTAAGTGATGTAATCTTGATAATAATCTAGATTTAGGTTTTTCATCCTAAAATCAATTCGCTTTTCAAGGAATTTCCTTTGATAATGATCAAATTTAAGTCCTGTCGCAATTTTTAACTCTTCTATAAGAGCATCGATAGAAGATGGATTGACTGATGATGATGCCGAAATTTTTTAACGCCTGTTATTACAATTTTTTACACAATTGCATTAAAAAATTGAGATTATTAATATATTTTGGAAGAAAAAAATGTGATGGGGGACGTAACAAAACATTTAAAGCAATTTTTGTGGTAAAAAAAATCCTATATTGAAAATAAACTTTGTTTCTTTTTAATTAAATGAAATAAATCCTAGTTTAATGAGATTCTTACATACACTATAGACTTGATTTTGTTTCAGGTTCAAAAAATCAGCAATTTGATTAACAGTTTTTGTTCCATCGATTTCTTCGTAAACTTTACATGATGTATCTCCTGTTAGATAATATTTCGGATTAATTTTTTTGGTGGTTGTGAAATTGGGAATGTATTCATAGAACTCAGGAGTCTCCACTACACTTTCTTCCTCTTTCTTTATCTCTAAAGGTTTTATATCATCATCAACAAAACTATTGAAAAACTCGAATATTTTATCATTAGTTTGATATTGTTTTTTTCTCTTTTCTTCATCAAGAAAACGCGTAACAACATTTTCGAAATTATTAAAATAATTTAACTTTCCGTTCCAGTTTGAAATTTCGTCAATACTATACTCGTTCAGGAAAAAATTGGAAATTCTATGTAGGAATTGTTGTACATCTACTAATTCCGATTTATTATCATATGTAGCGAGATAGATTAAATCTGGGACATTTGAATCTTTTAGGAAGGATAACTTCAAGTTATTATTTGATAATTTCAACTCGGATATTGTCCCCATAGAATCAAATGAATCTGAAAAAGAATTCAATGCTGAAAAAAATCCAGATACCATAATGAGATTATCTTCTTGAGATAGAAGATGATTAATGTTTGAATTAGAAAAATTCTTAGAGAATAAAGGTAAACCATCTTTAATTATTATAACGTCGCAAATCATCAATCTCAGGATGAATATCGTATATTTTTAGGAATATTTAATAGCTATTATATAATTCAATAGTATCTACTTAATTGAAAAAAAAAAGAATTATAATACCAAAATAATATCAGAGTAATATAACTATTCATTATATTATGATTCGTGTACGAGCTCCTGGTCGGGTTACTCTATTTGGTGAGCATCAAGATTATATTGATTATCCTACAATTTCCTTAGCAATATCGAAATATATATATTTAGAAGCAAAAAAAGCATCTAGCTCATATCTTTCAATAAAAATCTCAGATCTGAATGAGGAAATTGAGATAAAATTAAATAATAAAGAATTGGAGTATTCGTCAAAAAGAGATTATCTTAGAAGTGCTTATAATCAATACTTGAGAAAAGGTTACAGATTCCAAAAAGGATATAAAGTAAATATATCTGGAGACATTCCAATTAATGCTGGAGCCGCAAGTTCATCGGCATTAGTTATAGCTTGGTTATTTTTTCTAAATTTAATCTGTAAAACTCATCAAAAACTAAATAAATATCAATTAGCGTTAATGGGATATTATACAGAAGTAAAAGAATTCAACGAAGGAGGAGGGAATATGGATCATTTTACATCCGTTTATGGAGGTATAATACATCTAGAACCAAAAGAAAATAGGCCTGAAGTACTTAATAAAAAAATTAAACTTGATGGTTTTGTATTGGGCAATTCATTAGAAAAAAAAGAAACTGTAGATGATCTATTTAGAGTAAAAAATATTACTAAAGAGGCGTTCTTGAAATTAAGAGATATCATGCCAAATTTTAACCAATATCTTACATCATTAGAAGATGTAAAGAAATTTTTACCTAATCTTAAAAAAGAATATCAAAGAAAAGTTATTGGAAATATAATAAATCGAGATATAACTACAAAAGCAAAGAAATTAATTTTTAATGAAGATTTTGATAAAAATTTTAAAAATGAGGAGTTTATAAATAATTTCTATATAAATCTAGGAAATTTATTGAATAAGCATCATTATCAATTAAAGGAAAATATTGGCGTATCGACTGAAAAAATTGAGAATATGATATCGAATTGTATAGAAGCAGGTGCTTTAGGAGCGAAAATTAATGGTTCTGGTTTTGGGGGTACAATGTTTGCACTTTTTCCTAATAATGAAGATTTACTTGTTGAATCAATCGAAAAAGTGGGAGGGGAAGCATTTAAAATAGAAATAAGTAATGGTGTGGAATTATATTAAAAGATTTGTATATAAATTATTAAACTAAAAAGAAGATTTTTATCCCTAAACAATATCATAATTCTTTTTCATTAAAAATCTAATTTTCTACACTTGAGAGGAGGATCATTAAATTAAGTAGAAATAATATCTTCTTCTTTTGATAATAAGGATAATCCTCTATTTAGGTGGGCTTTGATAAATTCTATCTCTTTGATATTTTTTCTAGGTTCTTGCTTCGATTTTTCTAATTTTTGTAAGGAATTCTTAATTCTATAAAGAATTTTATACATATCACCAGTTGACTATTACTGAAATCTATTTAATTTATTTTGTGAATCCTTTTGAATTTGATTACTAGTTATATGTTCTGTCACATCTCTAGAAATTATAACAGCCTTGAGCTCTTGGTCCTCACCCGAAAATATTCGTGATCTTGTCTCGAGCCATAACCATGTACCATCTTTCTTTTTAATTCTAATGAGATTTCCTTCACTTTTTCCAGTTTTAACGGCTCTATCACGATTTTCAATTGTTCTTTGGATATCATCAGGATGAATATATTCCAATACAGATTTTCCTATGAGGTCCTCATTTGTATACCCTAATTTTTCTTTATATCTTGATTCATTTATAAAAATATGGTTCAAATTTTTATCTAATAATGAAATTAAATCATACGCATTATCAGTAATAAGACGATATTTTTCTTCAGATTCGATTAATTTTTGTTCTGCGAGCTTACGATCTGTAATATCTCTCCCAACAGTAATTACTTTTTTATTACCAGCACTATCTACGAAATTTTTAGCGGAGATTTCCAACCACTTAGTAGTACCATTTTTATGTTTGAATCGTGCTTGAAATGAACCCTTTCCCTTTCTTAAAATTTTACTTAATAAAAGAGATGATTGTTTTCGATCTTCTGGATGTACATGTGCTATAGGACTCTTATATAATAACTCTTCTTTAGAAAATCCAAGAACTCGTTTATGAATGTTTTCATTTAGTTCCTCATACTCAAATTTACTATTTAGGACTTTAATAAGATCATTTGCATTTTCAATGGTTAATCGATATTTTTCTTCAGATATTTTTAATTTCTCTTCCGCTTCCAACCTTTTAGATATATTCCTTACAATACATTGGATTATTATTTCACTCCCAATATTAACTATGCTAGAATTAATTTCTACACCAATTTTTTGACCCGATTGACTTATAAGGACAGTTGATATAAGATCCAGTTGTTCATTATCATTATGAGAAATTATTTGACTAAATAAAGATTCTTTACTCTCAACCTTAAAAACTTCATCAAATTCTTTCCCTATTAAATCTTTCCTCTTATTTTGCATTAAATAAATTCCTTCTTGATTTACATCTATGATTTCTGATGATAGCTTATTTATAAGAAAAATTGCATCTCTAGCCGACTTAAACAGGCTTTGGTATCTTATTTCTGCACGTTCTAAAGCTCGAATTGTTGATTGGATTGAATTATAGTATTTATTGATTATTTTTTTAATTTTAATTACAGTTTTTTCTTGTTTATTATCATATTCAGGATGAAATGCCATATAAGCGTCTTTTAATTCTCTTATTTCACATTCAATCTCGTTAAGTATCTCTTTTGCGATATTAATATTTAAATAATATTTAATATCTGTAATAATGGACAATAATAAATTTTCCTCTCCCCCTCGGGTCCTCTCATTTTCAATACAGAATTGAAGATTAGCGCTTTTGTATGATTCAAAGATTTGAACAGAAAAACCTATATCATATATATCTAAAATTCTTGGTATTTCGTCCAATATTTGTTCACTGAATGATTCTGGAGTGGAAATTAAAATGCTTGGTCCTGTCTTTAGGTTAAAATAACTTAAGGTTAATGCAATCATGATATTTATTACCCTAATTCGTCTTTAAAATAGAGTATTCTTAAAAAAAAAATAAACTAATTGTATTTAAATGTTTCAAAAACCTCAACTTTAATAAATTTTTTATCTAACTCTATATAACTTGAAAGAGAATAATTCAATGGTCATATTTTTTTAATTGAATTCTTTATTCAAGATTATAATTAAATATAAATTGAGAAAGTAATCAAATCAAATATAACATGCAAATTAAAAAATAATTTTCAAAAATTATTCTTATAAAAGTGTCTGATATATATTCCGCAATATTAATTTTCGATTTGGTCTGTCTGTTAAAGTGGAAGTTATCTAAAAGTTGATAAAAATTACAAAAATTAAATCCTATTTTAAAATATAAGAAAAAGGGTTGATAATGTCTGAAAGCAATTATATTATGTGCGGGTTTAGGAAAAAGATTAAGGCCTTATACTGATAAATATCAAAAAACAATGATTAGAATTCATGGTAAGCCTTTATTGGAATACATTATAAAAGGATTAATCTACGCTGGCTTTAAAAATTTAGTTATCATTGTAGGGTATCAAAAAGAACAAATAATCAATTATTTTAAGGATGGAAATGAGTGGGGTATAAACATTGAATATCTTGAACAGAAAGTACTCAATGGCACTGGTGGAGCAGTAGTACTTTGTGAAAAACTGATTCAAGATCCCCACTTTTTTTTAACTTGGGGTGATATTATAGTTCCATATAAAATTTATAAGGATGTTCTCGAAATATTCAAAGAAGAAAATCAAGATTTCATCCTAGTTTCAAATTATACAACAGATCCTTATAGAGGTGGAGCAATTTATTGTGAGAATAATTATTTAGTGGACATCATAGAAAAACCACCAATAGGTAAATCTAAATCAAATCTTAATAATTGTGGAATTTTCATTTTCTCATCAGAAATTTTTGAAGTCCTTAAAACTCTTAAACCATCTATAAGAGGTGAAATTGAATTAACTGATGCAGTAAAGGCTGGAATTAATTTGAGGAAGTGGAAAATTAGAGTTATTAAAATGAAAAAAAATCAATTTAGAGGAGATTTTGGAGATAAATCAACCTATGAGAAATTATGTGAAAATTCAAATTGGCTGAATGAACTAAGTAATAATACAAAGGATTAATAATACTATTTCTAAATTAAAATATTTAATTCAAACCTTAAATAATAAGAGATCAAAAATATATTAATATACACTAAAAACTTTTATGATCCATTTTCATAATAATGGTTTAAATGAGGATAAGAACCCGTAAGAATCTAAAGAAAAAAAACGTATTAATTACTTTACTTTTCTTATTACCCATAATTAGCTTTGGTGCTTACGCTAGTTTATGCTTTTATATAATAGATGATGTTGCTTCTTTTACCTTGAATTTAGACCCCCCTAATACAGATTATTTTAATAATTTAGATGATATATTAGGTAATTCCACTTACCTAAGAAAAATGGCTAATACTTTTGATAACCAGATGGAAAAATTTCACATGCCTACTAATATTAGTGTTGATATTACATTTACGAGTGATAATTATACTGAAGTTGAGACATGGCATGAAACAGATAACGGAGCGTTAAAAATTGGGTATACTTTGGCTTCTCAATGCTTCCGATATAAAGCCGCTGTAGATGAAGGAGATGCAGATGAATTATTAAATTCGACTAGAATGGTGAAGAAATGTGTATCCGCTTTTAGTAATATGCTTGCTGCACCTAATGGAGGTATTGGTCCGAATTATCCTGGAACTCCCGCAAGATTTGTTTGTGCTCCAGAAAATCGTAAGTATCATCCTTGGATTTTTGAAGAACATGAACGACATTTCAATGGCACTGGAGAATATCAAAAATGGCGAGTTCGGCTTCATACAAGTAGAGATGAACTTGCGGGTTATTATCTAGGATTTGCTAGCGTTTTAAGATTTATAGATCCCCTTCTTGATCCCAATAGTAAATGGTGTGTAGACCGAGTTGCATTGCTCGTTGAGCAGATGATTGAAGGATTTAAAAAAACTAATTGGCTTGTTTTAGGAGGAAATGGTGAACCAGTTGGATCTGATTTAAATCCATACTTTGAAGGGAGTATTTGGCAATTAACTCTTCTTCGAATAGGTGCTACAGCTTCACCTGAAAAATATAACTCACTTTATCAATATGCAGCAGCTAAAATGCTTACTATGAATGACGCTGCTATGGGAGGAAAACAGAATACAGTTTATGATACCTATGCTCTTGCTTTTGGTATGGATGTTGAATTTACTTTAATTATGCTGGAAGATAATCCCACGTTACAATATCACTATATCAAAAAATTTGAAAATAAGTTTTATAAATATGTTAAATACCATCGGAATGCTTTTTTTAACATAGTGCATCTCACTTTTATGGAATTAATAACTAATCCCTCCAAATTTGAGGATCCTAATTATACTAATGAAATGATAAGATGGGATGTACTTGATCAGTTATGGAGATTCAATACATCAGGATGGGGGAATGGAATTAGAGATTATAATCTCAATGTAAGACCAAATTCTACTAGGGCGACCAGTCTTAATCCTGAAATTGCTCAAATGGAGACTGAGACTAACAAAGAAAAATGGCGGAACTTCTTCGACAAACACGTATATGGGGGACTTTTTTCCTGGTTAGAAGATCTTATTGATTTAAATGACGATTTATACCTTTTACCCTTAACAGTTTCAGAAATGGGAATACACAGCTTTCTCTGGGAACATAGTAAATTCTATGGAACAGGAGGAAATACTAAACCAGAAGATATTGGCTTAGAACAAGCTGTGCCCACATCTTATCTTGTAGTTTATTGGATGGGAAAAGCATTTGATATATTTTAGTAATATTCAAATGATAATATTATCAAGCAAAATCCTATAAAATTCAAAACTCTAATTGATTTATTAAAAAACTTAGAAGAATAATTTACACCTTTTTATATCCGATATTAGATTAGTATTTGAAATAATTATCTTAGAGATTTTATGTTATTTTAACAAATTTGGTAATTAATTAAACAAAGGGAACAAAAAGTTGGAACAAATATTAGAGAAAAAAAGGATGATAATATTCTGTGATCATGCTAATTTATTTCATAACATTGAACAATTAAAAATTAGAATTAATTATTTAAAACTAAAGGAACTTTTTGCTCAAAATCATCATCTGGTTGGCTTTATCATCTATATGGGAATTCCTGATAAGATTTTACCTAAAAAACTGAAGTTTTTAAACTTTTTAAGAGCCCAAGGATTTATAATTCAACCTAAACGTGTGATTATCTCTCCAACAGGAATAAAAAAACAGAAAGGAGTAGATATTTTTATATATAAAGATATTGTAGAATTAGCTGAAGAAGACTCTTATGATAAGGCAGTTTTAATAAGTGGTGACTCTGATTTTCTCGATGTTGTAAAAAAACTTAAAGAATTAAAGAAAGAAATTGAGATTTGGAGTTTCAAAAGATCTACTTCACGAGCTTTGATAGAAGAAGCCGGACAGGAAAATGTTCATTATATGGATACTATCTTAGATGAAATTCGATATTAACTCACAAAAAAAGTTATAGGTTTAAAAATAAAAATTAAGAAAAATAATTGTTTTTTTGAACAATTTTCTCCTATCAGAGAGAATGGTGAGAAGAATTTCTAATTAAGTCATTCGCTAATCATCCTTTCCCTTCGAAAAAACTCTTCTCAAAAATTCTCTCTCTTTTTTTTCGAATTTATGGCAATAATAGAGGCTTTTAAAAATTATAGTTTAATTTAATCAAGTTTATAAAAATTGGACTATTCAAGAATTATTAACATCGTTTCTTTATGATTGATATATATAAGTATAATATACTAAAAGTGAGTAAAATTGAGTAACATTCATGACAAATATAGACATAGATATTATTACAAAGAAAGTTATGAAGCCGCTATTGGTACTTTTGCTGTCGCTATAGTATTTCTTTTTGTTGCGATTCTATCCTTATTTTTTAGAACTTTTAATATACCTTTCATAGGTCTAGCATGGTGGGGTTATTGGTTATTCATTCCTGCTTTCTTCATTTTCATTGGAGGCTTTGAGCAACTTTACAGAAACTACAAGTATAAGCAGGTTGTAAAAGCTGCTCTTGCCCAGCGAAATTTTCAGGGGACTTATAAACTTGAACATATCGCATTAGAAATTGGCATGAAACCAAATGTATTACAACGAGTATTAGTAGATCTAAGAAATAAAGGAGAAATAAAGTACAAATTTGATGCTGAATCAGGACAAATTATCTTAGGGCAAACAATATCATATATTCCTTCGACGGAATATATTCCTCCCCCTAAAAAGATGGATGAACCTTTACCATCAGAAGGAAAAAACTTTTGCGTTTATTGTGGTCATAAACTTGAGTCAAGTGGAGCTTTTTGTCCTAATTGTGGATCTAAACTCTAAGTAGTTTTAAATTTATTTTCTTTTTTCTTTTTATATTATTCCTTCTATTCATATAATTCATTTCCTAAAAATAAATATATATATATTCATTGAGCAAACTAGTATCAATAAATCTAATATAAAAAATTTGAATAAAAATGAGTTCAAGAGAAATAAGCCCCGGAGAAATGATCTCAAAGAAAACTACTATCTTTTATAGCCTTGCGGGAGTATCGGATTTGATGACTTACCAGATGTTCGCTTTCTATATATTTAATTTCTATTACACTATTATAATAGGTAATATTTGGTTAGTTTCGATAGGCTATATTATCTGGTCTTTCTGGAATGCTTTTAATGACCCTTTGATTGGGGCTTTATCAGATCGCACAAACTCAAAATGGGGAAGGAGAAGACCCTATATTATTGGAGGTATAATCCCAACCTTAATCATATTAATTCTACTCTGGACTGCTCCTATAACAGGATCACCTTTAATTCAATTCATTTATTTCATTGTTATGATATGTCTATTTGACACATTTTATACCTCATTTTCTTTAAACCAAACGGCCTTATTTCCAGAAATGTTTCGAGATTTAGATGAGAGAGCAAAAGCAAATAATTATAGGCAAATATTTAATATTATAGGCTTGTTATTTGCTACTTTATTACCTAGCTTTTTTGTTGAAACTGTAATAGATTACGTAGGTGATCCTGTAAGAAAAGCAGAACTACAGACACAATATATAACCGCAGCAATAGTTATGGCAATATTAGGCGCAATTTTTGCTATTATTTTTATAATGCGTGGTTTAAAGGAAAGAAAAGAATATACAAAGGATTCGACTAAGGCACCTTCATTTGGCAAATCGATAAAACTTACATTCAAAAATAAAGCTTTTAGATCATACGTTCTAACTAATCTCGCACAGTGGTACATTTTTGGACTTATCCCAATAATTAATCCCTTCTTTTTAGGATACGTTATCGGAATAACGGGCGCGCTGATTCAACAAATGTTTTTAGCCTTAATTTTCATTGCATCAATAGTATTTATGATCATATGGCGGAATTATTTTGCTAAAAATGGAGCTAAGAAATCGCATATGAGAGCATTAATATTAATGACAATTATTTTTATCCCTACATTATTTATATGGGAAATTATTGGAGCCATTATTGTTTATATTTTGATGGGCTTTGCATTTGCTGGCATTATGTTTGGTCGAGACATAGTAATGAGTTCGATTATAGATTTTGATGAAACTCAAACGGGACTGAGACGTGAAGGAACCTACTATGGAGTAAATGCGTTAATAATTCGATTATCCACGGTAGCTGTAGCATTGTCAATTGCTGTTGTTTTTCCTACTGTAGGCTGGGCAACATATGATCCAAGCTCTATCACTATTTTCACATTAATAGGGATTAGAGTGTTAATGGGTGTTTTTCCTATCATCGTTCTTTGTTTAGGAATATTATCATTTAAACGATTTCCGATTACTCAGGAAAATTATACTGAAATAAAAGAAAAATTAAAAGAAATACACTCAGACAAAATATCAAAAACTACTTAAATCAAATATTAAATTTATTAATTCTAATTTATTTCTTTTTTAATTATCATTAAAATCTGGCTATTATTTCCTTAAATTTCTAATAAATTTAGGGAGGCTCTTTTTTTAAATACAATTTCAGTTTAAAATATTACAAATTTAAATTTCTCCGAGATGAGCAACTATTTCAAAAGGATTCATCAATAAAGACTTCCCTGACATATCCTATGAAAAATTCTCAGGTTTAGGAAATTTGAATTTTCTTTCTCAGGATGCCTTCCAAAATTTAGATAATAATCTTATTTCTAATCTTGTCTCGGAACTTTTTAATCACATCAAATCAAAGGATACCTTTAATTATATTTCTGATTTGTTAATTACTTCTATCAGTGAGTATAAAAAGAAATTTTCAAGTAATTTTGAAACAGAAAAGATTGAAAACACATTTAAAGAAATCAATAAAAGTGAATTTAATAATAGGAATTATAATTTCAATGATACGATAAGTGATTATCTATCCATTTCAAATGATATCCATTCGATATTATCAAACTATCCAGAATTAACTAATAGCCAAAAACTAGATTTCTGTAATAATCAAAGATATTTCATGAAATTGTATTTGAAAAAATTAGTAATAAAACTTAATAAAGCATAATTTTCCATAGAATATAATAAAATTTTAGTAGTAAAAATAAAAAATAAAAAAAAATTAATTAAGCTTAATTAGGTCTTTAAACCTAAATACATCCATAAAGCAAAAGTAGCCATTGCAACTCTGACAAATCCAATAGTCGGACCTGGCGGAATAATTGAATCTAGTGCACCACATATTACAAAAATAGTAAAGCCTAATCCTAAGTAGAAAAACTTTTTTCTAAGTGCACCAGTTGCCTGTTTTGCTTTGATAAAGAAGCCTATACCTAAGAAGATTAATGTAGTAATGAGGAACACAGCAACCAGTAAAAAGGTTGGATGAGTCCGAACAAAACTCGCATCTATTAAATCTTCACCGGGAGTTCCCCCTCCTCCACCATATGTCCATGTAAATGATTGATTTATTTGAAACCATAGAAAATATTCAAATATTACTCCTAGTACTACAAAAATTCCTACTAAAATCCATTTTCTTTTTGGAATAATGAGTTCACCACCAAGCCACATTGAGAAGAGTAAAGCAGGAGCAACCCATAAATAGCTAAGAATTGAGTAGAACGAAACAGGAGTTATATTTGTTTGCCAAACTAAAACCATTATGAAATCGACTGTAGGTCCTAACCACAAACATCCAACCAAAATCATTACTAATCCTGCTATAGAAAGTAATTTTGCTTTTAGTTTAATTGATTTATATAGTGACAATAATCCAAAGGTAACGGAGGAAATGATAATAAGAGCAGCGGTTAATCCATCTATCCAACCTAAAAAAGAGACCATTTCATATTACACCTTGTTTTTCAAAATAATATTCGAATTATAAAATTATATATAAATTTATTTTGATTTTATTTATAATTATATTTTTTGAGGTAATAAAAGATTATAATATTTAATGAATACCTACACAAAGATCTTTATTTCAAATAATATCCATTCAATTTTATCTAATTGCTCAGATTTAACTAACTCCTAGAAACTTGATTTCTGCAATAATAGAGATATGTTATAAAATTGTCTCTAAAGGAATTCTTAATGACGCTTAAAAAAACCTGATTTTAGACGATATAAAATTTAAAAAAAAGAAAAATTATGTTAATTTCTATTATGTTTTAAGTCCTAAGTACATCCATAAAGCGAAAGTAGCCATAACGACTCTAATAACTCCTATAGCAAGAGGTAATGTAAGAATTGAATCTAAAGCACCGCATATTACAAATATTATATTAGCTATAGACAAATATGTAAATTTTCTTTTCAATTGTCCTGTGGATTGCTTCGCTTTTATTGCAAAACCTATACCTAAAAACACAAGTGCGGATAATAGAAAAACAGCAACCATTAAAAATGTTGGATGAGTTCGTACAAAATGAGCATCTATTAAATCTTCCCCTGGGTTTGCTAATTCCCATGTAAATGATGCATCTGTTTGAAACCATAAGAAGTATTCGAAGAGTAATCCCAAGACTATAAAAATCCCTATTAAAGTCCATTTTCCTTTTGGAAAAATTAATTCACCTCCAAGATAGATAGCACAGACTAAAGCAGGGGCAACCCATAGATAGCTTAATAAAGAATACACTTCAATTGGATCAATATTCTCACCTGTCAATAAAACCATAAAAAGATCTACTGTTGGTCCTAACCATAAACAACCAACAAAAAACATCATTAACGCTGCTACAGAAAGAAGTTTAGCTTTTAATTTTATTGATTTATATAATGATAATAACCCAAAAATCACTGAAGAAAGAATAATTAATGTTGCTGTCGATCCGTCTAACAATCCTTCAAAAGAGACCATTATATATTACACCTTATTTTATGACTCATTTATTCAATTTTTAAAATTATGCATTTATTTATTCTGATTCTATTTATAATTATAATTTTTGATTTAATAAATTTTTAATATAATGTTTACTGAAAAACTAAATTAAGATTATTCTCTTCCTCATAATTCTCTTTCTTTCATGAAATTTTTTTATAAAAGAAGGTGAAAAATTCTTGTTTATCTCTTTTATGGGTTAATATGTATTCAATTTCCAAAATAGAGTTAAAATTTTCGAGTTTATGCCTATGTGTTATAATAATTGCTCCTTTTTTTGCCGTCCTGACTACGTGTTTAAGATACTTATGCATTGATGGGAGTGAATAAATGTATATATAGTCATATTCTTCTAAATTGTACGTAAAAAAGTCCCTACGTTTAAATTTTGCTTTCTTTAAAACTCTTTTTTTGTAGTTTCCTTCTTTTTTCAATAATTTTATACGACTCCTTGCTTCTTTTATCAGATTAAGATTTAATTCAATTCCAAAGGCTTTAATGCAATAATTTAAAGCAGCAAAAATTACCATATTTCCATTTCCCGCTCCTAAATCAATCAATTTTTGATTAGAGGCGTATTTTAAGCCAAATTCAAGTTCAAGTGTGTTAAAAATATCTCCTAAAAATTCATTTTCTGTCTCTGCAAATGGTAGTTCTAATTGTGAATGAAATTTGCCAAAATCCATTATTTTCTTTTTCAATCTAATATCAGTATCTTATTAGTCAAAATTGTGGAAGATCTATAATATAATAAATGCAGTTCTTTAATAAATGCCTTCTAAAATGGAAATAAAAATATATGATTATATATTCCGAGGTTTCCTAATATTAAAAGATGTAAAACCTCAGTATCTCTAAGATCTAACTTTAATACGATGTAACTTTTTAATACTTTAAAATTTCTTTAATATGCATTAATAGTCTTGTCATGGCAAATATATTAATTACTGGTGGTACAGGTTTTATTGGCGTTCCCCTAGTAAAGAAACTACAAGGCTTAGGACATAACTTAAAGTTATTAATCAGAGAGAGTAGTAATACCGAACCTTTTCAAAATCTCAATAATATTGAGTATAATATTGGTGATGTTCGAGATATTAATAGTTTAACTAAAGCTGCTAATGATGTTGAGATAATCTATCATCTTGCTGCAAATACTCAAATTTGGGCTAAAAATAATTCTATATATGAAGAAATAAATCTTTTCGGTTCTGAAAATATCGCCGAAGTCGCTTTAGAAAAAAAAATCCTCTTAATCTATATCAGTTCATTTTTTGCTATTGGACCCTATAATTGCAGTGAAGAAGTTCCTAATTTTGAAACTTATGAGAGAAATATTGATTACTTTATAGATTATGAAAAAACTAAATGTGAAGCTACAAAAATTATACAAAAATACAGAGAAAAAGGTTTAAAGACCATTATATTTTATCCTGGCTTTGTTTATGGTCCAGGAGATCTCAACTTTTATGGGAAATTGACCATAGATATTATTTTGGGAAAACTTCTGGGAATACCAAATACATCCATTTCTAAATTTAGTATGGCTTATATCTATGATATTCTTGAGCCTATGGCTAAAGTGATTGGTAGAGATGATCTAATAGGCGAAGAGTATTTTTTAGGTGGTGAGGCAGTGACGACAATTGATTACCTTAATTTAATTGCAGAAATTGCTGGAGTGAAAAAACCAAGGCAATTCCCATTATCTTTTGCTATGTTCTATGGAAGGTTATGTGAAATTAGAGCAAAACTTTCGAAAGACAGAATTCCCTATATTACACGCCCTATAATGAAAATGGCAACATATGACTGGGCCTACTCATCACAAAAAACTATTGACGATCTAGGATATAAAATAACTCCTTTTAGAGAAGGGTTGGAAAAAACCGTTGAATGGTATAAGGATTATATTGAAAAAGAAAAAAATTATGGAGTATAAAATATGTTAGAAGAAGGAATGACGAGCAAAATTGTAGATAAAAAAGCCTACAAGACAAAAATTGCAAAAAAATACACAACGTTTCTGGCAAAATATCCTGAAATTTTTTCAGATCTCATTAATGGGTCAGATTTTGATTTTGCTCTTTACGATTCACTTGAATCATACGACAAGAGATCTCCCGTAGATATATTTCATGTGTATCGAAATGGAAATGGTATTGAAATAAAACCAGGAAGTGCTATTGATTCAGATTTGGAACTAGCACTCTCAATTGATGCAATTGAAAAATTAATTCAAACTGAAACGAAAGTGGAATATGCTGAACTTTTAGGGTCTTTTTATAACAATCCGAATGAGGATAAAGGATGGATTGATTTTATGTTGCATAAACGAACACAAACCTTAATTGATATGGGTTATGGCAAATTTGCTCAGACTGCCGGCATTCTCAAGGATGACGACTAAATATTAGGTTTGCACTTTTTATACTATATTTGAAATTGAAAAAACTGATTAAAAATTATGTCAAAATTGAAAGAATTAGAAATAAAAAATAAATATACTGGTGAACTGATAGGAACTGTTCCAGCAGACACACCAGAAACAGTGCGGGCAAAAATAAAGAAAATACATAAAAATCAACATCTCCTAAAAGAGATGGATTTTTTTGAACGTTCTCAACTTCTTTCTAAATTTGCTACAAAATTACGATTTAAAAAACCTGAATTAAAGGATTTGGTTGTAGCAGAAGGAGGATTACCTATCAAATATTCTGAATGGGAATTGAATATTGTTATGAATGGCTTTAAATTTTGTGATTGGTATTACCAATTCTTAGAAGAAAAGCCATTAACAAGTATTGAGGGAGAACAACTTGTTAAAATCAGATATATTCCACATGGATTAGCAGCATGCATTTCTCCTCGTAATACACCTTTAAGTCTTCCTCTCTATCAATTAGGTGCTAACTATCTTGTTGGAAATGGAGCAATGGTAAAACCATCTACAGCATGTCCACTCACTATGTTAAAAGCATATTCAATGATGGAAGAAATGGAATTACCTGGTCTTGAAGCTTTAGATTTAGTTATCGCCCCTGGAGAATGGGCTGTGGATGAATTCATAAAATCACCCTTAATTAAAACTTTGATGACAATTACAGCATCTCATACAGCTAAGGATATATTAGTACGTTATGGTAGATTCTTGAAAAAAACTGTAGATAAATCGATGGGAGTTCCTATGTATACTCAACCATTCAAAAACTTCTTTTTCGAATGTGCTGGAAACGATGCCGGTATAGTAATGGATGATGTAAATCTAGAGAATGTAGCGAAGTGGAATGTAATGGCTAGTTATACTAATTCTGGACAACAATGCTTCTCGATGAAACGAATTATCGTTCATAAGGACATATATGAAGAATATATAGAATATCTTATAAAAGAAATTCAAAACTTAAAATACGGAGATCCAACAGATCCAGATGTAGATATTGGTCCTTTAGGGAGTAGGAGGATCTTGATGATGATGGAGGTAATGGTAGAAAATGCTAAAAAGTTTAATGCTAAAATCTATACTGGTGGTGAAAAAATTGATACAGGAGAAGATTATGGATTGTTTTATACACCAACTCTTGTTGAAATTAAACCAGAATTATGTGAAGATTTATCTAAGGCCCCATTTTTATGGAAAGAGGAAGCTTTTGGACCTGTTCGTTCTATTACAAAAGCAAATGATCTAAAGGATGCAATAAGATTAGCAAATGCTAGCAACTATGGTATGAGGGCGGTTGTTTACACATCAAATCTAAAAAATATTGAGACTTTTAAGAATGGATTAGAAGCTGCAAATATATACATTAATGCTAGACCCATGCTTGTTGATATTACAGTGTCATTAGGTGGAATCAAAGATTCAGCTTACCCCGCGGGTTGTAAATATTATCCTCAAGAATTAGTTTATGGAAAATACATCTATGATGGGACTCCGATAAATTTAGAGAAAATTAAGTAGTTCTAAAGCACAATGCAACCTGAAGAATTATTTGAGAAACTAAAAGCATATTTTCCTAATAATTTAGACTTAATGAGATATCTGAATATACAAGCATGCTGGGAATATTTTATTTTTGAAAACTCTACTAATGAAGACAATTTCAAGCTACGTTTTTTTCTATATAAAAAAAAAGAAAATAATCTGGAAATGACAAGAAATGATCCAAATATTAAACCGGATTTAACATTATACTTTACGGAAACTGCAATTTTGGATTTAATTAGAGGGAATCCTGGTGCTAAACAATACTATTCACGATATCATGAAATAATGAACAATCCTAAACCGGGAATTGAAGTGGATAATAAAATAAATAAACCAAGGTTGAAATTATGGCAAATTGGATACAAGAAATGGCAATCTGAATTTAAGTTTTAAATCAAATCATAGTTAAACAAGAATAAAGAAGAAATTATGTGAAATGAAAAAATAAAGTTTTTATTTCCATTTCGTTAAGATCTCTTCGCGTTGAAATATAGCTCGACTGGTAAAAAACAAGCCTAAGTCGATTATAGCAAGAATTCCTGCAATCAATAGCAATGTGTTAATGTCGAGTGTAATTACGCTAATTTCAGTAAGTAAATATAGTGCAAAGAATGGAATGATTGTGAGGACTGCTAATTGTTGAGCGACTCGAACATCATTCACGCGAGAAGAAATTATGACGCTTAATTCTATACTCATAACGCAAGCTAACGGAGAATTTAAAAGAATAATGATCCCAAAGAA
>JAHPYZ010000084.1 GCA_019058425.1 Promethearchaeota archaeon
GGTTAGATTTGATTTTTACCCAATTTTCATCTTCGGAATGGAAAATTCTATCTCTCTGTAATGCTTTTAGTGTTGCATTCTGAATGGATGGAATAAGATCTAATAATTCTTTATAGTTTTTTTCTAATCTAGTTTTATAACTAATATTTGGACTTCTTGACATTAAAAAACACTATGTATGATTAATATATATAGACTTTTTTTAAGTAGGTAAGATTAATTTCACTTACTGAGCTTTATTTTTCTTTCTACTTTAAATAAGAATTATGATTCATATTATTTAAGTGTATTTTTTACACTTAGTGATTAAATTACATTTACCTAAAATTAGAGAAATTATTATGAATAAAGGTTTGTTTGGAAAGATATTATGGATAGACTTATCTAATGATAATATTAAAGAAGAAAAACTTCCAAGCGAGGTTTACAGAGAATATTTAGGAGGATATGGTTTAGGTTGCAAATTAATTTTTGAGAACACATCTAGAGAATATGATCCTCTTGGACCAGATGCTATATTTGGATTTTTCCCTGGTCTATTTACCGGTACTACTGCTCCATTTTCAGGCAGGTATATGGTTGCTGGCAAATCTCCATTAACGAAAACATGGGGGGATGCTAACAGTGGTGGCACCTTCGGTCCTGAAATTAAAAGATGCGGATATGATGCCATCCTCTTTAAAGGAATATCAGAAAAACCGAAATATCTCTTAATTAATGGTGATGATATAGCACTTTTTGATGCGTCTGATATTTGGGGCTTAGATATAATTGAAGCAGAAAATAAATTAAGAAATAAACATGGAAAATTTATTAAAACCGCTGGTATAGGTCAAGCTGGTGAAAATTTATCATTAATCTCTGGTATAGCAAATGATAAAGGAAGAATAGCAGCAAGATCAGGTTTGGGTGCTGTCATGGGCTCTAAAAACTTAAAAATGCTAGCAATAAAGGGGAATATGAAGGTAGATTACTATGACAGAGAAAATTTCATCGCTCATGTTAAATCATATAATAGTGAGAATAAGATAGATAAACCCGGCTTCTTCCTAAAAAGGTTAATTAATGTGGCACCTAGGCTTGCAAAAACGATCCGGCGGTTTCACATGAATACATCTATGTCACCAACAGTTATGAGACAGCTTTGGAGGCGATATGGAACTGCAACAGGTAATACAGTATGCGCAGAAACAGGAGACTCACCCATTAAAAATTGGAGTGGAATCGGGATAATTAATTACCCTTATAGTATATCTAAAGCCATCTCTGCAGTTGAGATAGAGAAATATAAAACTCGAGATTATGGTTGTTTTTCATGTCCCGTCCAATGTGGAGCGATCCTGAAAGTTCCAGAATTAAATTTGGAAGAGACTCATCAACCAGAATATGAAACATGTGCTGCTTTTGGAGGTATGGTTTTAAATGATGATCTAATTTCAATATTTGAAATTAATGAATTATGTAACAGGGCGGCTATTGATACAATATCTGTAGGAGGTACAGTTGCATTTGCTATAGAATGTTTTGAAAATGGTATTATAACTGAAGAAGAAACAGGAGGACTGAAGTTAGATTGGGGAAATTCTAAAAATATTGTCGAACTGGTTAAACTTATCATTGAACGTGAAGGTATAGGGAATATCCTTGCAGATGGTACAAAAAAAGCTGCAGAAATTTTAGGAAAAGGATCAGAAAGATTTGCTATTCATTCTTTAGGACAAGAGATAGGAATGCATAATCCTCGAATATTTCCTTCCCTTGGTTTTTCTTATGCATTCGATCCAACACCTGGGAAACACACTAATGCAAGTGTTGATATGGCTATAGGAATGCGAGATCCTGCCACTTTTCTTAAAGGACTTAAAGTCTCAAAAAATTGGGATGAAAACAATAAAACTAAAGCAAAGACTCAGAAGTTGATTAATGGAGTTACTCAAGTTATTAATTGTGCAGGATTATGTATGATGTCTAATTATTTCGGCCAATACCCATTAATAGAATTAATTCAGTCTTTAACTGGTTGGAATTATTCAATAAAAGAAATTGTTGAAACTGGTTTACGTATTCAAACTATAAGACAAGCTTTCACACTTCGAGAAGGTATAGAAATTGCGAATAATCGAGTTAACGGGCGAATTATTGGTAATCCTCCAGATAATCGGGGTCCCACTAAAGGAAAAACAATTGATTATGTAGAACTATATTCGAAAGTTTGTGAAGAATACGGTTGGAATCCAAAAAATGGATATCCCTTGATTGAGACATTGGAAAAATTGAATTTAAACTTCGCTATTGAACATTTGTATAAATCTCAACTTGTAATTATGTAAATCTTTCTTTTTTTCTATATTTTTTTTGATTAGAAAGTAAAAAAGCTAGCGATATTACAACATTAATAAATATCTGAATAATCATCGCATTTCTGCTACCTAATTTCAATCATAATAGGGAAATCATATCTTTAATTGCTCTACTCACCAAATAGAGCTGAATATTTCGAGCACCCCCAATGATTTCCTGAACTTTCGCGACTTCTAAAGCTTTATCAATTCGTAGATTATCAGTAAATGCAATCCCTCCACATAATTGTTGTGTTTCATATGAAATTTTATGAGCTAAATGTGATGCTAAATATTTAGTACCCGAACTGAATGCCGCATTGTATTTAACGAATTTTTGTTGATCAAAATGTTTACGTTCAATTGTTTTATTATATTCGGAGGCAGACTTAAACCCAAGTTCTGTAGCTGCCATAAGCTCTGTAAAATTTTGTGTTTGAGGGAGTGAAACTCCTTGAAAGTCATATAGCGGTCGACCAAATTGAACTCTTAAATTTGTATAAATAAGACCTGTTACTGCTGTTAACCAGGCAATCCCTAAACTAGAGCCTATGATGGAACATCTTTCAGCTACAAGTCCAGAAAATAAGTTTTTATAACCTTGACCTTTGTCTCCAAGAATATTTTCTCTCGGGATTTTCACAGAATCAAATATAGTTTGTCCAATTTGGACACGTGGAACAGATTGAATACCTAGGCGATTAGTTATCAAACCTTCATAACCTCTCTCTGCAATTGCCTGGTACATTGTTCCTCGTGGATCTGATACATTCGATACACCATAAACTATAAAATAGTCTGCGACTGGACCATTTGTGGTGTATAATTTTTCCCCAGTGAAAGTTACATGGTCTTCATTATCCTTAACCTTCGTTTCCATATTGACTGCATCAGAACCATGCTTTCTCTCAGTGATACAGATACAGCCAATCTTTTTACCCGTGATTATTTCATTTAAAATCTCGGAAATTCGTTCTCCTGTACCAAATTGAAATAAAGGATTTGCAAATATTACTCCAGTAACCACTCGTGCTAAATCTAACTCAGGATCAATAATAGATGTCGCCATCGCTAATAGCATCTCGTACCGCATATTATATCTTTCGGAATCTCCATAAGGATTTAATCTCTGGATGTAGTGTTTCTTGCCAAGGATAGGAAAAAGCTCATATACTTCTTCACTTAAGTTCATCTTAGGTTCAATTTCATTGAGTAAGAATTTCTCTAACTCCTCTAAAAATTCCCTTTCCTCTTCTGTTATAAGTGGAATAATGAAATTATTAAAAATCTTATAGATGTTTCCTGTTCTTAGTTTTTCTTTTATTTCTTCATCTAAAAGATCCACACCTGTAATCATTTTCATTCATATTTCACCTTTCGATCAATCATGATTAAGTTATTTAAATGCTCCATTATAATTTAAAACATTAATTTTCTAATAATTAATTGCTAGAATATGTTAATCCTTTAAAAATAAAAATTGCGAAATTTAATGCTAGGCTTCTTCTGTTGTAGTTTTCCTTGGTTTATAAATCTTGAAATAAATTACAATTGAAATTATAGCTACAACAACCACGACTCCTATAATTATTGCTAAATAAAATAAGAACTCAGAATCGCTGTTTTGAGATGTTGCACTTACTTCAAGAATTAATAATCCCCCTACTTGAGCTACATACACGTATTCATCATCAACATCTATATCATGTGCGGCAGCTACTCCACTTGTACGTTGACCAATTTCAATAATTGAACTAGGATTACTAATATTAAAAAGTTCCACGCCATAATTATCAGCTACATAGAGATATCCATCTCTCTCAATTAGCCCTAACGCCTCTCCACCATCATCATCATCGTAAGAATCAAGCATTTGTGGTGATGTTGGATTAGATATATCAATAACTCTTATACCTTCGCTCCAACATGCTAAAAATAATAAATTATTCGTGATATGGATATCATTAGCACCACCTGTATGAGCGATATTAGTTATAAATTGAGGAGTACTTGGATTTAAAACATTTAACACTTTCAGTCCCTGTTCAGCATTTGCATAATAAACAAAATTATTTTTAAATTCTATAGCATCACATCTGGGATCACTATACGCACCAACAAGAACAGGATTAGTAGAATCACTAATATTTAAAATCGTAAATCCTCCATTGAAATCACCTACATAAGCATATGACCCTGAAACTGCAATTCTATATGCTCCTACGCTATATTGCCCTAATTGTATTGGGTTTGCAGGATTTGATATATCTGCAATAATCATACTATTTGAAACTGAAGCGATATAAGCTAAATTGTTCTCAATAGCAATCCCCATAGCACCTCCACATAACAGCTCGCCAACTTTATTAGGATTACTAGGATTCGAAACATCAATGATCATTAATCCATCATTGTTCGTTACATAAGCATAATCGCCTTGTACTTGAACATCATATCCAACCTCTATATCACATAGACCCACACGGTTTAAGTATAACCTTTGAGTTGTTTGAGCAAAAGAATTCATTGAAAAAAGAGGAATTATAAATGTCATAATAACAAATGAAATTACAACTAATCTTTTATACTTCAAATTTAAAACCATTTTTTTCCCCTACAATTAAAGAATTTAACACCTTAGACTTCAAACTAATAATTATATTCAGACATTGGATTAGTATATTTTAAAATTTGGTGTATCAAAGAATGAGTGTTGAGATAATGAGATTTGTTTATATCGATAATAACTCGAAGTAATTTTTAATAGATTATGAATTTATTACTTTATTATAAAAAAAAGAAAAACAGTTCGCGATCATTCCTTTTCATAAGGGATTCAATTTCTTAAATAATAAAATATTACCAATAGCAATTTTATTTTACGACTGGAAGCTTCTATTATGATAATACTTTATTCTTAAATCCACTTGACCTATAAATCAAGTTATTAATTTAAGTTTTATATTCCAAATTCAAACTTTCCTAATAAGATCAAATAAGTTTTTCAAAAATGAGCTCTATTTTTTCAAAAATCATAAATAACCTAAGATAATTTTTAAGAACTTCAAGTACATTATCATAACCATTAAGAGTCTTAAACTCAGATTCATATGCCACAAGCTCACTCGTTAATTCTTGAAATCTAATTTTATTCTTAAGTATTTTTTTTCCAGAAGCCAACCCTGATTTGAAAAAACTATGTTGAATTGAAATCATTGTATAGATTTGTTGTCGCATCATATCAGCAGGAATAATAGTTCTATTTTCATTTTTATTCAACTTCTCAATCGAACCGTTACTAATCAAAAACTTAACAATCTGTGAAATTTTTCCAAGAGATAAACCTGTAAGGTATCTTATTTTTTTTTGTGTCAAAACTTTTCGAGTAAAAAAATAAATGTAAACTCGGTTTATTAATTCGTCTAACGTTGAATAAGCAGAGTTATACAGGAAATAATCAATAATTTCATCTTCAATTTGCTTTATTTCAGGATCAATTACAACTTCAATATTTCTTAAATCCTCTTCAATCAAATTAATAGCTATATCTTTAGTTCTTATCTCAATAGTATCATCCTTAAGTTTCTCAACTACTTTTTGGTATATCCCAAAGACATTGATGAGTTCTTTTATTCGATTTGAAAGTAATTTATATCCTTTATATTTGGGAGAATAATTATTGACCAATTCTTCTTGTTTTATTTCAAGAAATTTTATTTCATTCTCCAAACTCCCGAGAGCATGAAACATCGACTCTTTAAAAGAAGAAGACATATAATAGGTATATTCCCTTGAACCTTGGATTTTTTCTTTTTTTACAAGTCCAATATTCAATAAGTTAATTAAACCTGTAGATATCGTAGATTTAGATAGAATTGCTAGTTTCTTAATCTGGGATTGAGTTAATTTCCCATGGAGTAATAAAGTCGAAATTATTTTTTGTAATGATTCAGATTGATTATTAGATCTTGCTAAATCTAATTGAAACTCTACTATTTCTTGCTCAATTTCCTTGATCCTCCCTTCAAAATAGATGTTTTCAGACTTTCCATTTTTACTCGACATCTACATATAAATAATAGAATATCATTTATATAAATTTTTTCAAAATTCGATCGATATGAAAACATTTATATATGAAAGAAAAAATATATAATTAAATAAATTTTTATAAAATTCGACTTATGTGAAAATTATGGGAAAATTGAAAATTCTAGCAATTGGTGGTAGTCCAAAAAAAGGGAATACATTTTCAGTACTAAATTTAATAAAGGAAAATTATCCTGATATTGATTTAAAGATAATAATGTTAAAAGACATGAATTTAGAGCTGTGTTTAGGATGTTATTCTTGTATTAGATTAGGTGAAGAGAATTGTCCCTTAAAAGACGATAGAGATACGATCATTAATGAGATGTTGGACAGTGATGGAGTAGTATTTGCTTCTCCGGTATATGTGAATTCCGCTACGTCTTTAATGAAAAATTTTATTGAGAGAACCGGTTATGAGGGCCACAGACCACGGTTTTACGATAAATTCGCAATGACACTAGCTGTGTGTGGTATGTTTGGGGCAAAAGAAACGAATCAATTTATGAGTGATATATTAACCTCATATGGTTTTGATGTAGTTTCATCCCTTGAGCTTCAAGTGGCAACAAAAACAGAAAAAGAAACATTATATAACCATAAATTGATTGTTGAAGCATTTGACTCATTTATTGATAAGATTGAAAAGGGTGAACGAACCCCTCTACCAATGGGACAATTAGTCAGATTTAATCTTTTCAAGTTAATATCTGAGCATAAACAAGATTATTTTAAAGCAGATTATCAATACTACAAAGACAAATCTGATCTTCCGTATGACGGAAAAATAAGCTCTGTAAAGAAAAAGCTAGCTTATGCGCAAGCGGGGAAAATGTTAAACGATTTTATGAAAGTACGTTAAATATTAGAAGGAAGTTTTAAAACCCTAAAATTTTATCTCAATTTTTTTTACAAAAAGAGGAAAGTTGATGAGTAATAATGATGTTTCTCTAAAATGGCGATTCTGGCCAGTTATACTACTAACCTCCTTTTATACTGTTGATAGCTCATTGATTATGATTGGGATTCCAATTTTGTTCTTTCAGAGGGGAATCAGTGTGCAAATAATAGGATTATTATCTGCAGCCCAAATAATCGCTTATTGTTTTTCCCCAATACTTTTTAATAAGGTATCTGATAAACTTGGAAGAAAAAATAGTATAATGCTGTCTATGGTTGGAGTTAGCATTACTCAAATTACATATTTTTTTATTTTAGACCCTCTAGTCTTTTTTATTGCGCGGTTTTTTGAAGGACTATTTTTAGGTTTCTTTGCACCTAATCTACAGGCATCAATTTCAGATAATCCTTCTTTGGATCATAGTAAATATTTATCAAAATTAAGCCTTTCATTTAATTCAGGGAGTTTAGTTGGACTACTTTTTGGAGCTCTCTTCTTGTTTTTTGTAAATAATATGTTATATGTTTTCTATATAGCGCCAATATTAATAATAGCTAATGCTGTTATTGCAATAGTGTTCTTCCAAGAATCTACAAAATTTAATAATCCAAATAGCATCAAACAGTCAGAAAATATTGATGAGAGTAGTTTAGTATTAACTGGTCCTAGTATAACAAATGATGTTAAATATCATATTCCTGTAATTATTCCAATAATAATCCTATTTGGGTTTTCTTTTGCAATAGGAAGTGCGAATTTTATATATCCAATAAAATCAGAAACTTTAGGGTTTCAACCCTATAGTGCATATTTCTTATCTTTTTTTGCCACCTTAGCTCAAACGCTTTCTACGTATCAGACGAGTCTGTGGGCTCCCAAAAGATTAAAATTAACATCTCTAATTTCAATAATACTAACATCTCTAATTATCATAGCTTTTGGTATTAATGAATTCTTTTTAGGTTTCATTATACTTTTTGTTATAATTGGTTTTTTAGCAGGAGTCTTATACGGAAGCGTTTTAAAGTTTTTCATGATCCTGAACTTAACTAATAAAACTTCCAAGTATTCTAGTATTATGGAAAGCTTAACAGGTATATCATACTTTACCACGCAAATAACAGCGGGAATTATTGGGGGACTAAGGCTGGAATTTGCCTTTTTTACGCTCGCAATAATCCTAACGGTTATTTTTGTTTTATATCTCCTCTACGCAAAAAATATAAGAGTAATATCTAACAATAAAAATTTTAAGAATATTTCTTAGCATATTCTAATTCAATAAAAAAAGTGATTAAATTTGAAACGCATTCATTCGCTTGATATATTCCGAGGTTTTGCAATAATGATGGTTGTTGTTTTGCATAGACTAGTATTTGATTGGTCTGGAGCAGCAACATGGTTTGAGTCAAGTAATCCGCTCTTAGAAGATCCTTGGTTTTCTATAATAATGTTCTTTATTGGGATGGGAGGGATTTTCTCTCTTATAAGTGGGATTGTAACTTCATATTCAACGCATAATAGGTTAACTACACGTCGAAACACTATAAAACAGATAATGATAGGATCTATGATCTCATTCTTATGGTTAGAATTTTTACATTTTTTTTATGGATTTGTATTTGCTCCATTTGGATTTGGTCCCGAAACCAGTTATGGATTTTTTATAGCACTGCTTCGAGGTGCTCCAGTATCAATTCCTTCTAAAGAAGCTCTCTTATATGCTGGTCCCCTGCCCATAATTGGAATCTCAGGATTAGTTGTGCCAATTTTAATATATATTGTGTTAAGGAAAAAAGGAGTAGAAAATATTAGACGCAATAAAATCATTCTAGGCATCATTGCGACTACAATCCTTGTACTATCAATCTTTTTACCTTCACTATTAGAACCGATCATGTATGATGCTCTTGACAGTTATAATTATCCTTTAGCCATTGGTTTAGGTTACTTAATCCATCGTGATTTTCCTATCTTTCCAATTCTTAGTTTTGCAATTTACGGTTCAATTTTAGGACTTTCTTTAGTGAAGGGAGAAGATAAACGCAATATTTTGAAACAATGGTTAATATTTGCTTCGATAATTATTACATTTGGAGTTATATTGCTATGTATCTTTATTTCTAATTCACTTGTTGCTTGGAACTCTATTAGGTTTATTCAATTGGGAGTATATTTCCTCATAATAATTGTTCTCCTTTATGCAATTGATTTCAAACCTGAAGAAAAGCAAGAAAAGATATTAAAGAAATCTACCATAATAATGTGGTTTGGAAGGACTTCTTTAACTATATTGGTGCTTGAAGTTCCTCTTGCAGAATTGCTTCGCCTAGTTCTTAGCTTGATTTATCCTGATTGGGTTAATGATTTTATCGCATGCTTTCTATTTGGACTTTTTAATTTAATTATTTGGGGAATAATCCTATTCTTTTGGAAGAATAAAAACTTCAAAGGTTCTTTAGAGTGGATTGGAGCCCAATTAGTAAAAAAGGCTTCTGGACGTAAAAAGAAAATTAAAGATCAATAATTTTTTTTAAAAATCTAACCATATCTTACTTTCAATCAACTTTAGGACTTCTAATCAAAATCTAAAAAGAATTTGGGGGAATTAAGAATTTCATCTGAAAACAATATTCTTTCTTTCATCATTTCCATAATAGTCCTAGCTCTTGAAAGGGGATGTTTTGGGAAGCGTTCATCATACTCTTTACTATCTGCCATATTACTCAAGATTGGAGCTTTAAAATCAGGGTCATATGGGTCAAAAAACCATCCTTTTTTTGTTTCTATATCAACTAATCCTTCTCCTAATGCCTTATCTAGTATAACTGATTCTCTCATACCAGTAATTCCACGTTCAAGACATTGTACTTTCAGAACCAAACTGAAATCTCTTCTAGGAATAGTATAAGAACCTATGAAGGTAAATCCAGCGGGATTTTGGACATATTTAAAAATAGTCTTTACAGCTAATAAAGAATGTATATAATCCTTTTCCACTTCAATAATTGCCCCATCTTCTTGAGTAATCCTTTCTCGATATAAATTCCTTAAAGGATGAATATCAGTTATGTCTTCTGGAAAATTAGGTGTTCTAAGAAAGATATTTAAACTTAATCTGTCTCCAAATTTATTATACCAAGCCTTAGTCGATTCAACATTCTCTCTTAACTCCCACTTTTCATCTAAATCAAGTGAAATTGATTTAATAGTTATTTCATCCATTTTAGTCATACTCGAGATGTGGTCATAAATAAACGAATTATTTTATCTTATTTTTCTTGGAATTAAAAATTACTTAAATTAGACTAAGAATAAAAAAAGATCCGATTTCCTATAATCAAGGAAAACATGAATTTTACTTTTTTGACCTTGCTATAATAAAAATTTAAAAGTAAAAGAAACCTTATTTTGAATTTGTCTTAATCCATTTAGTAAATTATGATTTAAAATGGTGAAAAATTTCAAAATGGCTGTAAAGGTTATAAAAGATTATTATATTAAAAGAAAAATAAAATTGATGAAAGATTTCTCTAAACATATTAAAGTTGCTGAGGATATCCTAAAAAGAAAGTTTAGTCCAGCTAAAATCAATGAAATTTTTAATCAAATGAAAATAGAATATGAGAAAATAATACCTGAAATACCATATATAGGAGGAACTAAGAACCCCTTCAGTACTTTTCTTATTGGAGGTATGTCTAATCTCGCAGTATTTCGTATCTTAGAAAAAGAAGGACTTACTCTTCGAGATATCGGAGAATTTTACTATGAGTTTCGTGATATAAAAAATACAATCAGAAAAAAAAGTATAGAAAAAATTGGTAAGGATCCCTCTCAATATCCATTTGAAACAGCCTATGTTGACTGGGCAAAAAAACATTGTGAAATATCTAAATTAAGGAATTATCCAGATGATTGGGTTGCGGATTATGTTGAAGGTGATGGGAAATCGTTTGAATGGGGTTTTAATTTTCATGAATGTGGAATTCATAAGGTATTTAAGAGATTGGATGCTGAGAAATTTATCCCATTTTTTTGTCTAGCGGACTTCTCTGAAGCAAATATTTTAGGATTTGGATTCTCTCGTACTCAAACATTGGGATTTGGAGCTCCAATGTGCGATCATCGCTATGTAAAAGACTATAAGACTCCCAGAGGATGGCCACCTGATGACCTACCAGAATTTGATAAAAATAAAATGCCATAAATATCAAGGAGATATATTTAATGAGTGAAAGAAAAGAGAAAATAATATTAGAAAATCTAAAAAAAATGTTTAATTTAACTTTCCAAAAAGGTAGGAGCGAGTCATACAGAAATATCTTTAGAGAAGTCTATATGGAGGACTATCCTGAAGATGCTTATCCAGATAGTTTTGTTACAATTGCTGAATTACATAATATAGCAAAAAATCTTAATGTAGGACCAGGGAAAACTTTTATTGATCTGGGATGTGGCAGAGGTGGACCTGGATTGTGGATGGCACAGAAAACTGGAGCTAATTATATAGGAATTGATTTTGCCGAAAGCGCGATTGAGGAAGCTAAGCGCCGAGCTATGAACATTAAAATTGATGGTACTTTCGAATTTCAAGTAGGGAATCTATATTCTTTAAATTTTCCTGAAAATAGCCTTGATGGTGCGTTAAGTATCGATGTGATCTCATTTCTCCCAGATCCATTCCCAGCAATTAAAGAAGCAGCAAGAATTTTACGCCCTAAAGCATTCTTCATATTTACTACTTGGGAATATCATACAGTGAATAGATTGAAAGATTATCGTCCTTACCTTCAAAAAACAAGTTTTGAGATAAAAAGTTATAAAGAAGCGCCAGAATGGAAACAACGTCAACAAGAAGTGTATCAAAGAACTTTAGAAGTGAAAGATGTATTAATAAAAGACATGGGAAAATTTGTAGCCTTATCGTATATCAATGAAGCCGAGACATTTCTCCCTATGCTCAATGATTTAAGGCGTATTATAGCTATTGCAATGAAAATTTAATCTTTATAAACAGAATCAAGCAAAAAAATTATTTCCATAAATTCATATCCTTTAATTTAGATTTAATTTTACGTGAAAGCCATTTTGGAATAATTTTAGAATCTTTAAACCATTTTGATAAGTTCTTTTGAAATTTTGGGTTTTCAAAAATCGTATTCAATTCATCTCGATTTAAATATTCTAAATATTTTTCTTTTATTAGGTACAAAACCACTGAAGGATAACCACTCTCCAGGCGCTCTGCAATCTCTTCTTTTATTACTTTTTTTGCCAAAGGATCCCCGATTTGTACAAGCACTTTCAACAATGGAAAGGATAAGTTTCTATGTAATAGACGAGTATCATAGCTATTGTCATACCACGCTTGAATATTTGAACAATGTCCCCAAAATTCAGTTTCAGCAGATACATGATAACCATGAAATCCAACTCCATGCATTTGCTCTCCGAGTCTTTCTGCTGCTTCATCGATCGATTCCAGATCATCATACTCATTAAATTTATCATGGTTAATATTTAATAATAAATACTTACAATGATTGAATAATCTCCCTCCTACGTATATATTAGTTCTATTATTTTCTAATCTAAGAACCAGATAATTATTTACTCGAAATTCGGGCCATTGCTCACTATATGGACTTCTTTTTAATACCACAGGCTTTTTAACAACTATTAATTTAGAAGAAACTCCATTAACTAATGTTTCAGCTAAACTTTCAAAAATCCTATCAGCCTCTTGTATATCTTCTGGCTGCTCAAGTTGTGCTCCTTGATTTCTTAAATCTTCTTGATCATTTTCTTCACATTTAGTTCCAATTATTACTATTGGAATATCTCCAGCTTCACTTCTTATTAATTGAACATTTTCAAGAATATGTGCTAAAGAATGAGCGTTCTTAACATCATATACTATTATACCACCATTGGCACCTCTACAATATGTTGGAACTAAAAATCTAAATCTTTCTTCGGCTCCCAAGTCCCATATTTGAAATTTAATATTTTTTCCAAGTGTGTTTAAACTTCGTACAAAAAAATCTACACCAATTGTCAATCTTGAGACATTATTAAAGAGATCGATACAAAAATTCTTTGCAAAATATGACTTTCCTTCTGATGAATCGCCAACAAGTACTATTTTGAAAGTAAAATCATATCCCGCCATTTTATCTAAAAACCCACTTTTGAAAAGATATATCTCCTAAATTCCTTCTGGAATCTACATTTTTTTTTATAAAAAGGTGATTAATTAATCTAAACCGCTTAACCCTAATTAAAAGAAAGCAATACCCCCTTATAAATCTCTCAGTTCGCCGTTTTTTCACATGACATAAAGGAATTTATTAGATCAAAACTACTTTTTTCTACGTTTTATGAATATTATTAGAATAACAACTATTCCCGCTGAGATAAGTGGGATCACGATCCATGCAGGATTCAACTGATCTTGTGCACCATACGGATTTGCATTTTCTAATACTTTCACAAATACATTCATTTCAGTTTGATTCATAGTGGTTTGTAAACCAGCATCGATCAAAATATCTTTTGATCTTCTTAAATAATTATGAAAGGACTCAACCATTATCCCAGATCCACTTAATGGCTCATAATCGGGATCTAACGAAGAGTAGGTGTTATAATCAAGCATAGCAGTAGGCATGAGGACACTCTTAGATGCCCAATAGTCTAAAGCCACAGGATCTTGACTGGCACCGATAATGTCAGTAAACCTTGTATAGGCATAGTTACCATAAGGTCCATAAGTGCTAGAACTCTCTAAGGGATTGGCGTTGATCCAAATCATGTCAAGAATGTTCAATACTGGAATCCGTGTTTCTATCATGAGCGTTGCCATTCCACCTAGGGCTATTGAAAAATGTTCATGTGGCCAAGAAGGGTCTACTGAAGGTTCAACATAACCCTGAGGAACTCCCATGTAATGCTTCACACAACCAGTCACACCATAAAGTATATGGGTCTTCAGGACTGGCATGTTAATAACTTTCAGGCGATCCGAATCGAAGCCAGTGGTATTATCCCAGACACCCTTTTTAAAACTAATACATGTGCCATATTCAGTCGTGAATTTGGGATAGGATACGTAAATCTCTGTTTCTGAGTGCCAAGTTGAATTTCGAACATAACCATCTGTGAAGTCACCGTCATCAAAATCATCGACAGTTAAGCTCCTAATTGTGTCCCATAGAAATGCTGACACTTGATATGTGTCAAACATATCAACCACTTCAGAATACGACTGATCATGATTAAACGAGTTAGTTTGAGCAAAGTTCATACTTCCTCTTCCCTGTCCATTATCTGCAATAACCACCTCTCCAGTGAAGCCGTCAGGATGATCTACTATCGCATTAATCAAGCTCTTAACTAGGTCAGTATTTGTCCCACCATTATAGGGCCATTGACCATTCACTTTTAAAATCACCACATCATTATGACCTATCAATCCAGAACTCAGACTCGCATTCTTATAGAAATATAGTTCTTGAGCTTCCATAAGTTTGATGAGGGATGAGAAAGCTTCATCCATATTTCCTTCTTCTCCTAAAACATTCTGAAGAATAAATAGGTCTGATGAATTAGATGCGAGTGCATTCTGTGGTGATAAGGTGAGTGAAACTCGAGTCTTATTTTCAGAAGAGGTATAGAGAGAACCGATAAATGGATCATTCATAAGAAAGACGGAACTAAGGATCAATGTAGATAAGATAAACATAGGTTTTAGAATCTTTGGTGATGTCCGTAAAGAGAGGATCGTGGGAGGGATAGGTGCCAATAGAGTAAGACGAAATATTCTTATATTCGCGACTGCTGCCTGTTGACAAGGGTATACTATTCTAGTAGGTTTCCTACCTGTTCTGAGCATGATCCAAATTGCACTCACAACTGCTATAAAGCCAAGTTTCCACATAACTCTGCTTTGAGTTTGATGTTTCTTAGTTGAATGTGACCGACCTTTGCTTACCTTCATATGGTTCAACCTTTACTCATACTATAGTTGGTGGAGATATTAATAATTTCTTTTCATTTTTTTGAGTTTCCTCAATATTAAATTAAAACAAAAATCTCAAAACATTGAGATTTAAACCAGGATAGGTTTCAAATGATTAATTTAATAGATATCTTCACTTCGATCAATTTTTAAAAAAACTTAAATAACATATCTTTCATAATAGAGGTAAGAATTAGATTTCAATGAAATTTAAAATATTTTTAGGGTGAAGTATTATCTTAAATTTATTCTCGATTATATTTTTTGCAATTGGAGCACTAAGTTTTATTCTTATTATAAGATATATGGTCATTACAACAAGATGTTCTAAATGGCCAGTGGTTGTTGGTGAAGTTATCTCGTCCGAAATGAAGCCGAAATTTAAAAAATTGGCTGAATTTGCTGAAGCAGTTCACACGAAAGCTGCTATATATCGACCAGATATAACTTATACCTATGAAATTGATGGAGAGAAATTCACTAATAATACAGTAAGACCAGTTGGAAGAAATGTGTATAAAGATAACCCCATAGTGCAGCGTGTTTTAAATTTGTTTCCAGAAGGTTATAAGGTCTACACTTTCTACAATCCCAAAAAACCTCATAATTCAGTTCTTGATCCTTGGATACGTTTTTCTCCAGTAGCTATTACGATACCTACTGCTTTAATTTTCCTAGGATTGGGATTCTCATTTAGAGGAATTAGTTTTTTAATTCCAATTGGGATTAATTTTATCTCTTTTGCATTATACATTACTTCTGTGCTTATCATTGGGCAGAATTTTAGATATTTAGTGAAAGTATTGAAAAGTAAAAAATGGCCCTATGTGGAAGGAGAAATAAACAAAGTAATGATTTACAGAAATGATCAAGATCAAACTGTCTCTTATAATGTAGACGTAACCTACACTTATAAGGTGGAAGGACGTAAATTTACTAATCATCAGATAAAACTCGATTTTGTACATGGAACGCGAACATTTGTTCCTAAAATCTTTGCTATGATGAAAGTAGAAAAATATCAAGAGGGAAATAAAATTAATGTTTTTTATGATCCTCGTAACCCCAATGAGTCTATACTGGAGCGCGGAATAAGCTATTTTTCATTCTTCCTTATGTTGGTAGTAGGTATTGGATTATTCCTTTTTGGCTTTTTCGCCATTCAAATTATGATTTATGATCTTATACTAGGATAAAATTTATCAATGTACAGTATTTACCAAGAAAACATAAAATTTCATTTAGAATAGAGAAATACATATTAGGATCTTCATTTACTATACGCTAATACTCTGGACATTGGGTTTATCGAATATTATTCTATTTGCCATTATCTTTGTTAAACCCGAGAAGAGGTCTTTCACATTTTCTCCAGTTTTGCTTGAACATTCAATAAATCCCTTCAGACCATTCGATTTAGCAGCATCAACGCCTTCGTCCCATGTAATTTCTCTCAAATCATCTAAGTCGGATTTCCCGCCAACTAAAACAATAGGGAATTGTTCTTTGGTTCCTTGGATGGCGGATAACCAATCACTAATATGTGAAAAGGAAGTGTCGTTCGTAATATCATACAATAAAATACCTCCCACCGCACCGTATACGTATTCAGGAAACATGAACCGAAATTTTTTATCACCCGTAAAGTCTCCAATCAATAACTTAATTGCTTTTCCCGCTAATTTTAAGTCCTCCGTTTCAAAATCAACGCCGATAGTCTTACGAGAATCTGTGACGAATTCATTTCTCATAAACCTTCTTCTTAAGGAAGTTTTCCCTGAACCAGCATCTCCAAAAATAACAACCTTGAGAATCAAGTCATACATATCAATTCACTTTCCTCCACTTTAATCAATTAATATGGAAGAGTTTTACTCCCAAATCACCTTAAACCCATTTCCTAAGTATTACTTAGGTAAACGTTTTTTGCATGAAAACTATGCAATGCTACACATAGTGATATTCATATTTAAATCAAGTAGCTTGTCATTTTTTTCACAGCAATTAATGGAAAATTAATATAATCTTTTAGGGTTTTGACTAATTTATCGATAATCTTTTAATGAATTCTTTATTTTTCAAATATCATGACTTTTCTAAAAAAATATTCACTGTTGATATTTTTTGTACTAAGTTATCTGATAATGATTGCTGGTGTTCTCATTATTTTAGGATTGAGAGCTATTGGAGGGCTTGTTATCTTAGAATATATTATGCTTCTTGTAGCAGTCACAAGCCCTACTATCTCCGCATTAATTTTTACGGGTTTAAATGATGGAAAGGAGGGATTAAAAAATTTATTATCAGGATTCGGTAAATGGAAAGTTGGACCATTTTGGTACTTAGCAGGATTTATATTAATATTAGGACCTATAATTGCTGCAATATTTTACATAATAATTAGTGGATTTGTCCCAATTGTTGCATCTAATATGACAATAGGTATCTTCTTCCTCAGTTTATTGGAAAACTTGATAATGGGACCCTTATCTGAAGAAGCTGGTTGGCGAGGATATGCATTACCTCGATTAGAGTCACGTATGAGTGCAATAAAATCTAGTTTAATATTGGGTATCATATGGGCTTGCTGGCATTTACCATTATATTTAATTGAACCAAGGATGCCTTTCTACATTTACATTGTTATTGTCGTCGTATTAGCGATTCTATTCACCTGGGCTTACAACAACACTGGAGGTAGTTTGATTATCACTATAATATTTCATTTTAGTTTTAATGCAACCGGACGCTATATTACAGGAACTATTCAATTAATGCCATTAATGGTATTTTACATAATCGCAAGCATCATGATTACCATCTATACGGTACTTGTAATTGTCTATTACGGTCCCAAAAGACTCTCACGTAAACCAGAATCTGAATTACCTTTTGAAATCAAAAAAAAATAAAAAAAAAATTTGTTTCTTTTTTAGTTTTTTAATCATTTATATGTCTTTATTCATAAGAATTAGGGAATTTAGCGAACATAGGCTAAGATAGCATGAACACCTAAACCAATTCCCCATCCAACTATAGCAATTACGCTCCATGGAAACCCACCCATCATTACATTAAGAATTATGAGATAGATATTTGTGGAGATATATGCTGCGAGATGTATTATAAAACTACCTTTCCAGAAAGCTTTAATTTTCAGACGGATATTTAGGTAAATTGCCGTATGGACAGATACTCCAATTCCCCATCCCATAAGCGGATGAACTATATCACTTAAATCAATAGCAAAAATAATCATATTAATTGCCATAAGTAGAATTCCGATTGCATAAATAGCTAAATGAGAAATGAAAGAATATTTCCACAAAAGAAGTCCTCGTGCCTTGGAATTATCGTATCTTAAAGATGCGAATATGTGGATACAAAGAATAACTCCCCATAGGATTAATGAGTAAATTGGCCAGAAATATGCGATATCAGATTTAGTCCATTCATAAATTAGTAAAATATTTGATGCTACATAGAGAGATGCATGAATGATAAACCCTTTTAAGTTTGGTTTGATGGATTCAATGTAGAAGTATAGGAAAAAGCTGAATATATGGATGACTATTACTGTACTCCAATAAATTGTACGATCAATAATATTTATATCTCCGAGATCCACATTGAACAAGTTAGGAATAACAGTATAAATTAAAATATTAACAATTATAAAGTAGGTTATATGTGCTACTAAAATCCATAGATTAGAGATTTTGCGTGTTGCTATTTTATTAATTTTTCGAGCATCATAATTAGGATACTTTCTCATTATTTTTACCCTTTCATTTACCATTAATATATTCCATGTGAAAAATCCGATTGCATGAAAAATTATCCCTATACCCCACATACTTAATGGCCAGTAAAAGAATACAACTCCGGGGGTAATTAAATCACCACATAATACAATGAGGTTTACCATAACATAAATAAAGGCATGAAAAATAAAGAGTAATCCAAGAGTAGATTGTTCTTTAATCTTTGTAAGATAAGACACCTTATCAAAATATATAAGGTAACCAATTAGATGAAGTCCGATCCCAATACCCCAACCGAGTAAGGGAAATGCAGGTAAAAAGAACGAAATATCCCCAACTAAGGCCCAAATTAAAATTAATAAAGCCATTACGGCACTGTATAGAAAAAGATGTAATTTAAGAAGAATTTTGTGAGCTGATGACAGTTTCATAGTTTTAGGTTTATCTGAAGCTGTTATTGGTTTTATTACTTCTGGTTTATTCATAATTATACATTTTTTTGAGTTTATTTTAAATTGATTTAATTAACAAAATCATTTTTTGTGACTACATAGATAATTCAAGTATTTAAACGTATTGTTGGATCTACATAGTCATAAACAAGCTGTAAATTATCTTTATTTAATAATAAAAGCTAGCAATATAAAAACTAAAAAGAGACCAATTTTTGCTACTTAAAGTAATATTAAATGGGGATTATTACTAATTTTGATTTTTCCACTGAATACTACCCATTTTTCACTATGTAGATATAACAATTAATGGACTACAGATTTTTTTTAATTAACTTCTTTCTTAATTCTATTATGAATAATAATTTAGACCATTTGTATAAATTAACACCAGATGATATTAAAAAAGCCTCTGAAGTCTATGCAAGAGCTTACTCTAAAATCACACTCTATGAAAAAGCTCTAGAGGGAATAGAAGATAAATCATTAGTATTAAAAACATTTTTTGAAATAGCAATTCGTTATGGACTAAAATATGGTTTTGCTTATGCTCCTTCAGAACAATTAGAAGGAATTTCAATTTGGATACCTTATGAAAAAGCTGACATGACTACGTGGAGATTGATTCGATCTGGGGGATTTAAAAACAGCTTGAAATTGGTTAAAATCGGCAGAGATTTTCTAACATCAGTGAAAGGTCTAAGTCAATTAGATAAGGATAGGGCCAAAAACATGGTTGGGAAACGCTATTTAGATCTCATGAGTTTAGCAGTTGATCCCGAATATCAAAGAAAAGGGATTGCTAGTCAATTACTAAATGCGATGTTTGAAAGAACGGATAGTTGTGGGTACTATACATATGTAAGCGCTGATATTGATAATGTGGATTTCTATAAGAAACTCGGATTTAAAGTCATCAAGGAAATTACCATTAAAATTAACGATTATGATTTACTTAATTATGAAATGGTTCGAAATCCTAATAATACCTCTTCTTATTCATAAATATTATACCATATCAGAAAAAAGGCTCTTTCTTATTCTTTTCCCCGTTTTAGATGCTGCTATTCCACCTTTTCCCGTTTCTTTTAATTCATATGGTAATTTACGACCGACTTTCATCATAGCATCCACAACTTCATCTGCTGGAATAATAGATGTAACTCCTGATAATGCCATTTCAGCAGCTAAGAATGCATTAACCACACCTATAGCATTCCTTTTAATACACGGTGAAATTACTAATCCGGCAACAG
The DNA here is from genome assembly GCA_019058425.1 of Promethearchaeota archaeon. Lineage (GTDB taxonomy): Archaea > Asgardarchaeota > Lokiarchaeia > Sigyniarchaeales > SOKP01 > Loki-b32. The sequence continues at coordinate 20,825 of JAHPYZ010000084.1, forward strand.
GATCACAAATAAGTCCTAATAGATTTTTTAATGTCAATGCAATCGCATTGTTTATCTGAAGGTGGGTTCCCCCAGCCATATAAGTTATAGCTGCCGCCGCCATTGCAGATGCAACTCCTATTTCTGCTTGACAACCTCCTTCACTTCCTGAAAGCATTGCTTTATTTCCAATAATTGCCCCTATTGCTCCCGCAACAATTAAAGCATTTAAGATATCATCATCTGATTTATTAAGGATTTCTTTAGCTTTAAAAAGAACAGCAGGTACGGTTCCAGAAGAACCTGCTGTAGGACAAGCAACAATTAATCCCATACCACTATTATATTCACCTATAGCCATTGCCCAGCCCACAGCTTCTTTTAAATCATTTCCATAGAAAATTCCTGGTGAAAGCATTCTTTTTGCCTGATGACTTGCTTCTTTGATAGGTAATTCAATATCACTTACAAGTGCTTTTTCAAGAGATTGCTTCATTATATTTAAAGATTTATTAAGTCTTTCAATTATGATTTGTTTAGGAATATTTTGAAATTCCATTTCATCGTTTATTATTAATTCATGTAATGGAATCCCTTTTGTTTTAGATTCATTGAGCAGATCAGAAATCGATTCAAACATTGATTACCCTCACCCAAATTATTTCAGGATGTTTTTTTAATACATCAATTAAATCTTCTGGTATCACTGTATCTGCTTCAAGCCATGTTAAAGCTATTTTTTTTTTCAAATTTCTGGAGATTTTCATCGATCCTATATTTAATTTAAATTTTTGAAGTGTATTTGCGATATTTACAAGTGCCCCAATCTTGTCATGATTTAATATTACTAACGTGTTTGGTTCCCCCCCAAATCCTGCTTCTAAGCTATCAACTTCTTTGATTACTATGTTACCTCCTCCAATTGAAGATCCTATTACGTTCATTTTTTCTGATGCATCAATCATGTCTATGCTAACTGAATTTGGATGGTAATCCACCCCTAAATCCACAAGTTCAAATGAATAATC
>JAHPYZ010000085.1:0-2635 GCA_019058425.1 Promethearchaeota archaeon
GGTTCTAACTGAACTAGAAGGATCTTTCATAAGAGGTAGAATTTTAGAAATTAATTTTTTATTTATTTGTTTTGTATTAAGATTTTTTAGGTTTTTAACCGCTGCTGAGCTAATTTCATTATTTATATGAAAAATTTTATCAATAATGATATCAATAGGAAGAGTATAAGATGAAGCTGCCAAAAGATTAAGAATTTCAACCTGAATAAGACTGTTGGGGTTGTTGATTAATTTTTTAATATTTACATTCAATATTAAGTCACGGTTATTCTTTATCAATCTGCTTAATATTTTAAGTCCCAATATCTTCATTCTCCATTCTGAGTCTTCAATAATATTAAAAATTATATCCTTAGGTATCTTTTCTACAAGATTTGTGTTTGCTCTTAACAATAATTTTGTAATAGGGATGCTTTTATCATAATTTGGGGACTCTAATGCTTCTATTATCCAGGGTAATATTAATTCTGGAACATCGTTTTCTAATTGAATTAAAATTTTATTGCATATTTTTCTCACATATGGATCATAATCGCAAATACCGTCTATTATTGAATTTTTAAATTTCCATTCATTAAGATTTATTTCATTCTTTAGAGGAATTCTTTCAAACATTAAAATTAAAGTTTTTTCTGCATGTTTTCTTATTTTAGGGTTACGATTTTTAATAAAATTAAATAAAGGAATTGGATCAAATGTCTGACCAGATTCCGTAATTTTTGAGTATCTAATATTTAAACCAAATTCATTATTTCTTAATATAATGAAATAAGAAGTAAAAATAACTAAAACAATTTCTTCAATAACAGCCGCCCAGGCAAACATATAAAAGTTAGAGTAAATCTGGTTTGTAATAGCCCATAGATTAAAAGTATATTGTAATTTATCAGGATTAACGATTAAAAAATTAATAATTACATTAATTCCTATAGATGCCATTAAATAAGCGGCAAAATAAATGTCAATTCCTCTATATTTTATTTTTCTCCCCCAAAAACGTGTAAAATATCCTAGTATTCCAAATAGGAGGGTTACAAAAACGAAAACGGACGTCATAGTTGAAATTGCAAATGTTCGAGTAAAAAAGAACATGATAGTTTGAACTAATGAAATCCAAGCCCAAACAAAGACAAACAACATCAAACCCAGTATTATGTAGGACCCTGGATCCGATATGAATTGTTTCATTCCCCTTTTACTATCTTCAAAATTAAGAAAAATAGATCTCTTTAGATCTGGTATATGATAATAAACATTTGAAATACCTGCTATATAACCCTTGGATCCATAAAAAGTTAATATCATAAGAGGATAAACAAGCATCCAAGTTATCCAGATCATGATAAAAGGCAATCCTGTTATCGATAGTAAAATGGGAGGGATAATAAATACAATTAGATAAAATACTAAAGCAACTAGTACATTTACAAGTCGATTTCCTGACAAATTTATAATCTTAGTACTTAGAAATTTATGAAAGGGAGTTAATCCTTCATCTGATTCTTTACTTAAAGCAATGAATAGAAAATCTATCATTGGATAGAATGAAATATAACCCAAACAAAATATAAAAGGGACTAATAATACTAAAGGATGTACATCTGGAGGAGTAGTTTCTGGGTCCCAAAATTCTGGTGTTCTTACAGTAAAAATAACAGCAACTGTAAAAACTACCATGATTGATAAACTAAAAATAATTCCATAAATAATACATTGAATTCGGTCTTTATTTCTAAATTCTCCTTTTTTAACGAGTGCTACTTGTCTATAAATAATAAAGAATCCAAGTAAAAAGAATCCAATAAAGAATATAATAAGAATGATTTCTAATACCAATATTTTCACAAGCTTTTTAGATTATTAATAAAATAATAGTATGTTTATTTCTTTTGTATTACTTCTTGCATAGTATATAAAGATTTATTAATTTTTTAAATCTGGTGCATAATTTTTTGGACGCAATAGAAGAACACTTTACAGATTCATTGAAGAGAATTAATTTTATTTTTAAAAATGAAAAAATTATAATGGAATGCATAAGAAATTTCGAAGGATTTTCACTACTAGGAGAATCTTTTGGCCCTTTCGAGAAGGGAAAGAAATATAAATTAAATTTGTTTTCTTCCATTCCCCTCATTGAAAAAGATATTTTAAAAGTGACAGATACAGATAAATGTGATAATTTCGATGTTCAACGATATGCTATAGGTGAAAGAGATGACATGAAATTAAATACAAGAACAAATAACTTTTTCTTAAATAAAATAAAAGAATTTAAGAGAATTATGGAAATTGAAGTAGATAAAAATAATAAACCCAAAATTGACTTTGAAAGATATAATTCATATGCTTCTAATATTATTGATAGCCGGTTGTTGAAACTATTAAAATTATCTATGACAGAATTATCCTTAGAGGATGAGAGGAGATTAACGAATTCTGAAAAATTATTTTACAAAAATCTCAATATTCTTATCAGAATATGGAAGGATTTCTACACGCTTTAGTTTTTCAAAATTTTGGTTGTTTAGTTCCATATTTCTTGAAATATTCTTCAACATGTTTTTTTATATCTTTATCCATTTTCATTTTTGGTAGTAAATCAACTGCATTGCTCATTGCATAATATTGGAGG